>DASSWC010000377.1:0-3781 GCA_035705395.1 Pricia sp. | reverse complement strand
TCACGGCCCAGCGGTCCGAACCCTCTTCCTCGGGTTCGATGGGGATGACCGTAAACCAGTAATGTTGCCTTCCCATCGGATCTTTGTTAGCTTGAATCATTCCGTCGTATTGCCGTACCGATTGGCTGGTCCATACGATAGTTCCATTGGGATTCCGGGGAAAATTGATGTTCAGTAGTTCTCGATCCTTTTCTCGGATGACCTCTTTAAGCGCATCCTCCACAAAAGGTTGTAATGCCATAAAGTCCGGTTCTTCCTCCCCTACAGAAACGCTAAGGGCAATGCCGCGCACCCCAAAAAGCACCGCCTGTCTGGCGGCGGACAGGGTACCGGAATGCCAGGCGGAGTTGCCCAGGTTCGAACCTATATTGATTCCCGAGAGCACCAGGTCGATGTTTTCGAACAAATGGGTGCCCATCGCCACGCAATCGGCCGGTGTTCCGGCAACCCTGTAGGCCTCGATCCCTTCAAAGTGGATGGGCGATTTTTTATAGGTTATGGGTCTTCCCGAAGTAATGGCCTGCCCCATCGATGACTGCTCGACATCAGGTGCCATAACGATTACCTCTCCGTAGGAGGATGCAACCTGGGCGAGGCAGGAAAGGCCCGGGCTATAAATACCATCGTCGTTCGTTACCAGTATTTTCATATTCCGTAATTATTTAGATGTTGTCTTTCTTGACAATCAATGCTCAATTTACAAAAATAGATGCTTTTATAACGGCACGGCACGCCCCCCTCTTGATCGGATTTAATTTTTTAACAAAAGCTTAATGTCCTCGTACAAAACCGCTAGCGATTCGCAGGGAGAATAAATTATCTTTGATGATGACTATGAAAAGGGCACAGATCATACATAATCCTTCGGCCGGTAATGCCGATCATACGAAGCAGGAATTACTGGATGCCGTAATTAAAGCGGGTTACGTTGCACAATACGTTTCCACAGACGATGAAGACGCCTGGAAAACGCTTAGGTCCGATAATGTGGATATTTATTTTTTGGTTGGGGGGGACGGCACCGTTCGCAAACTGGCCGATATCTTGTTGACCGATATATCCGATCGCCGGATTCCCATCCATTTACTTCCTGTCGGAACCGCCAATAACATTGCAAAAACGCTTAAAATTTCTAGGATAGTGGATACAAATAGAATTCTTGAAGCGGGCAAGATCAGAGCGTTTGATTGTGGCCGGATTTCGGGATTGCCGGGGCAGGAATTCTTTTTGGAAAGTTTGGGATTCGGGATTTTCCCGGAGCTGATCTTTCAGATGAAACAAATGAAATCGAACGTCGATGTGGATGCCTGCGACAAGTTAGCACTGGCCTGGAAGGTATTGGTGCAGATTGTCAAAAATTTCGAAGCGCAAAAGGCTACGATAGAAGTGGATGGAATCATTATAAATGGTTCGTTTCTGTTGGTCGAACTTATGAACATTCCGCAATTGGGACCGAACCTCGATCTGGCCCCCGATGCCGATCCGGGAGATGGCCTCTTTGATCTGATACTCATACCCGAAGGCCGACGTACGGACTTGGGAGTGTATCTCGACAAAAAAATCAACGGGACCTCCGAAAATATCGGCTTGGAAAAATTTACAAAGACGATAAGGGCCCGAAAAATAAAAATGCAATGGGCCGGATCGAAAGCGCATGTAGACGACCGGTTGATCGACAATCCAAGCCAAGGCTTTGAAGTGGATCTCATGAGGAATGCCTTAAAGTTTGTTGGTAACGGGTAACTTGTCCGGGGGTGCCTATTCAAAATTGTCTAGATTTTTCAGCGCCCTTTCCATATCGACCGGATTGCCAGATAAGGCTGCGAACAGATCCCCTTTTCTATCAAGTCGTTTTGGAAATGACTTTAGCGAGAATTGCTGCGGCCCCAACGTATCGGAAAGCTCTTCCCAAGCTATGGGTGCAGAAATAGGCGCCTTTGGTAGGGGGCGTACCGAATAGACAGAGGCAATTGTATGGCCACGTCTGTTCTGCAGGTAGTCCAAATAGATCTTTCCCTCCCTATTCTTTATTCTTCGCTCCAACGACGCTATTTCCGGAAGGCGCTGTTCCACGAAATGGCAGAGGAGTTTGATAAAATTGCGCACTTCTTCATAGGTGTATTGCGCTCCCATTGGCACATAGATATGTATGCCTTTTGAGCCCGAGACCTTACACAGGCCTTTGATACCGCCCGCGTCCAATACCTTTTTGAATTCCAGCGCTACGTGTACGACCTTTTCAAAACCCATGTCTTTTGGCGGATCCAAATCGATTATACCGTAATCGGGCCTATCCAGGGTTTGGATTTTGGAATTCCAGGGATGTATCTCGATACAGCCCAAATTGGCCATATAGAGCAGGGATGCGGTATTTTGGCACAGCAGATAGTCGATATCCCGTTGAGAGGATTTTGAATGGATGCTTACCGTCTCCATCCATTCGGGTACACTTTCATTATCCTTTTGGTAAAACCCCGCTTCGGCAATCCCGTCCGGATGCCGGTGAAGGCTCTGCGGACGGTCGATAAGATACGGTACTATAACATCGGAAATCCGAAGGTAATAATCGATAAGGTCGTATTTGGTCAGGCCCGATTCGGGCCAAAAGACTTTATCAAGATTGCTGACCGGTACGGACAGGCCATCGACTTCGATGGTTTCCTTAGCGCGTTTGTACGAAGGTTGTTGTCGGACAGGTTTCGTGGGCTCAACAAGCTGTGCCTCACCTCTCAAACCCTTGAAGACCGGATTGCGCAGCAGACCATTTTTTGTGCGTTCCGAGAATTTGACCTCACACTCCAACACGGGTCGCATCCAGTTGGGCTTCCGTCCCTGGAGCGGCGGCCTTTTGCGAAAAGGGCTTTCGTTCGTTCGGTGTTTTTCAAAACGTTCCAAAAGTTCCTTACGACCTGCCTCGGTGAACCCCGAGCCGCAATTTCCGATGTATTGTAGGCCATCCTCCATTAGCTGGCCCAAAATGAGGGAACCGAACGCGGCACCGCCGTCCTCCGAATCGGTGTATCCGCAGATTAGGGCATCCTCGCTTTCAACGGATTTCACCTTCAACCATTTTTCGGTACGGAAACCTACCGCATACTTCGAATGTTTTTCCTTCGCCATTACCCCTTCCATGCCCGCCTCGGTAGCCTTCCCGAAAAGCGCGGCACCCATGCCTTCGATATGATCGCAATATCGGGCAACCGTGAGATCTTCGATGAGTTCGGGAATCAGGCTTTTTCTATCCATTAAATCCAGGTCCACCATACTATGGCCGTTCAGATAGAGCATGTCGAAGACGTAATAGCGTAAAGTGCCTTTCGTCGAGGGATAGTTCTGGAGTTCACCGAACTGGGGTACACCTTCCTCGTCAAGAAGGACTACTTCACCGTCTAAAATCGCCTCATGGGCCACGGACTTCAATTCGTCGTATAGCGGTCGGAATTTGGCATTATAGTTTATGCCGTTTCGCGATTGCAAAAGCACTCCCTTTTCCGAGATATGGGCCAACACGCGGTAGCCGTCCCACTTTAATTCATAAATCCAGTCCGGGTCGTTAAAAATTTTATCGGCCCGGGAAGCCAGCATGGGTTGTAGGATTTTACCCGGAACTATGTCTTTCGATTGTTTTTTGGGCCGGTTTTGGGATGGCGCGACCAGGGCTTCGGCATCATAATCGGATTCCGTTCCGTAGTCGTCCTTTTTTTTGATGAGCAGCCATTGCTCCTTGTCCGCCCTTTTGCCCGTTTTGACCAAGGCGAATCTCCCGCAGATTTTCTTGCCC
>DASSWC010000376.1:0-9530 GCA_035705395.1 Pricia sp. | reverse complement strand
GGTCAACGGTTCGAATCCGTATACCGCGAAATCATCATTTTCCCTATATTGCTCGAAATAACCCCGACCATGGGTGTAATGCAAGGCAATGTTGGCGTTCCAATTTGAGTTCAATTGCTGGTTCCACAGGAATTGCGCATGATCCTGTTTGTAATTATCGATCTCATTATCGTAAAAACGGGTGTTCCCATTTTCGTCGGTGTATTTTCCGGAAGGATTATAGGTTCTATCGCTCGCCAATCTTTCGGCCGTAATGCCGTTCCAAGCTTGATAGGTAATCTCATGGCCCCCGAAAAGTAGGGCTTTGAGGATGGTATTGCCGTCTTTATAGGCCGTTTGTAAGAAATAAGACTCCAAATCGGAGGAGGCCCTGTTGACATAACCGTCGGACTTTATTCGGGACAACCTACCGGCAACCTCTATGTGGTCGTTCAGCAATCCCGTACTGAACTTAATGGTATTGCGCAGCGTATTGAAACTGCCTACAGAGGATGATATTTGCCCGTATGCCTCCTCGGAAACGGCGTCGGTCAATAGGTTCAGGCTGGCCCCGAAGGCCCCCGCCCCATTGGTTGATGTCCCCACGCCTCGCTGCAACTGTAGGCTTTCGATTGAGGAGGCAAAATCGGGCATATTCACCCAAAAGGTACCATGCGATTCCGAATCGTTGTACGGAATGCCATTGATGGTCACGTTGACCCTTGTGGCATCGCTACCGCGTACCCGAATACCGGTATAGCCCACGCCCGCTCCCGCATCGGAAGTGGTTACAACAGCCGGCAGATAGTTCAACAGTACGGGAATATCCTGCCCCAGGTTACGGGGTGCGATTTCTTCCTTTTTCAGGTCAGAAAAGGTGACCGGCGATTCCTTGGTGACCCGTACCGCCTGTACGAACACCTCGTCGAGCACGACTTTTGTGCCTTCCAAGGAATCGATCTCACGACCTTCCAAAGAATCGATTTCCCGCTCTTGGGCAGACACGCCGAGCGTAAGTCCTGTAAAGGCCGAGATGGCCCATGTGGTGAATATAGTCTTCATCCGTAAAAAAATTTACGGATAAAAGGGGCTATTATCCTATGTTATACATGATTTTCGTTAGCCTAATGGCTACCCTTTTAGAAGATGCGGCTGACCGAATATGGCCAACCCGTCATCTCGTCCCTCGCCACAAAAGTCTACTGTACCTCTGTTGCTCGGTTGTCCCTTGGCGGCATTACCCGCCCAGGTTCATTGGGTATGATCTCAGCCTTAAAAAAAGCACCCCTTTGAGATGGGGCAAATATACTATCACAATGTCAAAATCCACAACTTAAAAGCAAAAAAAGTGCTTGAGCAAAAACTAAGTCATAATAATTAACGCTTCCTTATCAATCCTATCTGTCCAATATCTGTATTTTTAACAAATTTCAGTTGAGACGAGCATATTGAAATGCCGATTAATCTTTGCTTAGGAGTTTTACAAGTACTATATGGTAAACGAACCTAAAAAGTCGAAAAGTAAATTTACCCTGAAGATCGTGGCCAGCTATTTGGTACTGGCCGTATTGGCGACCGCCGTAGGTTTTTTTATTTATACTGAGATAAAAACCTTTGTCTCTTCGGAGACCGCGGATCAGAACGAGTTAAAATTATTGCGGACCGGCTCCTTGGCCACCAACCTTTACGAGGCCGAAAGCCTCTCGAAATTGGCGTTGCAAAGCGATACCGATACCATCTTTGACGTCTATGCCCAGCGCATCGACTCGATACAGGTTGAGATCGACACCCTAAAACAGCTGATGCAGGGCAGCGAACAAAAAAACCTCTTGGATAGCCTACAGCAGCTTCTAAGGGAAAAGGTCGAGAACAACAATGAATTGAAGCTCCTTAAAAAAAAGAGCTCTTCGATCAATGCTTTGGACAAGGCCCTAAAGGAATTTGAAAAAATAGACGAATCGTTCGGAAAATTTTCTGCCGAAAACCTGTTCCCTAGCTTTGACCAACTCTCCCCAAAAGTCCAAAACTCCCTGCGGGACTATGCCGCCCTTATCAATAAAAACGCTCCAAGTGCCAATGGTACGCTAGATGCGGCCTATGTCGACTCGATTCTAACCGCCTCGAGAGCCATGCTTCGACAGGCAAAACTGCAGGATTCGAGATCACGGCGCTCCTTGGCCCTGAAAGAATATGAGGTCAACCGCAACGATCGCGAACTTTCGCAACAACTACAAAATATTATGACGGCATTCGAAAAAGATGTCATGGCCAGCACTTACGAGAGCAACGTAAAAAAACAGGCCGCACTCAGAAGAACTACGCGGATTGCGGGCATCGCAGCACTGATCGGTTTTATAATCGTGGGTGTATTTTCATTCCTGATTACCCGCGACTATTGGAAAGTTCAGACCTACCGGATACGTCTGGAAAAGGAAAAACGGTTTTCGGAATCGCTTCTAAAAAGTAGGGAACAGCTCATATCGACGGTTAGCCACGACCTACGTAGTCCCTTGAATACCATCAGTGGCTATTCCGACCTTTTGGAGAGTACCGATCTTACAAAAAAACAGGAAGGCTACATCAAAAACCTCAAATCCGCCTCCCAATATGTGGGCAACCTAGTCAATGATCTACTGGACTTCTCAAAGCTCGAAGCCGGAAAACTGAACATCGAGAACGTACCCTTTATCCTCGCCAACCTGATCCAGGAAACCGCTGAGAATCTACAGGCAACGCATAAGGGCAAAAAACTGAAACTGATTCTCGACATTGCCCCCGAACTCGAACAGACCGTTCTGGGTGATCCTTTCAGGATACGGCAAATTGTGACCAACCTCATCGGAAATGCCTTTAAATTTACCGAAGAGGGTCATATTAAGGTCACGGGCAGGGCCAGCACCGGCACAGGCACCCGGTTAACCGCCAAGATCGAGGTTTCCGATACGGGTATCGGTATCGCCAAAGAAAAACAACGCCTGATTTTTAAGGAGTTCACGCAGGCGGAAAACGATACGGAAAAAAAATTCGGCGGGCATGGACTCGGCCTTACCATTTCGAAAAAACTGGCCGAACTGCTCAAGGGTTCGTTGACCCTGCAAAGCAAGTTGGGCGAAGGCAGCGCGTTTACCCTGCAACTGCCGCTCGAGATTACAAAGGCTGTTAAGGAGGCGGATAAAGAGATGCCATACATGGCTCCCAAGTTGCGCATGCTTATCATCGACGACGATACCTCATTGCTGCACATGCTACGGGAACTTGCCGAAAGTATGGGTATTACAGCCCACACCTACACCAATTTTCTTTCCATCGAAGAAGATTCGCACCTGGCCTACGATATCGTACTAACCGATATTCAAATGCCCCAGGTCACCGGGTTCGAAGTCTTGAAAAGGCTACGGTCCGGCAATTATCAACATTATACGGACCAGCCCATAATCGCCATGACCGGCAGAAGGGATCTGGGACCTGAATCATACACTAGCATAGGATTTACCCAAGTGTTGCAAAAACCCTTCACCAAAGGCGAGCTGGTAGCCACCCTTAAATTGTTGGGCATCGCCACGGAAAAGACACCCAAAAAAGAGGAGAGATCTAAGGATATCGAAACGGATTCCGACCTGTACAGTCTGGACATTATCCATTCCTTCCTCGGGAAAAACGAGGATGCCATTTACGAGGTGCTACAAACTTTTCTCCGTGACACCCGGACCAATATGGAACTATTGGAAGAGACCGTAACGGCGAGGGATTATGCACAAGTCAATCATGTGGCCCATCGGATGCTGCCCATGTTCCGCCAATTGAAGTCCAAGGATTCTGTTTCTTTATTGGAAAAAATGGAGCTGGCCAAGGAAGATACTATGGATCATTATATGTTGTCGAATTCCCTGCAACAGCTCAAAACGCATGTGAGCGCCTTGGTCTCGGAATTGGAGCACCGAGTGTCGGTAAGCCCGGGCTGAATCCCTTAAAGATCGAGATTATAATAGTTGATCTTGTTGTACAGGGTCTTCCGGGTGACCTGCAATAATTTAGCGGCTTTCGATTTGTTGAAGTTCGTTTTTTTAAGGGCTTTGATGATCCGATTCTTTTCGAACTCGGATTTTGAAAAACCATCGGCCACCGATTCTTTTTCCCGGGGCGTCAAGACTTCTCTTGGCAAGGCTTCTAGCTGCACCTCATCTCCCGTGGTCAGTAGTACGGCTCTCTTAACGACGTTCCGCAGCTCCCGTAGGTTGCCGGGCCAATGGTATTGTCGAAAAGCTTCCCATACTTCCTCCGAAAATCCCGCTACTTCCTTGTGGAGATTGCTGTTGGCTTTCTGAAGAAAATTCTCCGCAAACAATACCAGGTCTTCCGAACGATCATCCAAGGAAGGTATTTCAATGGAAAACTCGTTCAACCTGTGATACAAATCCTCACGGAAAGCACCCTTTTCGACCGCCTCGGTCAAATCTTCGTTAGTAGCGGTGATTATACGGACATCCACAACGATTTCCTTGGTGCTGCCCACTCTTTTTATTTTCCGTTCCTGAAGGGCACGCAGCAATTGTATCTGATTTTCGTAGGAGAGGTTACCGACTTCGTCCAAAAATAGGGTTCCTTTATTCGCGGCCTCGAAATTTCCCATTTTATCCTCGACGGCTCCGGTAAAACTGCCCTTGATATGTCCGAAAAACTCGCTTGTTGCCAATTCTTTGGGGATGGCTCCGCAGTCTACTGCGACAAAATTGAACTCCTTTCGCCTACTTCCATCATGAATGGCCTTGGCGGTCACCTCCTTGCCCGTACCGCTCTCCCCCGTAATCAAAACGGACATATCGGTCGGGGCCACCAGATCGATGTATTCCCGTAATTTTTGCGAAGCCTCGCTGATGCCCTTCACCGTTTTAGTATCGGAGGTATAATAGTCGCCTTGGGCTTCTATTTTAGAGATACCGTTCCCATCGGTGTTTGCAGCCAACTCAGTATCCGTAATGCCGGGATGTGATGCCCCAGGTCCTTTGGCCTTGAGGGCATTATCCATTATCATGACGATTTCATCGGGGGTAAAAGGTTTAGAAATATAGTCGAATGCCCCTTTTTTCATGGCATTTACGGCGGAACCGACTTCGGCGTAGCCCGTCATGAGAATAACCTGGGTCTTCGGATTGATTTCTTTGATATCGCCCAGCAATTGTATGCCGTCATAGTCGGGCAGGCGCAAATCGGTAAGGATAAGGTCGAAATTGGTCTTTTGAAATTTTTCTTTGGCATCCGGTGCCGTAAAGCTGGTTTCTACCTCGTAACCGCGTTTGGTCAAAAATTTCTGAAGCATCTGGCAAAAAGCTGCATCGTCTTCAATAATGAGGAGGCTAGGATTGGACATGTAGGCGTTCTTGTGTTCTGTATCTCTGTAAAAATACCACAAGAAAGCCGTTTGTTCTTTAAATTTATCATAAAAAGTGGATATATTCGGGGAACAAAGTTGCCCTTAAGATTGGGGAAGATTCAAAAATTAGGTTGTGGGAGGTTCAAAAAAAAGGGGGATCGTGTAAACACGACCCCCTTTCTGATCAAACCGACTTGATACAAAACAAATAACCTCCGTTATTTACAGTTCGATCCAATTACCATTTTCGTCCGCATACAAAGTTCCAGCGGTACCGTCTTCAAGCGAAACTTCTAACTTGTACTGTTTCGCATCGTTAACGTATGCTTTGTCAATAGAAGCAGTAGGATAATTCTTGGATACAGCTGCTGTTACCGATTCCGGCAATTCTTCGGCAGCAACTTCCGAGAACTCTCCTTGATCGGCTGCACCCTCCGCAGCTTGATCGGCTGCACCCTCTGCAGCGCCTTCAGCGGATTGGGCCGCCTCATCGGCAGCTTGGGTAGCTTCATCAGCTTGTTCCGTTGCCATTTCGGTGGCGTCGGTAGCCGGTTCCTCAACAGCGTTTTCTTCTTGTGCGAAAGCAGTCATGGTTCCTAAAGACAATGCTGCGGCAATCATTAAATTTTTCATGGTTCTTAATTTTAATTTGTTAAACATGATTATAGGATTGAAATAATGATACCAAAACAAAAATATAATATAAAACACTGTAAATCAGGTTAATAAATTGTCCAGCTGAATTTATTACTGTGTATTTTTGTATACGGTATTGCTAAAAGCGTATAAAATATATACGGCCCCCCTGATTCTTTTCCAAGCACCGATATCTGCTATCCGGAGAGACCAATCATAACAACGTCGCATGTCCGTTTGTAGCGGATGGGTCCGCTGCTTCCGTGCAACACCCCACATTGTATATGTAAAACCCCCGACTGCCTTTGCGGCAATCGGGGGTTTCATTTCCAAGCTTTGTGGCTTGGACAGAAGGTTCCAGAATTACTTTTCAATCTGGTTACCTTCGGCATCCATGAGCAACTTAGCTGATTCACCATCTTCTTTGGTTACTTTCAACTTGTACTGCGACTGCCCGTTTACTTGGGCCTTGTCGATAGTTGCACCTGGATGTGCTTCTTCAACTGCTGTAGTGACAGCTTCTGGAAGTTCCTCGACAGCAACTTCACTGAAGTCATCTTGAGCCGCTCCTTGTGCTGCATCAGCAGCATCGGTTGTAGCTTCCTCGGCAGCATCATATGTATCTTCAGCAGCCTGGGTAGCATCTGTTGCACTTTCTTCAACAGCGGTTCCAGCCTCGTCAACGGCAGTTTCTTCTTCCTGTGCGAATGCAGTCATTGTTCCTAAGGACAATGCTGCGGCAATCATTAAATTTTTCATCTTGTGTGTGTTTAAATTAAAAATTTGTTTTGAATATCAAACCTTTTGATAATCGTAATCGTAGTATATAAAGGAAAAATAGTGCCAAGTATCGAAAACAGCCTTTAGATCCTATATTAAATTGATTATTAGATGTTTAAAATTAAAAATTATTCAAAACTGGTGTATAGCTATGTGTAAGGAATGAAAAAAGTGTGTAAGATTTACACACTTTTTGGGCCGAGTAGGGAAAAATATACTATCTATTTCACCTGATGCGCGGGTTTCAACAGATCATTGACCGTTTTTACCGGACTAAACGTTTGCAAGGGAACTTCGACGAAAATGGTGTTCCAATAGGCCATGGCCCCGTTCCAGAGGCCGGGCAGCTCCAATGCTTTGAGCGCTCTGCCTGCCTTGGTTTTTCCGGTAATAAAACCCTGTTTGGCATCCACATAATTCATCAGGTCGTACTTTTCGTTTCTGGAATTTTTGATGCCGCAGACGATATCGACGGGATTGAAATGGGTCGCGTTTTTTAGGATGCCGGCCTGTTCGGCATCGTCGATATCTATTTGTGCAGATTCGATGATTTGTAGGGATACGTTTCCATTTCGGTCCCTGGTCCAAAAAGGCCCGCCCCCGGGTTCGCCCTCGTTCTTCACCATGCCGCAGACACGGATGGGTCGGTTGAGCTTATCTTTTAAGACCTCGATCTGTTGGCCGACGTTAAAACCGGCCCATTTTTCCGAAAACCGCACGTTCAGTCCACTTTCCAAAAAGTTTTTGACCTCATCCAATCGTTCGGCGGTCAAATTGTCCGTTTCCAACAGTTCTGCGTACTCAAAGGCCTTTTCCTGTAGCTTAAGCAATACGCCGGCCAGCACTTTTTTGCTATCCACCACCGTGTCAGCGAATCGCGGCACGGTTACATTATCTATGTTCTTGATGAAGATGATATCGGCATCCTGTTCATTGAGATTCTCGATCAGGGCACCGTGGCCGCCGGGTCGGAACAGTACATTTCCGTCTTCGTTGCGAAAGGGTTCGTTGTGCATATCCACGGCGATGGTATCGGTCGATGGTTTTTGATACGAATAGCTGACGTCGAACGATGTTCCCCTTCGCGAGGAAACCCTTTCCTTTATGGTCGAGAATTCCCTATTGAACATATCCCCATGCTGTTCGGAAATGGTGAAATGCAATCGCGCGGTATCGTCCGTTTTGGCGTAGGCCGCAGCTTCCTTTAAATGCTCCTCAAAGGGCGTGGCGGTATGATCGCCGTAATTGTGGAAGGGCAATAATCCCTTGGGATAAAATCCGAAGTTGAGCGCATTCTCCGATAGCATTTCCTTGACGAACAGGTAGACTTCCTCGTCTTTGGAGGATGTCTTCCCCGAAATCTGGTTTTGCACAATCCTATAAAAGGGAAAATCGGTCAACCCCTCGGAAAAAGTTTTTATATCGGAATCGTTCGTGCGTTCCAAATACCCCTCCAGACTTTCTTCGGATGGATCAAAGGCCTCCAAAAAGTTAAAAAGGGCCTTGAACATACGTGATGCCGCACCGGAGGCCGGCACGAACTTTAGCAGTCTCATCGAATTTTGGGCTTTATCGAAACGCTCTATCAGTTGTTTTTCTTCTTCGGGACCGAATTTCAGGATGCCATCCCCCACCGTAACGGCCTTTTTGAGTTGTACAAAGGGAATACCTCTTTTAAAGGTTTCAATCTGGGCATTTACCTTACTTTCGGAAATTCCCTTTTGTGAGAGAAGTTCGAGATCATTTTCTGTCAGTGTCATGGTTTTCAATTTCGGGTTCGGGGTTCTCTCAGCGTATCGATTTCCGAAACGGCCCGCTGTAGCCGCGTTCTTTTATCGCCTTTCAATATAACAAAATTCCGGTCATATTTCTCCAAGGTTTCCTTGAAATAGACAAACATGTCTTCACGATCATCGGGCTTGTCCCGCAGATCGTCGTGCACCCAGGGCACATCGATATAGGTCAAAAGATATAGATCATATTTGTTTTCCAGGGCATATTTTTCCAACAAAGGGTCACAATGCCCCACATAATAGGCCTCGGAATATACTTTGGTTTCGAGCAGATCGGTATCGCAAACGAGAATATTTGTTGCTTTTTCGGTCAGTTCGTTCTCCAATCGCATCTGGCCCCGGGCGATCGGCAGCAGATCTTTCGGTTCACAGGTCTTGCGCTCGTAGTTCCATTTTTTTTGAAGGTACTCCCGGGCATATTCGGGCACCCAGACCGTGCTATAGTGGCGGGCCAGCTGTTTTGAAAGGGTCGTTTTTCCGGTGGATTCGGGACCGAAAAGCACTACTTTAATAAGGTCTGAGGGCTTTTGTTTAAGCTTTTCTTCCATGCCAGGTATCCGTAGATGGCAATTATAGTGAACAAAAAGTATTGCAGCGAGGTAAATATAAGTCCTTTATACCAATATAATGGAACGGAAATGATATCACCGATAATCCAGTACACCCAATTCTCTAGCTTTTTTTTGGCCATCAGCCACATGCCCACGAAGAAGATGGCCGTGGTCAAGGTATCGACATAAGCCGTCCAAGAATCGAACTTGTCAAAAATATGGTAAACCGCACAGACAAAAATAACCGCAGCGATAAACAGGATAAGGGATTTGCGGTTTTCCTTGGATGTGGCTTCGGTTATAGGGATAAAATGGGTCGCATCGACCTTTCGCGTCCATACAAACCAGCCATAGACGCTCATGGCAAAATAATAGGCATTGATCAGCATATCGCCCAACAGTCCGAATACCAAAAGGATG
>DASSWC010000375.1:0-6880 GCA_035705395.1 Pricia sp. | reverse complement strand
CCTCTTCCCGAACCTCTTTCCAATTCTTACAATCCGAAAGCTCATCAAAGGAATAGACTTCCTTAAGAGTGGGCACTTGATCCTGCACCGCCTTCACCTTTTCGTAGACTTCTTGGCAGGAAACAAAACAGTAGATGGATTCGGAGTGGTTGAGTACGTAGGCATATTCCTCTTCGGATATCGTGGGATAAATAGGTACATTCTGGGCACCGAGCTGTAGGATGCCGATGTCCATAATGTTCCATTCCGTTCGGTTGTTCATGGAGATCAGGGCGATTTTGTCGTTGGGTTTAATGCCCATCCGCAATAGGCCCCGGCTGATGGCGTTGGCCTGGTCTATGTATTCCTGCGTGGAGGTAGCGACCCATTTTCCACGGTATTTGGTGACGAGGGATTTTTCAAGGTTGTATTTCTCCAACTGGTAATAGGGGAAATCGAAAAGCCGGCTGATGTTTTGCATGTCTGGTATCTAAATGGTTGTTGAAATATAGGAAAAAATTGTTTACGGCCTGTTGTTTGGGGTTTTGGAAAAGCTGAAAAGCTAAAGAGGAAAGGAATAAAGGATTACGGCCTATTATACGGAGTGGCTCGCCAAACTCGCAAGGGTCATATTGATGGAAATGGGTACGGCGTGTTGCCTGATTCGGGTCAGCGGCGATGTTCTCAAAGGCATGGTAATATTTTTGGGGCAACGGCTCCCGATAATCTTCGCGCCTTCGGCCGAGTTTGTCGTCCGCGATCAGGGCCACTATCGCAGAAACGTCAATTTTTATGGCTTTATCGTTTATTTCTGTTGGCCGTTTTCAATCCATTTTCTGGCGTTTACAAAGGCCTGCAGCCATGGCGAGACGGTATCGTTTCTGTCCTTCGGGTAGTACGCCCAGGTCCACGGAAAGATCGAACGTTCGATATGCGGCATGGTCACTAAATGGCGGCCGGATGTATCGCAGAGGATGGCGGTGTTATAATCACTGCCATTGGGATTCGCGGGATAGCCCTCGTACCCGTATTTGGCCACGATATCATAGTTTTCTTCGGACAACGGGAGGATAAACTTGCCCTCGCCATTGGAAACCCACACGCCCAAGGTACATCCCGCGAGACCGGATAGCATGACGGAATTGTTTTTTTGGATGGTAACGGAGGTGAAATTGCTCTCGTGCTTCCCGGAATCATTGTAGGTCAATTTCCCGTGGGCGTCATGATCGGGATTGATAAGGTCCAGTTCCATAAACAATTGACAGCCATTGCATATGCCTACGGACAAGGTGTCGGGTCGGGCAAAGAAATCAGAAATGGCCTTATTCGCGCGATCGTTGAATTTGATGGCCCCCGCCCAACCTTTGGCGCTGCCGAGGACATCGGAATTCGAAAATCCCCCCACAGCGCCCAAAAACTGAATGTCCTCCAAAGTTTCGCGGCCGGATATCAGGTCCGTCATATGCACGTCCTTGACATCGAAGCCCGCCAGGAACATGGCGTTGGCCATTTCCCGTTCGGAATTGCTGCCTTTTTCGCGTAGTATCGCCGCTTGAGGTCTCGACTGCGCCCGACCTGACGCCCTCCTGGGTTGTCCCGGTTCAACGGTTTGGTTCGCAACGCTCGCAGCGTCACTCCCGGTCAGGTCGAATGCGGTCGATTCGCTCGAAGAGATCTCCGATGTCAGGTCGAGCGCAGGCGAGACCTCGTCCGGAAACACATATTCCAAACGCTGCGTCTTGTAATTCCCATACCGCGCCTTCGCCAACCCCTTGGCAGTTTGTTTATTATCCAGCAAATAGGATGTTTTGAACCAAGTATCCCGCAACGAGGCGATGTTAAGCCCCATTTCCACGTCCCTATTTTTAAGGCTTAGGCTATTCTTGGGAATCACCTCCCCCAATTTGTTAAATTCGATGTGGTTATCGGATAGTATTTCCTCGACATACCGACTCCCATTACCCCTGTGACTGCCGTTGCTGTCATCATTACCACGACTGCCACCACGGCTGATGGTTTCATCGGAACGGACCTGAAATACAATTCCCGCATTTTCCGAAAACAACAACTTTAGGGTATCGGGTTCGCCCAAATCGGACAGGTCGAGTTCGGCGCCCAAGTCATTGTCGGCAAAGCACATTTCGAGTAAGGTGGTAATCAATCCCCCCGAGGCCACATCATGACCTGCAACAATTTGTCCGCTTCTGATCAAAATTTGGATGGTATTGAAAACGGATTTGAAATAAGCAGCATCCGTAATGGTGGGGGCCTCGTCGCCGATGGCGTTTCGGACCTGCCCGAACGAGGAGCCTCCCAATTTATAAGTGTCTTTGGACAGGTTGATGTAGTAGATGCTGCCACCGTCCTTTTGCAGTACGGGTTCGACGACCTTTGTAATATCGTCGCAATGACCGGCGGCGGATATGATGACCGTACCGGGAGCTATGACATCGCCGTCGGGATACCGTTGTTTCATGGAAAGGGAGTCCTTGCCGGTGGGGACGTTGATGCCGAGTGCGATGGAAAAGTCCGAAATAGCCTGTACGGCCTCGTATAACCGGGCATCCTCGCCCTCGTTCCTGCAGGGCCACATCCAGTTCGCGGAGAGGGAAACGGATTGCAATCCTTCTTTCAACGGCGCCCAGATGATATTGGTCAAAGCTTCGGCGATGCTGTTCTTGCTGCCCGCTGCGGGATCGATCAAACCGGAAATGGGGGAGTGGCCTATGCTCGTTGCGACGCCTTCCTTCCCTTTATAATCCAAAGCCATTACGGCACAGTTGTTCAAGGGAAGTTGCAGGGGGCCCGCACATTGCTGTTTGGCGACCCTACCGCCGACACAGCGGTCGACCTTGTTGGTCAGCCAATCCTTACAGGCGACGGCCTCTAGCTGCAATACCTGTTCAAGGTAGTGATGGAAGTCTTCGGATGCATAGTCGATCGCACTGTAGCTATGCGAAACCTTGGTATCTTCCATCACGGTCTTGGGCGAGCTGCCGAACATATCCTTCAAATCCATATCCATGGGTATGTCGCCGCCGGACAGGGATTCGAAGGTAAATTTGTGGTCCCCGGTTACATCACCTACTTCGTACAGGGGCGAACGCTCCCTTTCCGCAATCCGTGCAAGCAGGTCGATGTCCTTTTCACCTATGACAAGCCCCATGCGTTCTTGGGACTCATTGCCGATAATTTCCTTGGCGGAGAGGGTCGGGTCGCCGATGGGCAGTCGATCCAAATCGATTTTTCCACCGGTATCCTCCACCAGTTCGGAGAGGCAGTTGAGGTGTCCCCCCGCCCCGTGGTCATGGATGGAAACGATGGGGTTTTTATCCCCTTCGACCATCCCCCGAATGGCGTTGGCCGCCCGTTTTTGCATTTCGGGGTTGGAACGTTGTACGGCGTTGAGCTCAATGGAGGCCTCAAATTCCCCCGTATCCGCGCTCGAAACAGCGGCCCCACCCATCCCGATACGATAATTGTCCCCACCGAGGATAACGATTCTGTCCCCCGATCGTGGTGTACCCTTAACCGCCTGGTCCGCCTTTGCGTAGCCGATACCGCCGGCCTGCATAATGACCTTGTCGTAGCCCAATCTGCGCCGGCCTTCGTGCCAGGTACGTCGGGACTCCGCAAATTCTTTGGCTTCATCGGGATCTTCCGTCTTGGTGGTATAGCCCGCTTCAGGCACGGCTACGGTATATTGGTGCTCAAAAGTCAGTACACTCCCCGCGATAAGGGGCTGTCCGAATTTGTTCCCGAAATCGGAGGCCCCGTTAGAGGCTTTTATAAGGATGTCAATGGGGGTCTGGTAGAGCCAATCGCGTTCCGGCATCCCTTTTTCCCACGACCTGCCAAGGGCGGATGCAACGGATATGCCATGCTTGGAGGCGTTGGAATTCGGTTGATAGCCTACGTCTTGGCTGGCGTCCGTACTTTGCAATTCGTTCGTCCCATCTTCCAATCGGGAATATGCGGTCATGTAGACAGCCGTTCCCGCCAAGGGCAGCGAGCCTTTTCCACCGGCCAAACGATCACGGATTTCCCCGCCTGAACCGGTCGCCGCACCGTTGAATGGCTCGACGGTAGTGGGAAAATTGTGGGTTTCGGCCTTGAGGGAGATAACGGAATCAAATTCCGTTTCGGCATAAAAATCCGGTTTATCGGCGGTTTTAGGTGCGAATTGTACCACTTTTGGACCTTTGACAAAAGCCACATTGTCCTTATAGGCAGAAACAATGCCGTTCGGGTTTTCCTCGGATGTTTTTTTTATGAGCTTAAAAAGTGAAAACGGCATTTCCTTACCGTCGATGACAAACTTGCCGTTAAAGATCTTATGCCGGCAGTGTTCCGAATTGACCTGACTGAACCCAAAGACCTCGGAGTCGGTCAACGGGCGTCCTATTTTTTGGGAGACCCCATTCAGATATGCTACCTCTTCGTCGCTCAGGGCTAGGCCTTCCTTTCGATTGTAGGCCGCAATGTCATCGATTTTTAAAATCGGATCGGGTACGATATCCACCTTAAAAATATCCTGATCTAATCCGTCGTACTTTTGTGAAAGCATCGGATCGAAATCCTTCAACTCTTTTTTAACACACTGAAATTCCTCAATCCGGAGAATGCCCGAAACCCCCATATTTTGGGTAATTTCAGTGGCGTTCGTACTCCATGGCGTAATCATGGCGGCACGTGGACCCACAAAAAAAGCGTCAATAGAATCCACTTTTATTTTGGGAACGTTGCCGAACAGCCAAATGAGTTTGTCCGTATCTTCCTTAGAAAGTGCTTGTGCCGTCTGGACTGCGAAAATCTTGGACTGGACATTCCCGAAAAAGTGAATCATCTGTCTGTGTTGTTTGTAGTTTGGAAAAACGCAAATTTACGGTTTTTCGTGGGATGATTTAGGGGGACTTGGTTCAATTTCGTACGAACAGGGCCATGTAAAACCCATCAAAGCCACTTTTGTGGGCGTAGAGTTTCTTCTCCTCGAGAAGCTCAAAGCCCTTGCCCTCGTCCGAGCCCAGGAAAGAGCGCACCTGATCGGAGTTTTCCTGTGGGAGGATGGAGCCGGTCGCGTATACCATTTTGCCGCCAGGTTTTACGATTTTGCTGTAGCTGCGGAGTAATTCGTGCTGGGTCTTGGTGATTTTTTCAAGAAAGTCCGGCTGCAGTTTCCATTTCGTATCGGGATTCCGGCGAATGACCCCCAATCCCGTGCAGGGGGCATCGATGAGCACCCGGTCGGCGCTGCCATAGAGTTTTTTGATAACCTTGGTGGAATCGATTTCGCGGGGCTCGATGTTGTGGGCACCGTTCCGCCGGGCACGGCGTTTGAGTTCCTTGAGCTTGCTACCGTAGACATCCATTGCGACGATCTGACCCTTGTTTTCCATCAGGGCGGCGAGGTGCAGGGATTTTCCGCCCGCCCCCGCGCAGGTATCTACCACCCGCATGCCGGGTTCCACATCGAGGAATGCGGCGACCAATTGGGAATTCGCATCCTGCACCTCGAAAAGTCCCTTTTTAAAGGCTTCGGTAACGAAGACGTTGGTCCGTTCGGGCAGCCGCAATGCCAAAGGATATTGCTGGTACGAACCTCCGCGTGACGACCCGGTTTCGGATGTACTTTTCGCCGCAAATCCGTTTCCGGAAGGGCGGCTTCCCGCAGTAGTTCCCTCCGAAGGCCCGCTCCCCGAGGGGCCGCTCCCCGCTGTTGTTCCCTCTTGGTATCTTCGACTCGGGGGAACGCTCCCCGCCGGCCCGCCCATGGGAATTGGTTCCGCAACGATACCCTCCTCCAAAAGGGCTTTTTCCAATTTTTTCGGTGTCGTCTTTAAGGTATTCGTCCGCAAGATGACCTGGGCCTGCTCGTTGAGGGCCGCGCTTTCGGCCGTCCATAGCGCATCTCCCAACACCTTGGCACAGAGCTCATCGATCCAATCGGGAAAGGCTTCCCGGTATTTCCGGATTTTGGAGAGCTCGTCGAACTTTCCTTTAATACGGCGTTCGGGCGTGGGTTCTATCTGTTTCCAATCCGGTAATTTTATCCCTTTTAAAACGGCCCACACCGCCCACATCCGGAACAGATCGGGGCGGCTGTAGGGACTCTTGACTTCGGCAATTTCGGCATACAGCCTTTTGTAACGTACCATCTCATAGGTGGTCTCGGCGATAAATCCCCGATCCCGGCTTCCCCAGCGCTTATCGAATTTCAACACTTTTTGCACGACCTTATCGGCGTACTGTTCTTCGTTGAAAATCAAATGCAGGGCGTCGATTACGGCAAAGACGAGATTTCTATGTAACTTCATTCCTAAAAATTAAGGCTGCAAAGGTATGGTATTGCGGCCGATTCCCTTTACATTTGAATCGAATATGAAATCCCTATCCTTGGCCATTCTAGTTATCCTGTTGCTATCCTGCACGGGTTCGACGGATAGAAAGCCTTTCACTTCCGTAGAAATCCAAACCCTGTACGACGATTCCCTGAGCATCCGCGCAATAGAGATCATGGGAAACAGTCTCGCCTTCGCCGCCAATAAGGGTGTTTTTGGCACTATTGATTTGCAAAACGGAAAAGTGCGCACGAACATGAAAAAATACCACAGCATTATTCCCGAATTTCGGGCCGTGGCGCATACTTCGACTGATTTTTTTATGCTTTCCGTTGGTAATCCCGCACTGCTTTACAAAACCGGTAATAACGGGCGGATGGAATTGGTCTATAAAGAGGAAGGGGAAGGAGTTTTCTACGATGCCATGACTTTTTGGAACGATCGGGAAGGCATTGCCATTGGCGATAGCGTCGACGGATGCCTTTCGATCATTGTCACAAGGGATGGAGGCACTACTTGGAAGAAACTGCCCTGTTCCGGACTTCCGGAGGGCATCGAAGGGG
>DASSWC010000374.1:0-6166 GCA_035705395.1 Pricia sp. | reverse complement strand
TCTTCCTCGCCACCGGTAACGCCCAGTTCGATCTCGAGGGTCATGTCCATTCCGGCCATGCGCCTCAAATAGTCCTTACAGATATTTATGTTTTCCTCAAGTGGTTCTTCCGAGAGATCGATCATGTGCGAGCTGAAGAGGGATTTGCCAGTTTCCTTGTACTGTTTTTCGCTGGCATCGAGCAAGCCGTCGATCCAGGGAAGCAATTTCTTGGCGCAGTGATCCGTGTGTAGAACGACCGTGGCGCCATACGCTTCCGCGAGTTGATGCACGTGCTTGGCACCTGCGACGGCTCCGAGCACGGCCGCTTTTTGCCCTTCATTCGATAGGCCCTTGCCCGCATTGAACTGTGCCCCGCCGTTAGAAAACTGGATCATGACCGGTGCGTTCAGGCTTGCGGCGGTTTCCAGAACGGCGTTGATGGTATTAGATCCAATGACGTTCACCGCAGGAAGGGCAAAGCCTTTCTCCTTGGCATATTTAAAAATTGCTTGGACTTCGTCGCCGGTAGCGACACCTGGTTTAATCGTATGGGCCATATTCGGTGTTCTAATTGTTTTTATTATATATGGGTACAAAAGTAAGAAAATAATTATTCTAAACCTTTATTGGATCTGCACCGGCGCTTGAATCCGGGAACATATATATGACCCTTAAAAGGGATAGTTTATCCCGATCTGAAGCACGGCATTCTTAAAGTTGGAGTCCGCGAACCACCTTTCGGAGATAGTATTGGCGGGGTTGTAGGTTTTGAAGCCCAGATCGGCACGCAGCACGAAATAAGTGAAATCGTAGCGGAGCCCGAATCCGGTACCCAGCGCGATATCTTCCAGCGAGCCGATACCTTTAAAGGTTGCCGCCGGATCCTCTACGTTGTCGAAGACGTTCCAGATGTTTCCGGCATCGGCAAAAAGGGCGCCTTTCAGATTGCCGAAGAGGGGAAAACGGTACTCCAGGCTCAAGGTCAGTTTCAGGTTGGCTTCGTTAAAGTCGTTGATAGCATCGGTTCGGCCCGGTCCCAACGAATAGGGCGACCAGGCCCTGATATCGTTGGCCCCACCGGCAAAATAGCTACGTACGAAGGGAATGCTGGTAGAATTGCCATAGGGTACTGCAATACCAAAAAACGACCGAAATGCCAAAACATCGGTAAGCGACAGGCTCCAATATTTTACATAATCGAATTCCGTTTTCAAATACTGGCTGTACGGAACCCCAAAGATCAGCCGGTTGTCGTTTTCATTTCGGTTAAAGGGGACGATATTGGCCACTCCGGAAAGAAAATTGCCGGCACTTTCAAACCGAAACCGGAACCGATAGAACCGATTGTCGGCAAGTCCGTTGCGGCTGTTGAGGTTCAGCGTGTAATTGCTGGCAAAGATCAGGTTGTTCTCGGTGAGGCGTTGCCGCCGTTCCTCGATCCGGCTTACTCCCTGAAAATCATTGGCGGTGGTCGTTATTTCTCGGTCGAGCACCGCATCGGTGAAGCCCGTGGTACCTTCGGGAATACTAAGGCGGGGGGCTTCCGTGCCATCCCGAAAATCAAAGAATTCGGAAAGGGCGGCATTGTTGCGATACGTTTGCGCAATCTCGTTCAACTGCGTAAAGGAGTTCCGGTAGACGTTAAAAAAGCGATCGGTATTGACATTTCTGACGAACTGTAGGTTGAGCAGTTCGATATTGTGTTTGATAAAGTCGGAAGGAATCCAATTGTAGCCTAATACGGTATTGAACGCCTGTTTATCGAGTCCGATATTTTTTTGAAAGCTGGTACCCAACGAGATACGGGTACGGGGAAGCGTATAGCTGGGGATGATTTTATTGGTATCGAAAAAGGGAAACCAGATGCTGGGGATGTCGAGGGTGGCGTCGGCCCCATATTCCTGGATATTGAAAAAGCGGTTGTCGATGATACTGGGATCGCTGGAATTTCCCACGCTCAAGCGCCCCGAAATACTGAGGTTTTCGGCACCCCCGAACAAATTTCGCGCCTGCAACGATGGATTAAGGGCCAAACCGACCTGTTGAATGTTAGAACGCGTCAACTCGAACGACATGCCGAGGGAATACCTGGGGCGCGGTGTCAGGTAAATATTGGTGTTCAAGGTCGCATTTTCCTCATCGGCAACGGGAGTGATCGTCGGATATTTGAAAACCCCGAGGTTGGTGATCTGCCGATAGGTACGGGTACGGTCGATATCGCGGTACATACTGTCCTTTTCAAAAAATACGGCATTGGCCAAGGTTTTCGCATTGAACCGCAGTTTGTTCCTGTAATATATGGTATAGTCCCCAAATTGGAGCGACTTTTGCTCCGCATCGCTTTCGTTGAAAAGATAATCGGTGTAGATATTGATCGTGTTGAAGCGGTACACCTTATATTCCGAAGTGGTTATGGCCGAATCACCGCGTCTTTGGAAGTTTTCGATGTTCAGTTCGATATTCATATTTTGGTCGTCGGCCAATTTGGTGGTGTCGGTAGCGATGTCGAAGGAAATTGAGCTTTCCTGAAAATTGTAAATGCCCGTGTTGCGGAATAGGGCACTGAGTCGTTCCCTTTCAGCGGCGAATTGGCTGAGATCGAACCGATCGCCTTTTTTGATGAGGGATAGTTCGTCGTAAAGCGCATAAATGGAGTCGATGGCCTTCGAGGCGATCTGCCGTGAAACGGAATCGATGATAAAGGGCTCGCCCAGGTCGATGCTATAGTCCACCAAGGCACGGCGCTTCTTAGGTACGGTATCGATTCGATAGGTCGTATTGCTGTTGAAATAGCCTTTGCTATCGTAGTAGGCCTTTAACCTTTCCAAGCTTCGCCGGGTCTTTGCGGTATCGAGTATCGCCGGTTCCTCACCGGCTTTTTTGAGCCACTCGCTAAGCCCGCTGACCAAAAAGGAATCCCCTAAACGGTCGACCTGTTTTTTTGAAAGCAGGTTCACGAGGCGTTGCTCCCTTTTCGGCTTTCGGTGGAGCCAGCTTTGATACGATGAATCGGGATTCTGCTTCGCCAGGTTGTACAGGTTCAATCGGAGCGGATAGCCGAGTATCGTCCGGTTGGGTTCCTGTAGCACCAGGCCCTCAATGGCGGGATCTTTGATTTCTACACTATCGGCATAAATACGGTTCTCCTTCAGCAAAAGTTCGTTTTCGCCGACTTTTTTCAGCGTATTGCACGCACCGAGTACCGCGACCAGAAATAATAGGCTTATTTTAGCGGTGTTTTTGGTAAAGCGAGAGGACATGCCCATAGGGGTCAAAAATACATTTTTTTTATGGTGGCTAAAAGCCAGATAAAGCTGATAAAAAGCCTACGTCAAAAAAAGTACCGTAATCAGCATGGCCTGTTCGTTGCGGAAGGGATTAAGCTAGTGCGGGAGCTTTTGCAGTCCCATTTTGGGGTATATCGGATTTTTGTTACGGATGTGTCTGTTTTAGAAGGATATGATGGTTCGGGATTTAAGGGAGCCAAGAATTTAGAGGGCTATATTGATACGGTGGAATCGGTAAGCGAAACCGAACTCAGGAAGCTAAGCGGATTGACAACGCCCAATACCGTGCTGGGGGTATTTAAAATTCCAGAAGTGGGAGATTTCGATTTTTCGGACTGGATATTGGCATTGGACGACGTCCGCGACCCCGGAAACCTGGGTACGATCATCCGGTTGTGCGATTGGTTCGGGATCGGACACCTGGTCTGTTCGACGAAGACGGTGGATTGCTACAATCCGAAGGTGCTGCAGGCCAGTATGGGCTCCATCGCCCGCGTCCGGATAGGGTACACAGATCTGGCGGGTTTTCTGGGAAAGGCGGAGCTTCCGGTCTATGGCGCATTTATGGACGGCGAGTCGGTATACACGACTAAAACACCCGAAAAAGGAATATTGGTCCTGGGGAACGAGGCCCGCGGTATATCGCCGGAGGTAGAGGCATTCGTGGATATGAGGATAAGCATTCCGAAACCCGGAGGGCGGAAGGAAAGGTTTGGGAAGCAAACGGCGGAGAGTCTCAACGTCGCGACGGCAAGTGCCATCCTTTTAAGCGAAATACGGAGGGGATGAACCAGACGCGATTGTCCGTTAGTAGTACCCATTATGTGGGCCGTACATTCTGTTGGTACGCGCTAATCGGCCAGTACCGTAACTTTTGGCATACCCTTTGTTCCTTAATTTAGAGTGCTATGCATCTATTAAAGAAAAGTATCCTTATTCTTGTCCTGCCGTTGTTCGCTTTTGCGACGGCCCACAAATTCTATGTCAGCGTGACCAACGTCCGGTATTCCGAAAAGGATGGGGCCATTCAAATCAAGTCCCGCGTCTTTATCGACGATTTCGAAAACGTACTGCAGGAACGCTATGGTTTTACCGCCGGACTGGCCACTAAAAAAGAAGCGGAAAATGCGGATGCCTACATTGAAAAATACCTCCGCGCAAAATTCACGGTGGCGGTCAACGGCAAAAAGGCGTCCTATGATTTTATCGGAAAAAAATACGATGCCGATATGATGATCTGCTACATCGAAATCCCGAATATCGATTTGTCGGAGATTACATCCATCGAAATAGGGAACGAAATCCTTACCGACCTGTTTGACGACCAGAAGAACATTGTCCATTTTAACATCGATGGAAAAAGAAAAAGTTTCGTCCTCCTAAAATCCGATACTAAAGGAATGTTAAATCTGTAACATATCGTGTATAAATCCATGGAAAACTTTACATTTCGCAAACTGATTAAACCCTGTATTTACAATGAATTCACTTAAATTTTACCTAGCGTCTTTCCTGGTTTTCGTGGCCACAATCGCGACGGCCCAGGAAACACAATCACAACAAGAAAGAGAACCCGGCCACACCAACCAAAGCAAATTCAAACAACTGTACGAAGAATTTGCGACGCCGAACACGTATAGGACGGCTTCCGGGGCGCCCGGTCCCGATTACTACCAGCAGCAGGCGGATTACCGGATGGACATCGAGCTCGACGACAAAAACGCCAAGCTTTTTGGGGAGGGTACCATTACCTACCATAACAATTCGCCCAATGATCTCGAATATCTGTGGGTGCAGCTGGACCAGAACGTTCGTGCCCAGACTTCGAAATCGCCTTTGCGGAACAGTCAGGGCGTGGCACCCGCGATCGAGCCCGAAGACTTCGCCAATACATTTTTGAAGGAGCCTTTTGACGGTGGTTTCAATATAGAATATGTAAAGGACGCGAGCGGCAACCCGTTGCCCTACACCATCAATATGACCATGATGAGGATCGATATTCCGGAGCCCCTGAAAAGCGGGGAGCAGATATCGTTTTCAACCAAATGGAACTATAATATTCCCGATCACACCGTGAACAGGGCACGTTCGGGCTATGAATATTTCCCTGAACACGGTAACCGCGCCTATGTCATCGCCCAGTTTTTCCCCCGGATGGCAGTCTACAGCGACGTGGAGGGCTGGCAGAACCACCAGTTTTGGGGGAGTGGGGAGTTTGCGCTTAACTTTGGCCAGTATGACGTAAATATTACCGTTCCCGCAGATCATGTGCTGGATGCCACCGGGAAACTGCAAAATAGGGAGGAGGTCTTCTCCAAGGAGATGCTGGCTCGCTATGAAAAGGCCAAAAAATCTTTCGACAAACCGGTGCTCATCGTCACCCAAAAGGAAGCGGAAGCCGCCGAGAAAAAATTCTCTAAAAAGAAAAAGACCTGGAAGTTCAGGGCCGAGAACGTACGGGATTTTGCTTTTGCGACCTCCCGAAAATTTATCTGGGACATGCAGGCCGTCAAGATGGGCGACCGCACCGTGATGGCGGTTTCCATGTATCCGAAAGAGGGCAATCCGCTATGGGAAGAATATTCGACCAAGGCGGTGGCCCATACCTTAAAATCCTATTCCTCCCATACCTTCGAATACCCCTACCACAAAGCGATTTCGGTACATGCCAAGAACCAGGGCATGGAATATCCCATGATCTGTTGGAACTACGGGAGGCCCAACGAGGACGGTACGTATTCCGACCAGATAAAATACGGGATGATCAGTGTGATCATTCATGAAATCGGACACAATTATTTTCCCATGATCGTCAACTCCGACGAACGCCAATGGGGATGGATGGACGAGGGACTCAATACCTTTTTGCAATATATGGCGGAGCAGGAGTTTGGGGC
>DASSWC010000373.1:0-7606 GCA_035705395.1 Pricia sp. | reverse complement strand
TAAGGATATGTATTCTGTATTTTTTTCTGTTGTACGCCATTGATTTATCTTTTTATGGTAGCCAAAACCGGCAAATGATCTGAGATGTGTTTGTTATTTTCCATACGGTCATCGATATGGAGGTAGTTTTTAACTTCTAGTCCCTTTACAAAAATATAATCGATACGGCGGTCCAATTTCCGATTTGGATCGAAGCCGTTAAAGGTACCGGTAGGCCCGTAAAACGGGGCCTTGGAGATTTCTAAGCCATCCTTCATATATTTTTTGATATTTTGGATGCCCTTTGTGTCCGGGGTCAGGTTGAAATCCCCCATGAGTACTACCGGTTGGTTTTCCGTATTGAGCTCCTGTATAGTATGTACGATGAGCTGGGCGGATTTTTCCCTTGCGATATCCCCTTTATGGTCAAAGTGGGTGTTGAAGATCCATAATTTGTCCCCCGAATCACGGTTTTCGAAAAGGCCGTACGTACAGATACGCTCCAGGGCGGCATCCCACCCAACCGAAGGTATGTCCGGTGTCTTTGAAAGCCAAAAAGTGCCTTTTTTTAGGACTTTGTACTGGGTGGAATCGTAATGAATGGGGGAGAATTCCCCTTTTTCTTGGCCATCGTCGCGGCCCACCCCAATGTATGAAAAACCGGTCAAGCTGCTATCGATATAGGCTACTTGATGGTGCAAGCCTTCTTGGGTGCCTATAAACGATGGGCCGTAATGTTCTATGAGTTCGACCAGCTTCTCCCTGCGGTCGTTCCAATTGTTGACCGTGTCGTTCACGTTGTCGTATTTGATATTGAAGGTCATTACCTTAGTTTCCTGGTCTGGGGTCGAGGTTTGGGCTTGGGCTGAAAAAGCCATGAGAAGATTCGCCAGGAAAATTGAAATCAAAAATGTATTGGAGTGCATAATTTTTGGTTTATGGGATTATATTGCCAATGTAAGGAATTACGATTACATTTAGGGCGAAGGAAACCTCATTAAATTTCATGAAATCCATAGACCAGAATATCATTCGCCAATTTTTTGTACTGCTGTTGATCGTCTTGATCGGGGGACTCATTTTTTGGGAGATGGTGCCGTATTTATCGGGAATTTTGGGTGCCATTACTATTTATGTGCTCTTTAGAAAATGGATGGCCAAACTGGTCCAAAAAAAATGGAACCCCAACCTGGCGGCCGCGCTGATCATGTTGATATCCTTTGTACTCATCCTAGTCCCCGTGGGCGGACTGGCACTCATGTTGGGGAATAAGGTGAGCCGTGCCGTCGATAAATCGAAAAACGTTATCGAAGCGCTAAAGGAACAGGTGTTCTACGTTGAAAAAATGGTGGATTATGATCTTACGTCCCAAATCGATCCAGCAGCTGCCTCCAGTTGGGTGGCCGATAACCTAAAAGGTTTTGCCGGGGGAACGTTTACCATCTTCATTGCTATTGCCATCATGTATTTTCTGCTTTATTATATGTTGACGAACCGTAGACAGCTGCGGGAATCTTTATTCGAATACGTTCCGATCAGTAAGGCCAACCTAAAGCTGATCGGCGATGAGGTCAATAGTATGGTGCGTTCGAACGCTTTGGGGATTCCTTTGGTCGCCTTGGCACAGGGTATCGTAGCCCTGATCGGGTTTTTTATCTTCGGCATTGAAAATCCCTTTTTCTGGTTCGTAATCACCGCTGTAGGTTCCATGATTCCCTTTATCGGCACCTTGATCGGGATAATCCCGGTCTTTATTTTGACCCTCTCAAACGGAAACGATTTTCAGGCCTGGGGCATACTGATCTATGGATTCGTGGTGGTCGGGGGCACGGATAACCTGATACGTCTTTACGTACTTCAAAAGTTGGATAACGTGCATCCGCTGATTACTTTGATTGGCGTTATCATCGGCGTTCCGCTGTTCGGTTTTATAGGGCTGATATTCGGGCCGTTGTTGCTAAGTCTTTTTTTGATCGTTGTTCGGATATATAAAAAGGAATATGGCGAACGTCGCGGTGTGGAGGGCGAACACCTGTGAAAAGGAGAACAACTTTTTAAAAATTGGATTTACTCCCTCGGTTGCGACTACGGTTTTTATTGCCACTGCCACCGCCGCGATTCCGGTTCCGGTTTCTCGATCGGTTGCGGTCGGGATTGTCTTTCCGTCGAGGCTGTTCGGTTTGGGCCTCCGGCTCATTGTCATCATCCACGAACTGATGCTCGGGCATTCTTGGCACGGCTTGTTTGATCAGTTTTTCGATATCCTTAAGATAGGCTCTTTCCTCCTTATCACAGAAAGATATAGCCATACCGCTGGCATCCGCACGGCCGGTGCGGCCGATACGGTGTACGTAGGTCTCGGGCACATTGGGCAAGTCGTAGTTGATGACCAGGTTCAGTTCTTCCACATCGATACCGCGTGCGGCGATATCGGTGGCAATCAAGATCCGTAGTTTACCTTCTTTGAACTCCCCCAAGGCCTTTTGACGTGCGGTTTGGGATTTGTTGCCGTGAATGGCGGCCGAGCGGATATCGCCCTGCGCCAGTTTCTTGACGATTTTGTTGGCCCCGTGCTTGGTACGGGAAAATACGAGTACCGAGGCTTCCGGTTTTTCGGTTACGATGTGCTTCAGCAGCTGGGCCTTGTTGCGCTTGCTGACGAAATATACGCCTTGGTCGACCTTTTCGGCGGTGGGCTGGTCTGGTCTTATGGTCACTTGCTCGAAATCGCCCAACAAGGTACGGGAAAGCTCGACAATGGTCTTTGGCATAGTGGCCGAAAAGAAAAGGGATTGCCGCTGCGTGGGCAGTTTGGCGATAATTTTTTTGATGTCGTGGATAAAGCCCATGTCCAACATCTGGTCCGCCTCGTCTAAAACGGCAAATTCCAGGTCGCGGAACGAGATGTATCCCTGTCCCATAAGGTCTAGCAACCTTCCCGGCGTTGCTACTACGATATCCACCCCGCGTTCGAGGGCCCGCGTTTGGCTGCCCTGCTTTACGCCTCCGAAGATGACCGTATTGTTGATGCCCGTGAACCGCCCGTAGGCGGTGAGGCTTTCCCCGATCTGGATGGCGAGCTCGCGCGTAGGGGTAACAATCAAGGCTTTTATCCGCCGTTTGCCGACCGATTTTTCGTCGTGGGACGCGTGTCCGTCCCGGGAAGAACCTCTGTTTCGGCTCCGTTCCATTTCTGGCAATGCCTGTTCGTTGCGAACTGTTTTCGCTTTTTCCGAGGGCTGTCCGTTCCGTGAAGTATCGTAGGGCTGTCCGTTCTGTGAAGTATATAAATGATGCAATATCGGAATCCCGAACGCCGCGGTCTTGCCCGTACCCGTCTGAGCCACACCCAAAAGGTCTTTTCCGCGGAGCAGAATGGGGATGGCCTGTTCCTGAATGGGCGTGGGGTGGGTATATCCTTCCTTTTCGACCGCTTTTAAAATGGGTTCGGCCAACCCGAGTTCTTTAAATGTCATAATTTTTTATAAGCGGCAAAGGTAAGGCTAAAAAAGAAGGTAGCATCCAATAGCTGGCGAAGTTGGTAATAAAAAGAGGTGCGGGTCGCCGGTATTCCACTTACATACCTCTCTAGAGGCGTTCGGCGTAACGACCTGTCCCTAAAATTCTACGGTTCGGTAGTTCTTTTTTCCCTGGTCCGCCCCATGCCCGTATGTTCGTAGCATTTGGTGGGTATGGGGTGGAGTTTTTTGCTAACTTTAAATCGCAAATCCCATCCTAATCGAGCCCTTTCTGGATTAACATGTGCGGGAGGATATAGAAAATAAGTAGATAAAAGTATGCGAATCTTTCTCAAGGAACTGGTAAAAGGAGCCTTTGTCGGAACCTGTATTTTTGCGGTCCTTCTGGTAATTTACTATTTTAAAGGGGAATTTGATGCTGGTTACGACTTTTCCGAATTATGGAAGGAGTATCAAATAAGCCTCATGTACTCCGTCGTTATTTATCTGGTCAATGCCTACCTCTTTATGTATCTCCTTAAGCGATTCGACCAAAACCTTTTTGGACCGAAAAGCTTTCCGGTTTCCATCATCGGCACGGTTACGGTCAGCCTGTTGGCCTTGTTTTTTGCCCGCTTTTTACACCGGGTGGTACTCGAAGGCGTTCCCGCTAGGGAATTCTGGGCCGATCAGCAATTGGGGTACTATTGGGTAGCCCTGACCATATCCTTCGTGGTGGCCGTTATTTTTTATGCCTTTTTCTATTTTAAATACCGACAGGAAACCAAGGTAAAGGAACATAGAATTATCGCCGATACGGCATCCGCCCAGTTCGATGCCCTTAAAAACCAGCTCGATCCGCATTTTCTGTTCAATAGCCTGAACGTTTTGACCAGCTTGATCGAAGAAAATCCCCGTAAGGCCCAAAAATTTACTACGTCGATGTCGAAGGTATATCGGTATGTGCTGGAACAGAAAAACAAAGATTTGGTTAGCGTGGACGAAGAGCTGCAATTTGCAAAAACCTACATCAGGCTTTTGAAAATGCGTTTCGAGGATAGTATTGTTTTTGACATTCCGGAAGCCAGCCAGTATCCCGAGGCCAAAATTGTGCCGCTTTCCCTTCAGCTTTTATTGGAAAACGCCGTAAAACATAATGTCGTTACTGCTGATCGCCCCTTGCACATACAGGTTTCCGAAACCGACGGGATGCTCACGGTACGCAATAACCTGCACGAAAAACAGACCGTCAAAAAAAGTAGCGGGGTGGGACTGCACAACATCCGACAACGGTACGGCATCCTGACCGATAGAACGGTGGAAATTGAAAAAACGGACTCCGATTTCCGCGTCCGTCTGCCCATGCTTACTAAGAAGGTGTCCGTTATAGCGGCCCAAAAGGAGTATATTGAGAATAAGCGCTATGAAAAAGCCAAGAAAAAAGTGGAGGCAATCAAGGGATTTTACGGGAACCTGTTGGCCTATTGCATCGTCATCCCGTTTCTGGCCTGGTTGAATTACAGGACGACCACCTTTCCTTGGGTGTTGTTTACCATTCTGGGCTGGGGTTTTGGCCTGACGATGCACGGGATGGAGGCTTTTGGATACAATCCCATTCTGGGAAAACGCTGGGAAGAGAAAAAAATGAGGGAGTTTATGGAGGATGACGGATTCTAGCACCGACCCCTTGGATGTTGAAAATGTAACTGAATCCCAATTCATATCTTAAAATCAACACTTCGGGAAAAAGAATTTACATGGGGAGGATAGTTTGCGGACATTTACGCTATGAAATGCATTAAACCGACGAAAATGGAAGATACACACGAAGAGAACAAATACCTGCGGGCCAAAAAGCGTATGGAGGAAATCCGAAAGTTTTACACCGGCCTGATGTCCTATTTGGTGGTCATCGCGCTACTGGCCGGGTTGAACTACTATTTAAATGAATGGTCCTATCCCTGGTTCCTCTGGGCGGCTTTCGGTTGGGGCATCGGACTGACCTTTCAGGCGGCCAAGGCCTTTAACCTGAATCCCTTCTTCGGAAAAGATTGGGAAGAGCGCAAGATCGAGGAGTTTATGCAAGAGGATGAACGGAAGTCACGGTGGGAGTAGGGCCACCGATACCTAAAAAACGAATATCATGGAAACAAATAGAACGGACAAACGGATCAGGGCCAAAAAAAAGGTCGAGGAACTCAAAGGCTTCTACATTCACTTGTTGATTTATGTTTTGGTCAACCTTATCATAATCGTGGCATCCGTCACGGCAAGACTGAACAATGGCGAGGGTTTTGTCGAGGCCTTGTTCAACTTCGGAACTTTCGTAACTGCCATATTCTGGGGCATCGGTCTGGCCTTTCATGCCTCCAAGACCTTTGGTTATAACCCCTTTTTTGGGAAGGACTGGGAAGACCGGCAAATCAAAAAATATATGGAGGAGGATCGCAGGGATGCGGAGAAATTCAATAAACGATAAAAATCAAGGGGAATCCAGTCCTGAAAACCCAAATAGCCACACACCCATGAAAACCATTGTTATTGAAGACGAAAAACCAGCCGCACGGCGTTTGTCCCGCCTTTTAAAAAATCTCGAGGTCGAGGTAGCTACTATGCTGCACTCCGTCGAGGAATCCATTGCCTGGTTCCGAAACAACGAACATCCGGACCTTATTTTTTTGGATATCCAATTGTCCGACGGGTTGTCTTTCGAAATATTCGATGCGGTCGAGGTGCAGAGCGCCATTGTCTTTACCACTGCCTACGATGAGTACGCCCTACAGGCGTTCAAGCTGAACAGCATCGACTATTTGCTAAAACCTATCGATAATGGGGAACTGGAAGTGGCGGTCACAAAATATCGCAGATTGAGGCCCGAGCGCCAAAAAATAACGTTGGATTTCGAGGATATCAAAAAACTGCTGGCCGACCCTTTGGAACGGGAATACAAAAAGCGCTTTACTGCCAAGGTAGGGCAGCACATCAAAATCATCAATGCCGATGAGGTGGAATGTTTTTATAGCGAGAACAAAGGAACCTATGCCGCGACCATCGATGGAAGAAATTACCTTTTGGATACCACATTGGAACATTTGGAACGCGAGCTCGAACCCGAATCATTCTTCCGGGTCAGCCGTAAATTTTATGTGAACATTGCCTATATCAAGGACATCGTTTCCTACACAAATTCAAGGCTTAAAATCAAGCTGGACCGGTTTTCGGAGCAGGAAATCATTGTGAGTAGGGAGCGGGTCATGGATTTTAAGTTATGGTTGGATTGAACCTATATAAATAGCTGGTTCACAAAATATTAAAACTAACTATAGATATTTCTTATAGTTGGAATTATGTAGGATAATGCCTACTTTTCTACCCGATTCTCGTCAAACGCGGATGGGAGCAGCTTTGGAATCAGTTTTATGAAAATGGGCAGCAGTACTGCTCCGCCGGGCAGTATAAAAATGGCGAGTGATGGGATGCTTTTGAAAATATCCACCAGTTGATTTTGTATCTTCTTTTTCTCCTCGGCGGAGAGTTCCTTAACGGTGGATTTGGACAATAAAAAGACCAGTTCCTTGCTTTCCGAAAGTTCTTTTTGGAGGCGTTTGCTATTTCTTAAAATCAATTTTTTGACCACTTTAGACATACTATCATAAAATTGTACGGCCGGGTTGCTGTCGTTCAAAAAAGGGACGAGTTGTGCATTTTTTTGAAAAAAAACGGTTATGTCATGCAAGGATCTCGAAATATGTCGGTCATCGAATCCCAAATCCCTACCGAGGTCAAAAATAAATACGGACTCCCGATAATCGAGGGAGGAATCTTCCCAAACGGTCATACAGGCAATATCCAAAAAGTAGCGGTTCTCCCAAACGCTGCGGTCGTCATAAAGTTTTAGCCGATATGGGCTATCGAAATCCTTGGCCTGGCTATCGATATAACTTAATGAGGCCGCAAATAAGCCAGCCAAACGTTCGTCACTTTTACGCTTTTCCTTTGAATTCAATGCGTGGTAGGTAATAGTAATGGCCAAATATTCCAGCAGTTCCCCATGCTGTCGAATGTTATCAGGGCGGTGGAGGTACCTTTTGTAAAGCAGTACGTCGATGTACAAAAGCGAGTTGGTGATAATACGGTTGAAAGTCCGACTAATAACGTTGTCCGCCAGA
>DASSWC010000372.1:0-18618 GCA_035705395.1 Pricia sp. | reverse complement strand
TTACAGACCCTAGCAAGTTTTGAATGTGTTGGAAACCAAAGTTATCCGGCGACGTTTGCCGATGGTGCAAAGCAGTGGTTTGGGGCATCCAAGTAGAGAAGCACGGGATTTTGGGATACTATTAAAAGGCCTGATACGGGTTCTAAACTTTGTCCTTTTCCCGAAGCAGGGAGAATAGCAGGGACTGCAGCAGGGAGAGCAATAAACTGAATATCAGGGCCCACCAGACGCCGTCGACCCTAAACCCGTCGATAAGTCTATCGGCCAGCAGGATGATAACCGCGTTGATGATCAACAGGAAAAGTCCAAAGGTGACGATAGTTACCGGCAACGTCAGGATTACCAAGACCGGTTTCACCAAAAAATTCAGAAAGCTTAGTACCAGTGCGACGATGATAGCCGTAAAATAGGAGTCGACCGAGACATGGGGCAGTAGTTTCGATAAAACCACCACGGCAATGGCACTTAAAAGAACGCGTAATATAAGTATCATGTGAAATTTTCTTAAAGGTATAAAAACATCCGAGGGCGCGCCACCCGTTGGTGGGGCGTACCATCCGTTGGTAGGGCGCGCCATCCGTTGGTAGGGCATGCCATCCGTTGGTAGGGCATGCCATCCGTTGGGTTTAGTTTATATAAAGTCCCGTATACTCCAATGGTTCCACATCGGGCAAATCGGCACCGTATTTCGCTTCGATGGCCTCGAGAAAAAGATTCGCCAACAGGGCATAGCCCCTGGGGGAAGGATGCACCCCGTCTAGGGAAAAACCGCCTCCGGTTCCATAGTCCGCCGTTACCGTGCTACCGTCGGCGAGAGGTACCCCGTTTTCGGCAAAAGCACTCAGGAACGCATTGGCGTCCACCAAGGCTACATCGTACTGTGCGGCCAAGGCGTTTATGGTCTGGTTGTAGGCTGACAGGGCGGTAGTGACGGATTGTTGTTCCTCTGGGGTCAGTATCCATTGGTCTTCCAAAGGATAGGTTATTCCGTTGATGGCCAGTTGTCCCGCCTGCTCCATCGGCACTCCAAGATCTTGCAGCTCGGCAAAGGCGGTTTCGTTAAGCGTGGCGATTTCATTTCGGGCGGGCAAGACTACCAAATCGTTCCCATCGGCCTGTCGGACCTGTCCGTATAGAAATCCGGTTACGGCCGCGGTACCGGCATCGATTCCGAACTGCACCAAAAGTGCGGTAATCTGTTGGGAAAGGTCGGGTAAGGATTCATCTTTGATGACCAGCGCACTGGCGGCGTCTTCGGCAAAAACGATTGATCTTTCGGGTACGCCCAGAGCGGCAAACACTAGGTTCAGTTGCCCAAAATTCTGGTTCAATAACGGGATTTGCGGCCCGAAATCGGGATTGGTAGGATCCAGGGGGGCAAAGGGCACCGTCGTAAAATAGGGAATATCGATAACGTTGGGAATGTTGGCAATTGCCCCATCCGCACCGTTCGCAGTCAGGGCCTGTAACAGGCCGTTGTAGACATTGGCGAAAACATTGGGGTCCGTAATGTCGTTGCCCCCGTAGGTCGAGGGGTCCAAATTGCCCGTCTGGTCGACGCCGGCACCTCCCGAAACGGCAAAGCTCAGGATATCGTTATTGCCGATCCAAAGGGAAAAGAAGCTGGGATTTTGGGCGACCGCGTCGCCTATAACCGTCGCATTGGGCTCGGAGGCAATCCTTGTGTAATAGGGATTGGCCTGTCCTATGGCCACACCCGCTACATTGCCATACCCCGGAGCGACCAGATGAAAGCTTTTGGCCCCCGGGATGCCCATGTTATTGAAGGGGCCCGCAAGTACGTTCGAAACCTCGGTAGACCCTTGGCCCTCCACAGGTACCGGTGCCGGCGAACCCGAGGCGAATGATAGGATCAGCCTATTGCCGGTAATCGGTTGCCCCCCTAAGGTAAGTCCCCCGAGATTGTCCGCCATAAAAGGGATGGTGAATTCCCCACCACCTACTTCCGCGAAGCTCGTGGCCAACATATTGGGAAGGGAGGCCGTTTGCCCGTCGATAAACAGCGCATTGTCGGAGTAGCCTGCGGTCAGGGAGTTGCCCACCGCCACATACTTGGAAAAATCGGCCGAGCCGGCCGTGTAATTTTCGGGGGTAGGCTCGGTGGGGCCGGGGTCGACCGCGCCATTGTCGTCATTACTGCACGAAATCAGGAACAGGCCGAAGAAACCGAGCAGTGCTAGAATCTTTTTCATGGTATCAGGAAAGTTAGTCCGTGTTAAACGATTGTTAAATTCAATGGAATCAAATTTAATTAAAATTATGACACCCACAATTATTAAAAGGGAAAAGTTATGCACGCATAACAAATGGACGCGTTGCTACCTTGGTTTTTGCGGCTGGCGTTGGGTCCCTAGCCTTTCAGAAAGGCCAAGGATTTTTCATAAAACTGCTCCGGGTTCTCGGCGTGTAGCCAATGTCCGGCCTTCTCAACGGTTTGCATTTCCGCATTGGGAAAGTGTTTCTTAAAATCGGAAAGCTCCCCGGTCGTGATATACTCCGATCGGTCACCGCGAAGGAATAGGGTAGGGCCGTCGTAGGTGTCCGAGGGGTTGATGTTTTCCCCGATTTCTTCCATTTTTCCGCTGAGCACCGACAGGTTGAAGCGGAAGTCCAGTTTTCCCTTTTCGACCCAGTACAGGTTTTTTAACAGGAATTGCCGGGTTCCCCAATCGGAAATATGCTTTTCGAGCGCGACGTCCGCTTTGCTCCGGGAGGCAAAGGCATCCGGACCGAGGGCGTTTAAGGCGTCGATAATGTATTGGTGGTGCGGCGGATAAAATTTGGGCCCGATATCGGCCACAAGAAGTTTCATCGTGCGTTCGTTATGGTCGCATGCGAACTGCATGGCCGTCTTCCCGCCCATGGAATGGCCCAGGACCATCCCCTTTTCCAAACCGTGGTGGTCCATATACCGCTCGAGGTCTTCCGCGAGCAGGTCGTAGTCGAAATCGTCGGACCAAAAGCTCTGTCCGTGGTTCCGCTGGTCGATCAGGTGCACCTCGAATCCCGACTCGGCATATTGTCCGCCCAAGGTCTTCCAATTATCCAACATCCCCAGAAATCCATGTAAGATCAATAGCGGGGTTCCTTCACCTTCTATTTTGGAATGGAGGATTTTTTTATCCATATCTCTGATTTCAACTGATCGACACTACTCTTGCACTTTCTCCTCTGTAATGGGATGTTTTTATCCATATCTCTATTTCAACCGGTGCAGGTACATGTTCACCACATTTTCCAGCCCCATATACAACGACTCGCAAATCAATGCGTGGCCGATGGATACTTCCCGCAAATGTGGAACCTTATCCTTAAAATACTTGATGTTGTCGAGGTTCAGGTCGTGGCCGGCGTTGAGCTCCATTCCCACGTCATGCGCCAATTTGGCGGCATCGGTGTAAGGCCGTACGGCCGTTTCGGGGTTGCCGCCGGCATATCCCTTCGCATAGCTTTCCGTGTAGAGTTCGATACGATCGGTTCCCGTTTCCGCGGCACCCTCGACCATTTTGGGCTCGGGGTCGGTGAAAATGGAGGTCCGAATGCCGTTTTTCCTAAAAGTGGCGATGATATCCCGCAGAAAATCCCTATGCTTGATCGTGTCCCAGCCGGCATTCGAGGTAATGGCGTCGACGGCATCGGGGACCAAGGTGACCTGGGTCGGTTTTACCTCAAGTACCAAGTCGATGAATTGGGGAATGGGATTGCCCTCGATATTCAACTCCGTGGTAACGATACCCTTAAGGTCCCGTGCATCTTGATAGCGGATGTGCCGCTCGTCGGGCCTCGGGTGTACGGTAATGCCCTGCGCCCCGAAGGACTCTATATCGGCCGCCGTTTTTAAAACATCCGGGAGATTACCCCCCCTCGCGTTGCGCAGGGTCGCGATTTTGTTGATATTCACACTGAGTTTTGTCATTCACCCCGTTTTTTGTGTCGTTCGTACAAAAATACGGATTAGGCATGCCTTTTGATAGTTTTAATTAGTAATTTGCGTTAGAACATAGAAAGCTATGCACATCCAAGACCACATTGTTTCCAATATTCCCGTTTTTGAAATCGGCGATTCCCTCTCGAAGGTGATTTCCTTTTTTCGGGACACTACCTTTTCCCACGTTGCCATCATCGAGAACGGCACCTATCTGGGCGTTTTGGACGAAAACGACCTGGAAGAGTTCGGAGAGGATAAAAAAGTGGAACACTACCGTTACGATCTGGGTACTTTTTTCGTCCGGAAGGATACGAATTGGCTCGATGTTTTGGAGACTTTTGCCCGGCATCATGCCAATCTGGTTCCCGTGCTTGACGAAGAGGGAAGGATGGAAGGCTATTACGACCTGACGGATATCGTCAACGTTTTTATCGACACCCCCTTCTTTACCGAGCCCGGCGGAATCATCGTCTTGGCGAAGGGAATTAAGGATTACTCGTTCAGCGAAATCGCCCAGATCGTGGAAAGCAACAATACGAAACTGATCGGGGGCTTTATTACCGATTCTAAAAATGACGTCATCCAGATTACTATTAAAATCGCTTCCGCCAATATCAATGAGATCATACAGACCTTTCGACGCTATAACTACAATATCCTTTTCGGGAACAATGACGACCAGTTTCTCGAGGATCTCAAGGAACGCTCCAATTATCTGGACAAATATTTGAGCGTATAGTGCCATGAAAGTTGCCATCTACAGTAAATCCTACCATGACGATACCCTCGAATATGTAGTCCAATTGTTGGATGAGCTCCGTCAGGAAAATGCCGAGGTATCGATAGAAACAGATTTCCATGTTTTTTTATCCGAAAGGCACATTTCCGGTTCCTATACTACCTTTACCGATGCTAAGGGTTTGGATGCCTCTTTCGATATGTTCATCAGTTTCGGGGGCGACGGTACCATCCTACGGGCTACCACCTTTGTGCGCGATCTGGGCATTCCCATCGTGGGGGTAAACACGGGCCGTTTGGGTTTTTTATCCACCTTTAATAAGGAAGAAGTCCGAAAGCTGGTCCAAGAATTCAAGTCCGGCCACTATGCCATTATTGACCGAAGTTTGGTCGAAATCAGTAGTGGCAGCCACATTCCCGAGCTCAATCCCCTAAATTTTGCGCTCAACGAAATTACGGTGAGCCGGAAAGATACCACCTCGATGATTACGGTGGAGACCTACCTTAACGACGAATACCTGACCTCGTACTGGGCCGATGGGCTTATCGTTTCCACCCCGACCGGATCCACCGGCTACTCCCTGAGCTGTGGCGGCCCGGTCATCGTACCCACGGCAAAATCGCTGGTCTTGACACCCATAGCCCCGCATAACCTGAACGCCCGGCCGTTGGTCATCTCCGACAATACGGTAATACGTCTTATCGTATCGGGTAGGGAAGAGCATCACTTGGTTTCCCTGGATTCCCGCATCGCTTCAGTAAAGAACGGCAAGGAGATTACCATCCGAAAAGCGGATTTTACGATCAAAATGATCGAATTTGCTTCGGAGAGCTTTCTGAAAACCATCCGCAATAAATTGTTGTGGGGCGAGGATCGGCGGAATTGATCTCGCTAAACAATAAATGCCCGTAAATCCAGTTTATCAAGAAAGAACGGGCTATGTAAACGGTGGCGCGTAATTGCTATGAAACAACTTCTCATCGTAATTTTTATATGTGCCTTTGGCCGCCTAAGTGCCCAGACCTATGAAGTCGGTATCTTCGCCGGGGGCGCCAACAATATTGGTGATGTGGGGCGTACCAATTATGTTCTGCCTTCGGATATCGCTGTGGGCGGACTTTTCAAGTGGAACATCGCCAAACGCTACGCCTGGCGGGCCAGTGTGATTTACGGCCAGTTCACGGCTGACGATGCCCTGTCGAACATTCCCTCCCGGCAACAGCGTGGTTTTGTGGCGGACAATTCCATTTTAGAGGCTTCATTGGGACTGGAATTCAATTTTGTGGAATACAACCTGCACGAGCTTGGTCCGGCATTCACCCCGTATCTCTACACCGGAGTTACGTATTTCAGGTACGATTATAATTATTTTGATGCCGGCCGTATGATCAATATTGGCCAAAAAGACGGAAGCTTTGCCATTCCCATGACCGTAGGGGCTAAATTACGCCTCAACCGTTTTCTGATCTTGGGGGCGGAGATCGGCGCGCGCTATACCCTTACGGACAACCTCGACGGCAGCAATCCCGAGAAGCTGAACGTCAGCCAACAACTCGGAGACCTGCAGTTCGGCAATATTTTTAGCAATGATTGGTACGTTTTCTCAGGATTAACCTTAACTTACACCTTCGGTAGAAAACCCTGTTGCGCCAAATTTGAGTAACTCCCAATGCAATAGATTACGGCCATTCTTGTATTCCGACCCCTATGGATTCCCTCGAAAAAATCGACAAAAAAAACCTGCCGCGCCACGTTGCCATCATTATGGACGGTAACGGCCGCTGGGCCAAACAACAGGGCCGTCATCGGGTATTCGGACACGAAAACGGAGTGAATACCGTGCGCAGCACGGTTGAAAATTGTGGTGAGATCGGTATTGAATATCTAACGCTCTATACCTTTTCAACCGAAAACTGGAAGCGGCCCAAACTTGAGGTCGATACGCTTATGAAGCTTTTGGTATCCTCCTTAAAAAAAGAACTTCCGACCTTTATCGAGAAGAATGTGAAGCTCAACACGATCGGCACTATCGAATCGCTGCCGAAAAAAGCCTATCGCGAACTGAAAGAGGTCATGGAAAAGACCAAGGACCATACCGGAATGACCCTTACCTTGGCCCTGAGCTACGGATCTCGCGAGGAAATTAAGAACGCCGTAAAACAGATCAGTACCAAAGTTAAAAATAATATAATTCCAGTAGATGATATTGATGAAACCATTATAAATACTCATCTTTACACGCACGATTTGCCCGATGTAGACTTGCTTATCCGGACCAGTGGGGAATGTCGGATCAGTAATTTTTTGCTTTGGCAGATCGCTTATGCCGAACTATTTTTTATCGACGTATTTTGGCCCGATTTTAGCGACCGACATCTAGCCGAGGCCATTTCAAGCTACCAGAACAGAGAAAGAAGATTTGGAAAAACCAGCGAACAACTTAACTGAAGATATTCAGCGGTTCATATCCTTGAACCCGATATTTACCATCCTACTGCTCTTACTTACCACGTTTACCTCCGCCCAGGAACTCTCTCTCGAGGACGGTAAAAAGTATATTTTGGGCGGTATCGAGGTTACGGGACTACAAAGTTACAACGAACAGACCGTAAAGACCTATACCGGGCTACGGGTAGGGCAGGCCATTACCATACCCGGGGATGAGATCAGCGATATCATCAAAAAGTTATGGGGCCTCGAACTCTTTCGGGATATCGACTTTTACATTACAAATATTGAGGGCGATCAGGTCTTTCTTGAATTGCACATCACCGAACGGCCTACTTTGTCCGACATCAATATCAACGGGATAAAGCCCAGAAAGGTCGATGCGATTCTGGAGGATACGGATCTTAAAAAGGGAAAGAAGATTACCCAAAGCCTGATCGCCAATACCAAGAACTATCTTGAGAACAAGTATCAAAAACAGGGATTCCTGAACGCCGAGGTAGCCATCGCAACGGTCAACGATACTTCTGAGACCAATGCCCAGAAAATGGTGATCAATGTCGACAAGGGGGAAAAGGTCAAAATCGATGATATTATTTTCGAGGGCAACGAAAAACTGTCCGATCGAAAATTGCGGGGTGCCTTTAAGAAAACCAAGGAAAAGCGCTTTTTGCGCTTCTGGAAAAAATCAAAGTTTATCGAAGAGGATTACGAGAACGACAAGCAATTGTTGATTGATCGATATGCCAAGAACGGGTACCGCGATGCCCGTATCGTGTCCGATTCCGTAATCCCGGTCGACGAGAACAGCATCAATCTGAAATTGGAAATCGAGGAAGGCGACAAATATTATTTCGGGGATATCGATTTCGTGGGCAACACCGTATATACCGACCGGCAATTGGCCGCGGTACTGGGCCTGAAAAAAGGGGATACCTATAACGGGGTACTGCTTCGCGAACGTATAGCCGATAATTCCAAGCCCGATGCCAATGACCTGACCAATCTGTACCAGAACAACGGCTATCTGTTTTCGAGCATCAATCCCGTCGAGGTGTCCGCCCAGAACGATACCATCGACTTCGAGATCAGGATCATCGAGGGCAAGGAAACCTTTTTGGACCATGTTTCCGTAGTGGGGAACGACCGTACCAACGACCACGTCATATACCGGGAACTGCGTACCCGTCCCGGACAAAAATATGACAAGAGCGATATTATAAGAACGATCCGCGAACTGCAACAATTGGGCTATTTCGATGCCGAGCAGATCACGCCCGATATCTTGAACCCGAACCCCAACGAAGGATCGGTAGATATCAAGTGGAACCTGGTGGAGTCCGGATCCAGCCAGATCGAACTGCAGGGGGGCTATGGCGGAGGGGGTTTTATCGGTACCTTGGGCCTTTCGTTCAATAACTTCTCCATTAAGAACATTTTTAACGGCGAGGCCTACAAGCCGGTTCCCATGGGCGACGGACAGACCTTCGCGATGCGGGTACAGGCCAGCCGGTCCTTCCGGGTGTACAGCCTGAACTTTGCGGAGCCTTGGTTCGGAGGCAAGAAACCCGTACGGTTTAGCCTGAATTTTTCGCGTACCCAACAGTTCGCCACCGATTATGCGAGTTCGACGCGGAATAGGATAGAAATTGATAAAGACCGAGGGTTCTCGATTACGGGCGTATCCGCCGGCCTTGCCAAACGTGTACAATGGCCCGATGACTTTTTTACAATATCGCACGCCTTGGGCTATCAATTGTATGAGTTTAAGGATTACAATTTGGGACTCTTTAATTTTGGGAACGGTCGATCAAATTCCGTTACCTATACCTTGGGCATTGCGCGAAATGCCGTTTCCGGGGGTCAGATTTTTCCCCGGGGAGGCTCCAATTTTGAAATAACGGCCAAACTCACCCCACCTTATTCGCTTTTTAGCAGTAAGGATTTTGAAGCATTGCGCAACCGTAGCGAAGAAATATCCAAAATAAGGCTTGAACGTCAGTTGACGCCAGCAGAGACCCAAGAGCTTGAGGACATCGATCAAGATCGTTTTCGATGGCTGGAGTATTATAAGCTGAAGTTTAAGGGAGATTGGTACACCACCTTGGTCGGCGATTTAGTACTTCGCACCAACGCCGAATTCGGTTTCTTGGGCAATTACAACAACGATGTGGGCGATGTCCCCTTTGAGCGATTTTTCGTTGGGGGTGACGGGCTTGGCAACTTTACCCTGGATGGCAGGGATGTAGTACAACTCCGCGGGTACGAAAACCAATCCCTGACACCCGTAAGTCCGTTAACCGGCGAACAGGAAGGCGGATTGATCTACAACAAATTTTCGTTGGAACTCCGATACCCATTGACCTTAAAGCCATCCGCATCCATATATGGCCTTGCCTTCCTGGAAGGAGGTAATGCGTTCAGCAATTTTCAGGAATTTAATCCGTTTGACATTAAAAGGTCCGCCGGGGTGGGGCTGCGTATTTTTATGCCCGCCTTTGGCCTCTTGGGTATCGATTTCGGGTATGGCTTTGACGAAGACCTACGTCCGCAGTCCATCGGAGAAGGTCCCAGTGGATGGCAGACCCACTTTATTATCGGTCAACAATTTTAATCCAATTATTGAGTTATGTAATTTGTGGGGGCAAAAGGTTTCTTTCCCCCCGATTTATACATAATAGCAATCAATAATTATATTTGGCACGATATTTTCTATAAGGGTTAAACGATATTGCAATGAAAACAAAAACATACGTTCTTATACTACTGGCAGTAACGCTGTTTTCATCCTATACCTTCGCCCAGCGCGGAATACGGATCGGGTATGTCGACATGGAATACATCCTAGAAAATGTGGAGGAGTACCGGGAGGCTACCGAACAGCTTGAAAATAAGGCGCAGCAATGGAAGGTCGAGATCGAGCAAAAGCAGAACGCCGTAGACCAAATGAAAAAGGATCTACAGGCCGAACGGGTGTTGCTTACCGATGAACTGATCGCTGAACGCGAAGAGGAAATCCAGATCTTGGAAAAGCAATTAATCGAGTACCAACAAGACCGTTTTGGACCGCAAGGCGACCTTGTCTTACAAAAAAAGCGGTTGATCCAGCCCATTCAAGACCAGGTTTTCAACGAAGTGCAAAAGATAGGTGCCAATAAAAAGTATGATTTTATTTTTGATAAATCGGCGGATGTCGTAATGTTGTACTCCGAAAATCGCTGGGATATCAGCGACTTGGTTCTCCGGGGCATAGCGCGGACCCGAAAGATAAGTCCGCCCGAGAACGAGGCAGATTCCCGAAATGCCTTACAGGAATCCGAAGCGGAGGAAGCCTTGGAAGAGGAAGCCTTGGAAGAAGAAGTCAGCGAGGCCATCAAAGAGCGTCAACAACAGGCCGAAGAAGTTCAGGAAGCCCGTGCCAAATCCGCTGACGAACGCAGGGCCGAGCAACTTAAATTACGTGAAGAACGAAAAAAGGCCTACGAGGCCCGAAGAAACAAACTCTTGGAAGAACGCGAGGCAAAACGACAGGAGAAGCTCGAAGAGCGTGAGCAGATGAAAGATAGCGTACAATAATTAATAATTAACAATCCGAACACTCAAATTACTAAATTTTATTCCCAATGAAACATCTAAAAAAGATAAGCGTAGCCCTCATATTGTTCGTAGCGGCTACGGGATTTGTCAACGCACAGAGCAAGATCGCCCACATCGACGTAACGCAATTATTGAGCGCCATGCCCGAGATGAAAACGGCCGAGGCGGAGCTCAAAAAGCTATCGGAAACCTATAACGCCGATATCGAAAGCTCCATGACAGAGCTCAAGAACAAATATACCCAGTACGAAAACGAGGCCGCATCCAAAACACCGGAAGAGAACGAAAAAAGGGCCATTGAGCTGCAAGGTGCCCGCCAAACTATCGCGGAGGCCCAGCAAAAAGCACAACAGGAGCTGCAGAAAAAACAGCAGGAACTTTTCGCTCCCATTTCCGATAAGGCCAAGGCGGCCATCGAAAAAGTCGCAACGGAACAGGGCTATGACTATGTTATCGATTCCCAGGCCGGTGGCGGACTTATCGTAGCCAAGGGCAAGGACCTTTTGGCCGATGTCAAGGCCGAACTGGGTATTTAGATTTCAGGAAAAGACCATATAAATAGAACGTCCGCCTTGGAGCGGACGTTTTTTTGAACTATTGTGATTTCCCAACCAATGAAAGTTTCCGGTTTTTCTTTTCTAAAAAATGCGGTTCGTTTTGATTACCCCGTAGTAGAAGCCATTACTTCCGTTTTACCCATCTGCGATGAATTTGTGATTGCCATTGGAAAATGTGACGACGGAACCCTTGAGCTTATTCGGGATATGAACGAACCGAAAATTAAGATTGTTGAAACGGAATGGGACGAAAGCCTTCGGGAGGGTGGTCGCGTCTTGGCAGAAGAAACCAACAAGGCGTTTCGGCATATCGCCCATGATTCCGACTGGGCATTTTACGTACAGGCCGATGAGGTAATTCACGAAAAATATCTGGATGGTATTTATGCGGCCATGTTGAAATACAAGGATGATGAGCGTATAGACGGTCTTTTATTCCACTACCTCCATTTTTACGGCTCGTTCGATTATGTGGGGATTTCCTCAAATTGGTACTCCCATGAAATTAGGATGATCAAGAACAATCCAGCCATTTATTCGTACAGAGACGCCCAAGGTTTTCGGAAAAATAGCAACGAAAAGCTAAATGTGAAGCCCATCGAAGCATGTGTGTACCACTATGGCTGGGTTCGCCAACCAGAGACCATGCAGCAAAAACAAACTAATTTTGGGTCGTTGTATCGGGGTAACGATGCGTCCATAGAAGAAGAAACGCCAGCAACCGGTTTTGATTACGAGAATCATGTTGGAAATATGGCGCCCTTCACCGGTTTACACCCCAAAGTGATGCTGCCCCGCATCGGTCAACAAAATTGGACCTTTGACTACGATATCTCCATGAGCCGAAAACGCTGGAAAGACCGTTTCAAAGATTTTTTAAAGCACAATATCGGGATTGATACCTACTACAGAAATTACAAAGTTGTCAAAGACAGGTGATTGTTGCATAAAAAGGCTATCCCAATAGCTTCCGTTTCATATTCTTCCAGCGAAGTTCGCGTATAAACTTCCCTTCATGTTCGGTCACCAAATACGGGGCACGCTCTTTCCGGGCTTCCCAATATCCTTGCATATTATCAAAAAGGGCTTTTGGTGCCCGTTGTTTTAGCATCATTTTTAAAGATGCGATGGCCGTAATCCAGGTGCCATACCGTAAGGTGTACATAGCCCGGCCCTGAAGCCATTTTGCTTTTGGATCATACGCCCCTCCCGTGGGTCTCAGATGTTTGACCTTTAGGTTGGCATCGGTGAAGATTTCATAATTATGGTACTGCGCCAGCAGCTCGTCGACCGTATCCCAGCCCATGGCGTTCCGGAGGCCCCCGATGGCTTTGAAGCAGGGTTTGGAATAGGCCTTAAAGGCACCCCGTACATGGTTCTTGTCCATCGGATGGTTCAGTTTCCACTTGCCTTTGGCATCCTTTTCATAAATAAATCCTCCGGCAATGCCAGCGTTGGGATGTCCTTTGAAGATATGGGCTATTTTCTCGAAATACTTGTCCGGCAGCACCAGATCCGCATCCAACTTGACCAAAAAATCATAATCGCCGTCGAGCAACGCCAGGCCCTTGGTAAAAGCGTTGATTACCTTGCTGCCGGGCATATGTTCGGTGGAAGAGGTCGTGTTCAGTTTTTCAAATAGGGGACTCAATCCCGTAAATTCTTCGATAATGGCCTCGGTGCCGTCGGTGGAATTGTCGTTCACCACGACCACTTTCTTGGGCGGTACCGTCTGGCGCAAAATGGAATTCAGCGTATCGGCCAAAAAGGCCGCCTCGTTGTGGGCGGGAATGATGATGTAGTAATCCATGCTAAGTTGCAAAATACGATTCTAGAATCAAGAGTCAAGAATTAAAAGTCACGAGTCAAGAATCCAAAGTCAAGAATCAAGAATCTAAATCAAGAATCAGGGTACGTTGAAAAATCAATCCATCGCCCTTTCCGCATATACCAAATAATACCTCGGCGTAAATCGCCTCAGCAAAGGCCGAACCCCGATTTTGCCGACCGGATTGTTGAACTTTTCACGTTCCTGTATTTCCCATCCCGATTTTTCGAGAAGCCAGTCGAACTGCCAGTCCTCGAACTCGTGGTAGTGCCGGTCCCAAGGGTCGGTTTTACTGCGGTAGGCGGGGGAGAACCATAGTTTTAGGGGGATGCTGGCGACCAGCTTATCCGCATTGATTTCCCGCAATACGTTGAAAGGCGCCAAAAGGTGTTCGAAAATCTCGAAGGCCGTAACCACCTCGGCAGCGGAATTTCGTACGGAGGTAAAATCCACATCCAAATCCTCGCCTTTTGTGTTTTCTACCGTATAGCCATGCGCGACCATGATTTTTGAAAACGGGTTTTCGACCCCCAGATCTAAAATGGGTGCTTTGGAAGGAACATGCTTTTGCAGAAAGGCCAAGGTTCTTTGAAAGCGGGTATCTGGATACGTGTTTTCGTACATGGTTGGGCTATTATTCGGCTTCCGCATAGGCCTCGATGGGCGCACAGGTGCACATCAGGTTTCGGTCGCCATAGGCATCGTCTACCCTTCTGACCGCGGGCCAAAATTTGTTTTCGGATACATAGGGTAGCGGAAAAGCGGCCTTTTGACGGCTATAGGGATATTCCCAAGTTTCGCTGGTCAACATCGCTAAGGTATGCGGTGCATTGCGCAATACATGGTTTGCATCATCCGCGGACACCGCATCGATCTCTTCCCGGATGGAGAGCATGGCCTCACAGAACCGGTCCAATTCCGCCAAGCTTTCACTTTCGGTGGGCTCGATCATCACAGTGCCGGCCACGGGAAACGAAACGGTCGGGGCGTGAAAGCCATAGTCCATCAAACGTTTGGCGATATCGGTTACCTCGATGCCATTTTGTTTGAAAGGCCGGCAGTCGATGATCATTTCATGGGCCGCCCTTCCCTTTTCTCCCGTGTACAGCACGTCGAACTTGCCGTTGAGACGTTGTTTGATGTAATTGGCGTTCAGGATGGCAATTTCTGTGGAGCGGCGGAGTCCCGCTTCCCCTAACATTTTAATATACCCATAGGAAATCAAGCAGACAAGGGAACTCCCCCAAGGCGCGGCGGAAATGGCATTGATCGCCTGTTCTCCCCCGGTCTCGATAATCGGATTGCCCGGAAGAAAGGGTACCAGTTGTTCGGCGACGCAAATGGGACCTACGCCGGGCCCGCCCCCGCCGTGGGGTATGGCAAAGGTCTTGTGCAGGTTTAGGTGGCACACATCGGCTCCAATAGCGGCCGGATGGGTAAGCCCAACCTGGGCGTTCATGTTGGCACCGTCCATATACACCTGTCCGCCATGGTCGTGGATCAGTTGGGTGACCTGCTTGATCGATGATTCAAATACCCCATGGGTAGAGGGATAGGTTACCATCAAGGCCGCCAGATTATCGGCGTATATCTTTACCTTTTCCTCCAGATCGATCAGGTCGATGTTTCCTTTGTCATCGGTTTTGGTAACCACTACCTGCATCCCGGCCATAACGGCGGAAGCCGGATTGGTACCATGGGCCGAGGCGGGAATAAGACAGATGTTGCGGTGCCCGTTGCCGCGGGATTCGTGATAGGCGCGGATGACCATGAGTCCCGCATATTCGCCCTGGGCACCGGAATTGGGTTGTAGCGAGGTGGCGGCGAATCCGGTGATGGTCGTAAGGTCGTTCTCCAGTCCCTTGAGCACGATCTGATAGCCTTCGGCCTGTGCGATGGGAACAAAGGGATGAATGTTGCCCCACCGGGCCATGCTCAACGGAAACATTTCGGAAGCCGCGTTCAGCTTCATGGTACAGCTTCCCAAGGATATCATGGAGTGGTTTAGGGACAGGTCTTTGCGCTCCAACTTTTTGATGTAGCGCATTAATTCGGTCTCGGAATGGTAGGCGTTGAACACCTTGTTTTGCAGAAAATCGGAAGTGCGTTGCACACCACCCGCTATGGTGCTGCCTTTTTGTAATGTAGCGATGGTCGCGGCCTTCTTGCCCAGGGCTTCCGAAAAAACGGAAACGATCTGGTTGAGGTCCCGCACCGAGGTGGCCTCGTTGACGGCGATGGAAACCGTATCCCCATCTACATACAGAAAGTTAACCCCTTGTTTTTCGGCGACCGGGCGCAGGGCACCGGCATCGGTCTTGATGGTGATCGTATCGAAATAGGAGGTATTGGTCTGGTATAAGCCCAGCTTTTCAAGGGCATCGGAAAGGGTTACTGCGGTGGAATGGACTTTGTTGGCGATATATTTCAGTCCCTTAGGACCGTGGTAGACCGCGTACATCCCCGCCATGACCGCCAAAAGTACCTGCGCGGTACAGATATTCGAGGTCGCCTTATCGCGTTTGATATGCTGTTCGCGGGTCTGTAGGGCCATCCGTAGGGCCGGCTTGCCGTCCAAATCCTTAGAGACGCCGATGATGCGGCCGGGGATATTCCTTTTATAGGCTTCCCTGGTAGCAAAAAATGCGGCATTAGGGCCGCCATATCCCAGGGGGATACCGAAACGTTGCGTGGTGCCGACCACTACATCTACGCCCCATTCCCCGGGAGGCGTTAGCAGTACCAGGCTCAAAATATCGGCGGCCACGGCTACCTTGATATCGCTTTCCTTGGCTTTGGATACGAAGTCCGCATAATCGTTCACCTGTCCGTACTTTCCGGGATACTGTAACAAAGCCCCGTAAAAATCGCTTCCGAATCCGAATTCCCCGGGATGGCCTATTACCAGCTCGATACCGAGCGGTTTGGAGCGTGTTTTCAACAGGGAAAGGGTTTGCGGCAAAACTTCCCCGGATACGAAAAACTTGCGTACCCCATCCTTTTTCTGGCTTCTGCTTCGCACATCGAACAGCATGGTCATCGCCTCGGCGGCGGCAGTGCTTTCGTCCAATAAAGAGGCGTTGGCCAAATCCATCCCGGTCAGGTCCGATACGACGGTTTGAAAGTTCAGTAAGGCCTCGAGACGGCCCTGGGCGATTTCGGCCTGATAGGGGGTGTATGCCGTATACCATCCGGGATTTTCCAGAATATTCCTCTTGATAACCGAAGGGGTCAGGCTTTCGTGATACCCGAGTCCGATATAGGATCGGAACAACTGGTTCTTTTCGGACAGCTCTTGCATGTGCGCCAAAAACTTATGTTCACTCATGGGGTCATCCAAAGCCAACGGTTCTTTCAGGCGGATTCCCTCGGGAAGGGTCTCGAAAATCAGCTGCTCCAAGCTTTCCGCGCCCACCCTTTCGAGCATGGGGCCCAGGTCTTCTTCCCGGATGCCAATATGGCGCGATGCAAATAGATCTGTTCTCATAGCAATGTGCTTAAAAAGGAGTTGCAAAATTAAGGATTTACGCACGGATAACCGCGGGAATATCAGCAACGCTTTTTCTATTTTTGTGCGATGAAGGCCCTGAAGCGTATTTTCGACTTTTACCTTGATGCGAGCATTCACGTTGCCTTTGCCATTTTTTCGCTGGTACGCGTCACGCGCATGACCTTAGATATCCCCGGCAATGGGCATTTGGAATGGTTTCTGTTTTTCGGGGCAATCGCCTGCTATAATTTTGTGAAATACGGGGTCGAGGCCGAGAAGTATATCTTGATAACGGACCCTCATCAAAAGCACATCCAGTGGGCCAGTTTCATGGCCCTGGCATTGGCACTTTACCACGGCTACTTTCTAAGTGCGGAGGCCTATATCGTTATTGCGGGACTCGTGGCTTTGACAGGGCTATATGCGATTCCCGTATTGCCACATACCAAAAACCTGCGTAACCTCGGCGGGTTGAAAATTTTCGTGGTTGCCATGGTGTGGGCGGGGGCGACCGTGCTATTGCCCGTAATCGCCGCAGGACATTCCATTTCCTGGGATGTCGGGATCATAACCCTTCAGCGTTTTCTGTTCGTATTGATCCTTATGCTCCCTTTCGAGGTGCGCGATTTGCGCTATGACAGTCCCGAATTGCACACCCTTCCGCAGCGTTACGGGGTCATGGGGACAAGGATTATCGGGGCCTGTGCCGCCTTGCCCTTCTTTTTGCTGACGTTGGCGAAAGACACGATCGGCGGGCCGGAACTGCTCGCCAACGGAATTGTTTTTTTGGTTCTGGGGATGCTGATGGGCATTACCAAAAAGAAGCAAAACCGTTATTTTTCCTCCTTTTGGGTAGAGGCTATCCCTATTTTGTGGTGGGGATTACTCGTGCTGATTTCCGGGATGCTGTAGCGAAATATGTAAGGTGTCGAACTCAAAGCAGTTTCTCAGCAACTTGCCGCCAATTGTCCACCCGCTCGAATTTATCGGTATTGATGTTATGTGGGGATGTAAAAAGCAGGGTCCTGCCATCAAACTCTTCCAGATTATAGCTTCTGTCGTCGATGAGGATATCGCCCTTTAAAATGTGCTTGTTACCGCATAGGATACGCCGCTGCCAAGGGATGAACGGAAAATGTTCATCGAGCCATTCCGATTTTTCCTCAAGGGAATTGGGGAACTGCATGGCCGCAGAGGCGATGTAAACCTCATAGGTATCGTTGAGTTCTTTCAATACCTCACGGCTATCCGCTATCGGTTTCAATTCGCGGAAAAAGCCGCGGTTGCGGGCGTGGTTGCGAACGCTTTCCTGCCTATCCTCGGGTACGGTATGCCAAACTTCCTTTCCCATACAAATATCGAGGCTGAGGCTTTCTTCGTAATCTCGGTTGTAAATTTCGATATGGGCGCCATAGGTGTCCGCCATCACTTCGTCCATATCCACAAAAAGGATCTTCATCTTTACTTTTTTACGAACATAGTAAATAAGGGGATAACGAAAAAAATAATGGGAGATTTATCGACTCGTTGGCTTGTGCTTGTACTTGCGCAGGAAGGTGTAAGGTAATACAGGTAGGTGTGAGGTAATATAAACGAAGGGAAATAAAAAAGAGGGCGTCCCCACGCCCTCTTTCATGTTAAAAAACTTACGTTAAAATAACCTTTTTAACCTACTTATGAAGTGTAAAGGTAGTGGATTAAAGGTTAATGCCATAATCTGTTTCGGAATTTTTTTAACTCATTTACGCGAACACATGTAAGTTTTTACTTCCAAATCAAGACGGATCCAGTAATCCCGCGCGTTCCAGCAGGGCCTCTACTTTGGGTTCGGCGCCCCGAAACCGTTTGTAAAGCAGCATCGGGTTTTCGGTACCGCCCTGAGAGAGCACGTTATCCTTGAATTTTGTGGCGACCTTTCTATTAAAAATGCCTTGCTCCTTAAAGTAGGCGAAGGCATCGGCATCGAGTACCTCGGCCCATTTATAGCTGTAATAGCCCGACGAATAGCCG
>DASSWC010000371.1:0-7568 GCA_035705395.1 Pricia sp. | reverse complement strand
AATGGCACCCAGCGCTACCAGCGCATCCTGTAATTTTCGAATATCAAGGCTTGCGGCACCTTGATCTGCGTTCAAGGAATGTACCGCGGCAAGGCCCGCCGCCTGCCCCATACTCATCGTCTGGGCCATCGATCGGCAGGAGGCGTGGGCATCGTGCGTGGCCGAGAAGCAGCGGCCTACTACCCAGGTATTCGTACTTTTTTTCGGTACAATGCTGCCGTAGGGTACGCCATAAATACCGCCATCGGGCACATACTGCCAATGGGTTTCCGAGCCGCCATCCTTTGATTGGCGATGGTCCTCGATGGGCGCCCCGCAGATAAAGATCTGGTCGTCGAAGGTCTTGGCGGACATACAGTCCTCCTTGGTCAAGCGGTAGTTTCCATAGACCCTTCTGGTTTCGCGGACGCCGATTTGATGGGAGAGCCCAATAATCTTAGCATTCTGGTAACCCGGGACTTCCGCCCGAAAGAAATCCTCAAAAACAAAGGCTTGTCGGCGGCCCTCAATCTCGGCCTGGGTTATGCCCTCGACATCCAGCGGGTCTAGCCCCGTCACTTTTACCGCGACCGTCGAAATACATTTGGGCTGGCACATTTCGTGGGCCGATCCTTCTTTTCGGGGCAAGGGGTGGGTCCCTTTTTCATAGGCTTCGGCCATTTTTTCCTTGAGCATTTTTTTGCCCCCGGCCGCTTCATATTCCTCCAGGTCCACGTTGCTCATTCGAAAGGTGGTGGTCATACTTTGAACGGGATCGTTCTCCCCGGCTTTTTCATAGGGAATGCCCGCCCAATGGCAATAATCGGCATCGCCGGATGCATCGATTACCCGTTTGGCCGTTATGGAGAAAAATCCGATTCCCTTATGAAAAAAGATACAGGTCGAGGTTTCCCCGACACTTTCGACACCTACCAAGGTGGAATGGTAAAAGATCTGGACACCGGATTGCAACAACATCCGATCCCAGACCTGTTTTAGTTTCTCCGGATTGTAATTGACCCCGGTGCCCGCCCCATAGGTGTTGGGCCGGAGAAATATGTCCCCGGTCCGGTCCAGGGCGTCGACAATCGTATCGGGAATGCCCCCGACAATTTTTCGGGGCGGGTCGGAAGGGGTGAAAAAACCGTAAAAGGTATCCAGCATTTGGGTGGATGTTCCCCCGGGAAAACCGTAGCGTTCGGCTAACGTGACCTTGTATGTTCCTTGCGATGCCGCAATGGCCGCCGTAGATCCCGCGCTTCCGCTACCGATTATCAGGATGTCGGTTTGGTATTTTTTATCGAGCGTTCTCGAAAAATCCCTATGTACCATCGTCGCCTTCATTCTTCCCTACGTTTTCAAAAAGTTTGGCCATCAGATGCGCATGCTCGTCGTAAGCGGATTCAAAGAGCTCGACCGCTCGTTTCTCACCTACGATCTTACCGCTGCTCAATACGATGGGGGTCTTTCCGTTCTCATGGAGGATTTTTGCAATTTCCGCCTTGAGACAGTTGATCAAAAGTACCCCGCCGAGTGTCGAGCCGGGTGCCACGGGCGAATCGAGACCTTCAAGATAGATCATCGCATCGCCCAACGGTGCTCCTGTGTCCAAAATAATATCCGCGAAATCGGTCAGTTTTTTGCCGTCGGCCTTTTTGGAGGTGCTGCCTTCCGAATGCAGCCGACTGACCAAAGCGACGACCTTGATGTTGCGTTTTTGAAATTCCTCCGCCATCTCGATGGGTACGACATTGCATCCGCTGGAGGAAATGACCAGTGCCGAATCTTGCGGGCTGGTATCAAAATTCCGAAGGATGCGGGACGCTAATCCCGGAACGTTTTCGAGGAACATGGCCTGGCGTTGCCCGTTGGAACCGACCACAAGATTATGAAAGGAAAGGGACAGTTCCACAATGGGATTGAAACCTGGGAACGAGCCATAACGCGGCCACATTTCCTCGACCATCATGCGGCTATGGCCGGATCCGAACAGATGTACCATGCGACCGTTTAGGATAGAGCTGGCGAACATACGGGCTACCTGCCGGATGGTGTCTTCCTGCTCCTCCACGATGGAAATTATACGATTTCCTTTTTTCAGATATTCTTTCGTTACGCTCATTATTTAGTAATGATCTGCCCTTCACTGATCGTCCACCCGCCATCAACGGCCAAAACTTGTCCGGTTATAAATTTGGAATCGGGATGGAGGAACATCAGAACGGCGCTGTTGATATCCTCGGAGGTCCCGGGCCGACCGCCATCCAAAGGTTGTTTTGTTTTTAGGAATTCAAGGATTTCCGCGTCTTCCGCGGCCCTTTTTGCCATGGGGGTAATAAACAGGCTGGGGGCAACTACGTTGATACGGATATTGTATTGTGCATAGTAGGATGCAATGGATTTCGAAAAACCGATAATGGCGGATTTTGCCGCTGCGTAGGCATGGGTCGTAAAATAGGTTGGGGAAGGGGAGTAGCCCAGAACAGAGCCCATATTCAGAATGACGCCTTTCTTTTTGTGTTCGAGAAAATACTTGACGATAGCTTGGTTGGAAAGCATCATGGAGGTGAGGTTGAGTTCCAAGGTTTTGTCCCATCCTTCCTGGGTGATCGTATGCAACGGGCCGTCGCCCCAATGGCGCCCGCTGCCGCCCGCTACGTGGAAAAGCCCCGTGATGTTGCCGAACGCGTTATGTGCTATTTCTATTGCGGCGGTCGAAGTCTTCGGGTCTGTCGCATCGCCACTTAGCGCAAGGGCGCCTTCGCCCAGGACCTCTTCCGCCTGTGTGCAGTTTTGGGGGTTTCTTCCGACGACAAGCACGTTGGCACCGTTGGTTTTGAGTGCCTTGGCCGCCGCCATGCCCATGCCCGTGGTGCCACCCATAATGATATAGGTTGTATCGCTAAAATCCATTGCATCTCCCTTTTCCGTGGATGTACATGTATTTGAATTTTAGGGTTCGGATGTCGTTACTTTTCTGGAGACCTCCCCCGTATTTTTGTTCTTGAGGATGAGCGTCACGTCTCCGTTGGGCAATACCTCCTTCTTTATAAGATAATGCTCGTCGTCGTAGGATTCCCATTGTCTTTGGCTGTCCCCGGGGGCATCGCCGCGCCAATCTTCGAGGTTCACGGGTTCCCAAGATTTGCTTTCGGCCGATTTGAAGGCGGCATCCAAAATGGCGTTGACCACATAGCCGTCGTAAAATGATTCCAAAGGTTCCCGGCCTTCCTCGATAGCGGTAAACATATCCGTGAACATGTGCGGATAGCCCAGTTCGTGGGTCTCGTCGCCAACAGGAAACAACCAGCCCGTGTTCGATTCCGCCTTTTCGGCTACATAGCCGTCGCCTCCTTTCCCGGTGGTGAACATTTCGAAGCCGGTACGTAAAAAACTGTTGAGCCAGATTGTACCTTCGGTGCCCATTACCTCGTCGCGCAGGTCCATTCCGCCCCTGAACGTCCAGCTGACCTCGAACTGTCCGATAGCCCCGTTGGCGTATTTTACGAGTCCGATGGCATGATCCTCGGCCTCGATGGGATGCACTTGGGTGTCTGCCCAACACATGACCTCGATGGGTTTTATGTTTTTACCGATAAAATTCCGGCTGATCTCCACGCAATGACAGCCCAGGTCAATGATGGCCCCGCCCCCCGATTTCTCCTTGTCCCAGAACCAGTCGCTATGCGGGCCGGGATGTGTCTCGCGCGATTTGGCCCAAAGCACCCTGCCAATGTCCCCACGTTTTATGCTCTCCATCGATTTTAGGAATTTGGGCGTATAGCACAGGTCCTCGAGATAGCCCCCGAATAGACCCGCTTCCTCAACGGCATCGAGCATGCGTTTGGCCTCCTCGGCATTGCGGCCCAAGGGCTTGGTGCAGATGACATGTTTTTTTGCCTTTGTGCAGGCCATGACCGCGGCCTCGTGCAGGTGGTTCGGTAGGGAAATCAAGACCACATCCACCTCCGGATGGGTGATGGCCTCGTCCATTGAAGTGGTAGCGTGGGGTAATCCATAATCATTTGCAAAGCGTTTGGCGTTTTGTTCATTTCGGGAATAGACCATTACTACACGATCTTTCCGTCGTTGTGCATGTAGCGCTTCCGCATAAAAGCGGGCAATAAAGCCCGAGCCGAGCATAGCGATTCTCATAGGGTATTGTTTTATGTTGTTTCAATGTAAAAGGGGTATAATGTCATCCTGTTCTGCCCCCGAAAAATGTAAATATAGAGAAACCAATCACTACAAGCAAGGTGGAAAATTACCCGAACCGGCAGCCATCATCATCCCTTTTTTCTATATTTGACGAAAGTGTCGTGTCGATGGCGACCGGGTTGGGACCATCGCAATCCATCCATATATCAAAGCTATGAACCAAAGAAGGAATTTTATAAAAAGAACGGCCGTGGTGGGTACGGGTATAGCCGTGATGCCACATCTGGCGTTCGGTATCTCTAAAACCGGATTAAAAAGCAAGTTGAATATCGGCATGATCGGCATCGGACTGCGAGGCACCAACCACATGAACAATCTGTTGCAGCGTGACGATGTGAACATTGCCGCTATCTGTGATATTGACGATGTACGGATCGACCTGGCTTTGGAGGCCATCTCCAAGGCGGGCGGTGCCGAACCGAAGATTTTTGGAAAAAATGAAGTGGATTATCTCAATCTTCTGGCGTTACAGGAAGTCGATGCGGTACTTATCGCCACCCCCTGGCTCTGGCACACGCGAATGGCCGTCGATGCCATGAGGGCGAAAAAGTTTACCGGCCTGGAAGTGTCCGCGGCCAATACTATGGAAGAGTGCTGGGACCTGGTCAACACCCACGAGGAAACGGGTGCCCATCTGATGATCCTCGAGAACGTCAATTATCGGCGCGATGTATTGGCCGTGCTCAATATGGTCAGGCAGAACGTTTTCGGCGAAATGATGCATTTCAGGTGCGGTTATCAGCACGATCTGCGGAGCGTACTGCTCAACGATGGTAAGGATGCCTACGGCAAAGGGGTCGAGTTCGGCGACAAAGGTATCTCGGAGTCCAAATGGCGCACGCAGCATTCCCTTTTGCGCAATGCCGATGTGTATCCTACGCATGGTTTGGGCCCCATCGCCGTAATGGACGATATCAACCGCGGCAACCGTTTCCTTTCCCTTACCTCGCATGCCACCAAGGCACGGGGATTGCACAACTACATCGTGGAACATGGGGGCAAGGACCATCCCAATGCCCAACTGCAATTCAAGATGGGCGATGTCATTACCAGCACGATAGAAACCGCTAATGGGGAGACGATCATCGTGACCCATGATACCACCCTTCCCAGACCGTATTCCCTCGGTTTCCGGGTTCAGGGAACGAAGGGGCTTTGGGAGGTCGACGGCAACCGGATCTATATCGAGGGAAAATCGGAGCCCCACGAATGGGACGATGCGGACGAATGGCTGAAAAAGTATGATCATCCCCTATGGAAAAAATATGGCGAACACGCCTTGGGCGCGGGACATGGGGGAATGGACTTTTTTGTGGACCACGCCTTCGTGGAATCCGCCAAACAAAATGTTGCCCCCCCGATGGACGCCTACGATGCCGCCGCTTGGAGTGCCGTAACCCCCCTTTCGGAAGTCTCTATCGCCAACAACGGCGAACCGCAGGATTTTCCCGATTTTACACGGGGCAACTGGATCAAACGGAAACCCTATGATTGGATGAAGGATACGTATTGATGTCCAAAACTGACAGGGGTAAATCCTAACCATGAATCCTGACACACCAATGACGTTACGAACAGTACGAATACTTTTTGTTATAGGCCTGACTATGGCAACCTTCGGGTGTAACGAAACACCTAAGGACGTTCACGGGGATGCTGCCAAACCCAATATCATATATATCCTGACCGACGATCTTGGCTATGGTGAATTGGGCGTTTACGGGCAGAAAAAAATAGAGACGCCCCATATCGATGCCTTGGCCAAGAACGGCATGTTGTTCACCCAACATTATACGAGTGCCCCGGTCTGTGCGCCCGCAAGGTATATGTTGATGACGGGAAAGCATTCGGGCCATGCCTATATCCGCGGCAACGACGAATGGGGATCCCGTGGCGAGGTGTGGGACTATAGGGCCATGATCAGGGATTCTACCTTGGAAGGCCAACGACCCATTCCCGATACCGACAGCCTGATCCCCCAAAAACTGCAGAAAATGGGATACGTTACCGGCAGTGTCGGGAAATGGGGACTGGGCGCCCCCCACACCAATTCCATACCCCCCAAAAAAGGGTTCGACTTCTTCTTTGGCTTCAATTGCCAAAGACAGGCACATACCTACTATCCTGTGCATCTGTATAAAAACGAAAGGCGGGTGTACCTGAACAACGATACGATAGCACCGAACACCAAGCTGCCAAAAGGGGCCGACCCGTACGATCCGTCCAGTTATGCCGATTACACGCTGAACGACTATGCCCCCGAGCTCATGTTCCATGAAATGAAAAACTTTGTTTCCAGGAATAAAGACCGTCCCTTCTTCTTTTATTGGGCCACACCCATTCCGCATAACCCCATTCAGGCCCCACAAAGATGGGTAAACCATTATGTCAAAAAATTTGGCGAAGAGGAACCTTACCTGGGCGAGAAGGGTTATTTTCCGCACAGGAATCCCAGGGCAGGGTATGCGGCCATGATTTCCTATCTGGACGAAAATGTGGGTAAACTGGTAGAACACCTCAAAAGGGAAGGATTGTACGAAAATACCTTGATTATCCTTACCTCGGATAATGGGGTAACCTTTACCGGCGGAACGGACGGCTCCTTTTTTAACAGTTCCGGTCCCTTTGGCGAGGAACGGGGCAGGGGAAAAGGCTTCGTGTACGAAGGTGGTATCCGGGTACCCATGATCGCCATGTGGCCAGGGCACATCGAAGCGGGCAGCAAAACGGATCACATATCCGCTCAATACGACGTTATGGCGACCTTGGCGGATCTGACCGGATACGAAACACCCAATACTACCGACGGTATCAGCTTTTTGCCTACGCTTTTAGGAAAAGGCGATCAAAAGAAGCATGAATTTTTGTATTGGGAGTTCCCCGCATACGGTGGGCAGGTAGCCCTGCGTATGAACGACTGGAAACTGGTACGCCAGCATCTAAAGGATAAGCAAGAGCCGACACTGGAGCTGTATAACCTGAGGGAAGATCCAACCGAATCGAACAATGTGGCCCTAAAACATCCCGAAATTATTAAAAGGGCGGCAGCGATCTTTAAAAAAGAACACGAAAATGCCCAATTGGAACGGTTTAGGATTCCCCTGATCGAGAATGGGCTCTTGGAAAATTAAAAAGTATCGACCGATGAAAAATTACAAAATAAGCCTATTTTTAGGCATAAGTTTGGCAATGGCCCTCCTCGCATGTAAAGAGGATAAAAAGCAACCTGCTGCCGCAGCGGATAAAGTCCCAAAGCCCAACATCGTCATTATATACGCCGATGATCTGGGATACGGCGAGCTGGGCGCGTACGGTGCCACCGGACTCGAAACTCCCAATTTGGATAGGCTTGCCAATGGCGGCATGCGCTT
>DASSWC010000370.1:0-36103 GCA_035705395.1 Pricia sp. | reverse complement strand
TTTTCTTCCATGCCAGGTATCCGTAGATGGCAATTATAGTGAACAAAAAGTATTGCAGCGAGGTAAATATAAGTCCTTTATACCAATATAATGGAACGGAAATGACATCACCGATAATCCAGTACACCCAATTCTCTAGTTTTTTTTTGGCCATCAGCCACATGCCCACGAAGAAGATGGCCGTAGTCAATGTATCGACGTAGGCCGTCCAGGAATCGAACTTGCCAAAACTAAGGTATACCGCGCAGACAAAAGTAATCGCGGCGATAAAGAGGAAAAGGGATTTCCGGTTTTCCTTGGATGTGGTTTCGGTTATGGGGATAAAATGGGTCGCATCGACCTTTCGCGTCCATACATACCAACCGTAGATACTCATGGCAAAATAGTAGGCATTGATCAGCATATCGCCCAACAGCCCGAATACCAGAAGGATGTATACGAAGATGGCCGTACTGATGATCCCGGTCGGAAAAACGAGGATGTTCTCCCGTTTGGAATACCATACGCTCAAAAAGCCGAAGACCACGGCTATGATTTCAAGGACGACCAAATGGAGTTCCGTGCCGGCGTATTGGGCGAAAATTTCCTCAAACATAATGTGTAGAGCTTTCCTTGAAAATCCAGTTTAAATCTATGGTATCGAGGATAATTATATTTTGGGACAGCTTGTAGGTCGCGTAAAAAATCAGGTTCGCACCCATAAAGCTGTAAGGTATCATACTTTTGATCAGCGTAAAGGTCTCGGTCAAAAATCCGGTTGATACCCGCTGCGGTCCGATTTCACTATTTTAAGGTAAAGCAGCCCCTTGTCCATCAGCTCGAAAGCCGTTTTTATTTCGGCGTTCAACACCGGCATCACTGCATCGTAATCGCCATAGACTTGGGTACTCAATGGATTTTCGAGAACGGTGAGTCCCGATGCACGCAGTTTTTTGATAAAGCGGATAATATGCTCCTCGAAATAATCCTGCAGGGGAGAAAACGTTAGTTCTACGGATATCTTCATCTATACACTATAATTTGTCCCGCATTTCGGCTGCGTTCGCCGGGCTTCAGCAGCAATCCGGTTTTGTTTTGGTTCAAGTTTTTACGGCATAAACGCAAGTGAATCCCTCGAACTCAAAAAATTTGACTCGATAGAACGATTCGTCCCCATGATATAAAATTCCCGCGGTGGTGCCCTCGTCGTCGAACGAGAAATCCTGTACATTGATATGGTGCAGGAAGCTGAGTCCGGGTTCGGCGTAAATTTTATAAAGGGCCTCTTTGGCGCCCCAGACCAAGGTTAACTTTCGAATCAATGCATCGGTATTGGCAATGGTCTTGTACTCTTCCAAGGGCGTAAACTTATGGGCGATCCGGAGTATTTTCTCCCGTTGCAGCTCGATGTCAATACCCACTTCCTTATCGGAACTGATGATTATTCCCGTAAAATGGTTGGAATGGGTGATGGATATCTTATTCCCATCCCCGAGATGCGGTTTTCCTGCCTGATCGTAGTACAGGTCCTGATCGACATACCCGGCTTCGGCCAACAAATGCCGGATGCTCAAAAAAGCCCTGCGGTGCAGTTCCGATTTCATACCGTCCATCCTATTTTGACAATGCGGCGTCAAAACAATCCCATTGGAAAGTTCGGATTCCGGTTCGGTCACTTTCCATAAATATACCTTGATCGAGGGGTTTACAGTTAATGTATTGTAAAGAGGCATAAGGTTGTATCCGATTTTCTTAACTTTGGACCGTTCTGGATTGTACTCCAAAATAATCCTTGTAAAACGACTACGAACGAAAGTAAAAAATAAAAAGAAGATGGAAACAAAAACCGTGGATTATATAGCCTATAAAGTAAAGGATATTGGCTTGGCGGACTGGGGACGAAAGGAAATCGAGCTGGCGGAGGCTGAAATGCCCGGTCTGATGTCCCTGCGTGAGGAATATGGAAACGAACAGCCGTTAAAAGGCGCACGGATTGCCGGATGCCTTCACATGACCATTCAGACCGCCGTGCTTATCGAAACCTTGGTCGCCCTGGGCGCGGAGGTTACCTGGAGCTCCTGCAACATATTCTCCACCCAAGACCATGCCGCCGCCGCTATTGCCGCTGCGGGCATTCCTGTTTACGCTTGGAAGGGTATGACCGAAGAGGAGTTCAACTGGTGTATCGAGCAGACACTCTTCTTTGGTGAGGACCGCAAGCCCCTGAACATGATCCTTGACGACGGTGGCGACCTGACCAATATGGTGCTGGACGGGTATCCTGAAATGGCCAAGGATATAAAAGGTTTATCCGAAGAGACCACCACCGGTGTACACCGATTGTACGAACGGATGAAAAAGGGCACCTTGCCGATGCCCGCCATCAACGTCAACGATTCCGTCACCAAATCGAAGTTCGACAATAAGTTCGGCTGCCGTGAAAGTGCGGTCGACGCTATCCGCCGGGCTACCGATACCATGCTCGCTGGAAAAAAAGTGGTCGTCTGCGGCTACGGGGATGTCGGAAAGGGTACTGCCGCCTCCTTTCGGGGAGCGGGAGCCATCATAACCGTTACCGAAATCGATCCCATCTGTGCCCTGCAGGCCTGTATGGACGGGTTTGAGGTGAAAAAACTGGAAACCGTAGTAGATAAGGCGGACATTGTGATCACCACGACTGGAAACAAGGATATTATCCGCCCGGAACATTTCAAGGCGATGAAAGACAAGGTCATCGTCTGCAACATCGGCCACTTCGACAACGAAATCGACATGGCCTGGCTGAACAAAAACTACGGCAACACCAAAGACGAAATCAAGCCGCAAGTGGACAAGTACACCATAGACGGCAAGGACATCATCTTGCTCGCCGAAGGCCGTTTGGTCAACCTGGGCTGCGCCACCGGACACCCCAGTTTCGTGATGAGCAACTCGTTCACCAACCAGACCTTGGCCCAGATCGAACTGTGGAAGAATAGCGACAAATACGACAACGAAGTCTATATGCTGCCCAAGCACCTTGACGAGAAAGTGGCGGAACTGCACCTGTCCCGATTAGGGGCCGAACTCACCGAGCTTAAGCCCGACCAGGCGGAGTACATCGGGGTGGAGGTAGGAGGGCCGTTCAAGCCGGAGTACTATAGGTATTAGGTTAGGCGCTGTACGAAAGGTAAATCTTCCTCGGGGCAAGCCCACTGGCATTTTGGCGGGAGAACATTTTTGCCTTGATAAAAACTATTCGTTTTCAACCTCTCCCATAAAAATCATGGCCTTGGTTTTAATCAAAGTACCAAACGTCATTCATCCGACCAGGACTATACCACCCTGCGATAATCCAAAGTTTGTCATCAAATGTCGTTACAGAATGTTCGTACCTCGGAGTGAATTCAGGGTTAACAATAGCAACAGTCCATACTATTCCATCGCTACTTTGCCACATATCATTTAAAAGGCCGCTATCATCTGCACCTGCAACTATCCATAGTTTATTATCATATACAGTTGAACCATGAGCTATCCGTGGAGAAAAATTTGGATTAGAAGCTACCTGAATCCAAGATATGCCATCATCGCTATACCAAATATCATTTAGTCCCTTTATATTGCTTCCTCCAAGTACCCAAATTTTATCCTTAAAGACTAGAGAAGCAAAATCATGTCTTTTTGAAAATTCTGCATTATCAGTTACTTGAGTCCAGTTGATTCCATCGCTACTTTGCCAAACATCATTATATAGCTTCCAGATGCCTTGAAAAGTGGGAGAATTTCCTTCACCACCAATTACCCAAATTTTATCTTCAAATACCACTGCACTATGATTAAATCTTGGATTGAAACCAGCATTTTCAGTAGCCATTGTCCAAGTTATACCATCAGAACTATACCAAACATCATTTGTATCGCGAAGATTTTCACCATCATAACCACCTATAATCCAGAGCTTATTTTCAAAGACAACTGTAGTATGATCAGCTCTTGGTGAAAAGTCCGCATTTGTAGTTGCTGTTGCCCAGCTAATGCCATCGGAACTGTACCAAACATCATTAAGATATGATGCATTACCATAACCTCCAGTTACCCAAGCGTAGGCATTTTCAATCGTGACAAAAATAAGGCACTTAAAGCTCCGCTATTATTATTGTCGCTATCACGTATAATTTTTCGTTGAAAAGAAAAGAAATACTTGTTGTAAACCTTAATGTGGAGTTTAAAAAATTCTTGTTTAAATTAAACCTTTCCAATATTCTACTATGGCGTTTTCTTTGAATAGCACCCCCGTACCTTTCGACATCGATACGATCTTCACAAAAAAAACCCTCTCCGCTACCAGAAAGGGTCTTTGATTACTTGAAATCCCGAAAAAAACCTATGCCTCTAACGGCTCAATGGAAACCCAAGATTTTCCACCGGCTTTCTTTTCGAATTTTACGGTTCCGTCAACGCGGGCGTGAAGGGTATGGTCCTTTCCGGCGTATACATTGGCCCCCGGGTTGTGCTTGGTACCGCGCTGCCGAACGATAATGTTACCGGCAACGGCGGCCTGGCCCCCGAAAATCTTGACACCCAAGCGTTTCGATTCCGATTCCCTTCCATTTTTTGAACTACCTACACCTTTTTTGTGTGCCATGGCTATAAATTTTTGATTCCTAAATATTTATTATGATGCCCGAAAGTTGCGGGGGGCTATTGCCAAGTTCGGCTGTCTAATACCTATTTTTTATTTTTAAACAAGGCTTTGGCTTGCTTCACCCATTCTTCCGATTCAATCTTTTCACGGGTAATACCCTCCAAAGCAGCAAGCTCGTCCCGGTCGGCAGCTTTCAATTTGCTGATCTGTTCGTACGTATAAATTCCTATCTCGTTCAGCCTTTCTTCATACGCCGGCCCGATACCGTTGATTTCCTTTAGGTCGTCAGCTTCCGCTTTTGTGGAGGTGCCGATACTGTGGAGTAACTTGTCCACGTCGATCTCGATATTTTGATCCTCGGCCCTGTGCTCGGCTCGGGTAATCAAATTCTCGCTGATTTCACCTTCGCTATCCGATTTTGCTTTGGTTTTCTTCGGGGATTCCTTTTTGGGGGCTTCTTTTTTTGAAGTCCCTTTTTCGGCCTTCCCGGCTTTCTCCGCTTCCGGTTTTGAAGCTACCGACTTTTCGATCGGTGCCGTTTTTCCCTCGGCCTTTTGTATCGTATCCTTTGCTTCCTTCTTGGAAGATGCCTTCACCTCCTCGGCCTGGGTGGATTCCGATTTTTTGGACTCCTCCTTTTTCTCGGATTTTTTAGCGCCCTTGGCAACGATACTCTCGATTACGATTTCCGTCAAGGATTGACGGTGACCGTTTTTCTTACGGTATCCTTTACGCCGCTTCTTTTTGAAGACGATCACTTTGTCACCTCGAAGGTGCCTGACGACTTTGGCCTCGACCGCGGCGCCATCTATGGCCGGGGCGCCGATAGTGATGTCCGAACCGTCACCCAAAAGAAGTACATTGCCAAAAGTCACCTTTTTGCCTTCCTCTTCCTGTAAACGGTGTACATACACTTTCTGGTCTTTCGCAACTTTAAATTGCTGCCCTGCCATCTCTACGATTGCATACATATACTGTGTATTTATTTGATTTATTGCCTATTTTTTTAAATAAGCGGATGCAAATATACGCCTAAATCATTAATACACAAACGCCATTTCTAGATTTGGGAGGATTTTTTCTTAGGATTTTGGCTGGTTTTGAACAACTGCATAAAAGTGAGCGTCAGTACCAGCGAGGTTGCGAAACCCATAATGGCGACCGTGAAGAAAACAATGGCCTCGAAATTGTTAAAACTTTGGAACCATTGGGTGATAAGCTGCCGCAGAAAATCGGGATTGATTTCGGTGGAATACAATGCAAAGAAGATGGTAAATAGTATGGTGGCAAGAAATCCGGTTACTATGCCCGCGGTAAAACCCTTGCCGTAGTTGAATCCCTTTACATCCATTAAACGAAAATATTTGATGGCCTCATAAATTCCGAAACCGGTGATGACCCCATTGAACAGGCTGTAAAAAACTTGGGTGTGCAGGTCAAAGAGGGATAGGATCAAAAAATACGCGATCAGGCAACCGCTGGTGGCGATTCCGAATCGGATGGGCAGGGCGAATTCTTTCATGTTCCAGATTTTAGGTACGTGCTAGTCTTGGATTTTGACAATAGCAAATTTAAGAAACAATTACATAAAATTCTTATTAATTCGGTAACGGATGGACGGGTTTTCCGAAAAAAGGTATATAATTGTAACATTATCCCTTTACCTACAACGAACTACGCAATACGATATCATGAGGAAACTACTATTACCGGGAATGTGCCTGATATTGGCGGTAACCGTCCTGAAGGCCCAAGAGGTCGAATATGAGGAATACGACCTGGACAACGGTTTGCACGTCATCCTCCACCAAGATGAAACGGCCCCGGTAGTCACGACCTCGGTGATGTACCACGTCGGCGGCAAGGACCGGACCAAGGGCCGCACCGGTTTTGCCCACTTTTTCGAACATCTGCTTTTTGAGGGTACCAAAAACATCGATCGCGGCGATTGGTTCAAAATTGTTTCCGCCCACGGGGGAAAAAACAACGCCAACACCTCTCAAGACCGCACGTACTACTACGAGGTCTTTCCGTCGAACGAACTGGAACTCGGACTTTGGATGGAGTCCGAACGCATGCTCCATCCCATTATCGACCAGGTCGGTGTTGACACGCAGAACGAGGTGGTCAAAGAAGAGAAACGGCTGCGCTACGACAACTCCCCCTACGGACAAATCCTCTTTACGGTGGCCGAAAACCTGTTCGAAAAACATCCCTACAAAGACCCCAACATCGGATACATGAAAGATCTCGATGCGGCGACCCTGGAAGATGTCAAGGCCTACAACGAAAAATACTATGTGCCCAACAATGCCGTGCTGGTCGTTGCCGGGGATATCGACATCCCCGAGACCAAAAAGATGATAGGGGACTATTTCGGGCCCATCCCCAAAGGAGCGGATATCGTAAGGGACTATCCCACGGAAACGCCGATAACCACCCAAATCGAGGCCACGACCTATGACCCGAACATCCAGATACCGGCCAGCATCATCGCCTACCGAACCCCGGGATTCACGGAACGCGACGCCTACGTACTCGATATGATATCGGCCTATCTTAGCGACGGTAAAAGTTCAAAACTTTATAAAAAGCTGGTCGATGACCAAAAACAGGCCCTACAGGTAGGTGCCTACAACATTGCCCAGGAAGATTATGGCATGTATCTCGTATTTACGCTTCCCGTAGGTGAAACCGCCCTGGATACCCTGAACACCGAAATCGAGGAAGAGATCGCCAAGGTGCGGGATAGCCTGATTTCGGAAAAGGATTACCAGAAACTGCAGAACAAGTTCCAGACCCGTTTCGTCAACGCCAATAGCAGTGTCGAAGGAATCGCCGGCTCACTGGCCACCTATTTTATGCTGTACGGCGATACGGAACTGATCAACAAGGAAATCGAAATTTACCGTTCCATCACCCGTGAAGAGATACAGGAAGTTGCCAACAAATACCTTAAACCGAACCAAAGGGCCGTCATTGATTATTTGCCGGGCGAAGCACCGGAGCAATAGGGACGGGTAAATCATCCGGTCGACCCTAAAAGACGGCACCAAAGGCTAACCGCCTTCGAAAATTCAAAAAAAAGCGTAATCCATGAAACAATCATACCTAACCTTAGTATTGGCCTTCTTTGCGGTAGGAACCTACGCACAGATAGACCGGAGCACGATGCCTGAATCGGGGCCCGCACCGGAAATAAAGTTAAAAGATCCGCAGACTTTCCAAATGAAAAATGGCCTTGAGGTCTTGGTGGTCGAAAACCACAAACTGCCCAGGGTGTCCATTCAATTGCGTATCGACAATGCCCCCGTACCCGAAGGCGATAAAGCCGGGGTTTCATCCTTGACCGGCAGTCTTTTGGGCAAGGGCTCCAAAAATATTTCAAAGGATGATTATAATGAGGAGGTCGATTTTCTGGGTGCACGGATCAATTTCGGTCCGCAAAGTGCCTACGCCAGCGGCCTGTCCAAATATTTTCCCAGACTATTGGAACTGATGGCCGACGCCGCAATCCATCCCAATTTCACCCAGGAGGAATTCGAAAAGGAAAAACAAAAAATGTTGACCCGACTTGAGGCCCAAGAAAAGGATGTCAAGGCCATCGCCGGTAAAGTCAGTGCCGCCTTGGCCTATACCAAGGCCCACCCCTATGGCGAATTCGCTACAGAAGAAACGGTCAACAACGTCGTTCTCGAGGATGTGGAAAAATTTTATACGGATTATTTCGTGCCTGCAAATGCCTATCTGGTAGTCGTCGGCGATGTAAACTTCAAGGAGGTGAAAAAGCTGGTGGAGGAATTCTTTGCGCCATGGGCCAAGGCGACACCGCCAACGCTTACATTTTCCGTTCCTTCGGATGCCCTCTATACCCAGATCAATTTCGTCAATGTGCCCAATGCAGTACAATCCGAAATTACCACGGAGAACCTGGTGGACCTTAAAATGAAAGATCCCGACTATCTGCCCGCCCTCTTGGCCAATGAGATCCTAGGCGGCGGAGGTGAAGGCAGGCTTTTTCTCAATTTACGTGAGGACAAAGGCTATACCTATGGATCCTACTCCCGGTTGGGCGATGACAAATACGCCCCCGCACGTTTTAGAACGGTGGCCAGTGTACGCAATGCCGTAACCGATAGTTCGGTCGTGGAGCTGTTGAAGGAAATCGGGAACATCCGCAGTACCCCCGTAAGCCAAGAGGAACTTGAAAACACCAAAGCCAAGTACATCGGTCGGTTCGTCATGGCCCTTGAAGATCCGCAGACTATAGCGGAATACGCCTTGAATATCGAAACTGAGGACCTGCCCGAGGATTTTTACGAGACCTATCTCGAGCGTATCAAGGCGGTTAGCGTCGAAGACGTGCAAAAGGCCGCACAACAATATATCAAGCCCGGGAAAACACGAATCGTGGTCACGGGCAAAGCCAGCGAAGTGCTGCCCAACCTTCAAAACATAAGTTTTAACGGCAAGACAATCCCCATAAAATACTTCGACAAACAGGCAGAGCCCACCGAAAAACCGGAGGATGGGGCAGAAAATCAAGGTTAACGAAGGCGTTTCGGAGGCGGATTTTGAATAAACCTTTATGGATTCGAGCCCTGCAGCTTGCAGGAAGCTATTAAAAATATGACCCTATGCAATCCCGTATCTCCCATTTTACGCTGTTTCTGTTGCTTACAGTATGCACCTACGCCCAGAACCCCGACTCCCTTCTATTAAAACAGAACTACAACTTGAAGGAATACCGCATCCCAATGCGCGATGGGGCCGAGCTTTTCACGGTGGTCTACACCCCCAAGGATACCGCTACAACCTATCCTATCCTCATGAACCGCACGTGTTACAACGCTTCCAAATATACCGATTACCAGTACAGCGACTATCCCTCGAAATATTTGGTGCAAGACGGCTACATCCTGGTGTTTCAGGACGTGCGTGGCCGGTACATGTCCGACGGCACCTTTGACAATATGCGGCCGAACATCCCCGGAAACGATCCCAAAAACCATACGGACATCGATGAAAGTTCCGACACCTATGATACGATCGACTGGCTGCTGAAAAACATCAAGGGCAACAACGGCAAAGTGGGCATGTACGGCATTTCATATCCCGGATACTACACTGCTGCGGGGCTGATAGATGCACATCCGGCCCTGAAGGCCTCCTCGCCACAGGCCCCCATAGCGGACTTCTTTTTCGATGACTTTCACCATCAGGGCGCCTTTTTGCAAAGTTATACCGCCGCTTTCCCCGTTTTCGGCTATCAAAAGGATTCCCTGACCCGTGAGCCCTGGTATACGGAGGAGCTGATGCGGATGTATGAAAATCCCCCTGCGGATGCCTACGATTTTTTTCTTCGGATGGGGCCGCTAAAGAACACCACCAAGAAATTCCACTTCGATAATTTCTTTTGGAAACAGGTCGTCGAACATCCCAATTACGATGCGTTTTGGCAAAAAAGGAACATCCTCCCCCATTTGAAAGATATCGACCATGCCGTAATGACCGTTGGCGGATGGTTCGATGCAGAAGACCTGTACGGACCGTTGAACATCTATAAGACAATCGAGGCCACCAGTCCGGAGGCGGACAACACCATCGTCATGGGACCATGGGACCACGGCGGATGGGCGCGCGAGCAAGGCCAGACCGTTCACAACCACATCTATTTTGGGGACAGTATATCGACGTTTTTCCTGCGGGAAATCGAAGCGCCCTTCTTTGCCCATAACCTTAAAGGTAGAAGTATCGACCCCCTGCCCGAGGCTTACATGTACGATACCGGTTCAAAGGAATGGAAGACCTTCGACCAATGGCCCCCGGCCGATATCGAACCGGTACGTCTGGGCTTTGGCAAAAACGGAACCCTAAGTCTTGACGGCCCTATAGATAAAACGGCGAAATTCGAATATACCAGCGATCCCGCCAAGCCGGTGCCGTACACCTCCCAGATCGAAGGGCTGACCTTTACGCCCCGCAAATACATGTCCGATGACCAGCGCCATGCCTCCCGTCGGCCCGATGTGCTGACCTTCGAGACCGAGCCTTTACAGGCCGACAAGACCTTGGCGGGCGAAATCATGGCGAAACTAAAAGTAGCGATCAGCACCACCGATGCCGATTTTGTCGTCAAGCTGATCGATGTCTATCCGCCCGACCATCCTGATTACGAGCACAATCCCGATAATATCGTCATGGGCGGTTACCAACAGCTGGTTCGCGCCGAAGTATTCCGGGGCAGGTTTCGCAATAGTTTTGAAACCCCCGAGCCTTTCGTACCGGGAGAACCTACTCACGTCAATTTCCGGTTACAGGATATTCTGCATACCTTCAAGAAAGGCCATCGTATTATGGTGCAAATCCACAGCACTTGGTTTCCCTATATCGACCGTAATCCGCAAAAATATGTGGAAAACATCTACAAGGCCGAAGCAGAGGATTTCATAAAGTCGGACATCACGGTCTACGGGGCATCGACCGTTGAGGTCGGCGGTACGCAGGATTGTTGCGAGCCAGCCCCGTTTCGAACGCAGAAGGAGGAGATGGTAAAGGATTAAACCGATCAAAGCGTCTTCAAATCCTTGATGGTCTTGAACGCCACATCGACTTGGTCGTCGTCGACCAGAATGGTGAACTCGTTGGTGGTGGAGATTACCTCGTATAAAACAATCCCCTCCCAGGCGAGGCGTTGGAAAATAAAATAATATATGCCCGGTACGGACACGTTTTCCGCCGGCAGTTTTACGGTGATAGAGGATAGGTTTTCAGCCTTTTGGGTGCACTTTTCGTCGGCGAACAAGGTTTCAACGATCCCATCCAAACTGTTGCTGACCACAATGTTCAATTCGTTGACGCCCCGGGACGAGGTGTAGAATACCTCCTTGTTTTTGTTGACCTCCTCCAATAATTGCTTCTGGGTTTCCAAAACGGATTCCGATACCAGAAAGGTAAAATCCGTCAGGGACGAGCGCACGGTAATTTCCCCTATGTTCTTAAGAACCTTGATAATCTTATGGGTAGCACGGAACTCCAGATCGTCCGATAGGCGTTTCAAGGCCATTACGATAGCCCCGTTGCGAACCTCCTTGGCGAGTTCGTCCTCGATTTCAGGCTTGATTATGCGAGATAGCGAGGTTAGGTTGATAATGCCCTGTGCGAGGGCGGTCTGTAAAAATGGCTTTTTTTTGATATACTGCTCGACAATGGAGGATATGGTCTTCATGATAAAAATCGGTTGTTCTGCAAATATAACAATTTGTTATAAATAAAACAATATTAGGGGAGATTTTATCCAGCTAAGCTTAGAAGGCCACGGTTCCCAATTTCGGGGCCTCCTGTTTTTCGTGCCTCCCCTAAAAATGATAAAAAGCACGCTCCAAATGCTCGATCTTAAAAATTCTATCGTTCTTTAGGATGGCGATTATATCAAACCGCACCTCGACATCCAGTTGTTGGGAGGTCACATAATGGTTTGCCGCCTTGATCAGCAACTGTATCTTCCTCGGGTGTATGGTATCCGCAATGGGGATAATGTGGTCCGTGCTTCGAGTCCGCACCTCGACAATCGCAAGAACATCCTCTTTTAGCGCGATGATATCGATTTCCGCTCTCCGATACCGATAGTTTTTTTCCTGTATCCGATAGCCTTTCCCCACTAAAAAACGGGCTGCGATCTCCTCCCCTTCTTCCCCGAACTCATTGTGTTTTGCCATGCTATAAAGGTATTTCAAAAATGTGGGGTCATCGGCGGGGAACATACCATCCACCGAAAAAATAGGCCTTCTAACCGAATAAATTGGCAAAGTAGCGGGAATTTTTTATGCCGTACGTCGAAAACGCCCGAATTACCATACTACGTGCGTGTTTTATGCGTTTAAGATCCAGCCCCGGCCGTTCCCCAGACATGTACGAAGCCTAAAGCCTACCGAAAACTATGGAATACTTTGTGAACTGCAATACGGCCCCGCTGGCACCGTATGCTACTCCCTTGGATCGTACCAAAGCGGCACATCTCTACCGGAGATTGGGTTTCAGTGCCCCGGTCGCTACCATCGATCAAGCGGTGGGCCAAACTGCGGGTACTTTGGTGGATACCCTAATAGGGCAAGCCCTGAATCAGGCTCCTATCGCCCCTCCCGCCTGGGCGGACTGGAACGGGAGCAACTACCCCGAGGATGACGATTTGCGCAGGGAGGTACAACGCGCCCAACGCGAGGAATTCGAGCTGGCATACGCGTATGGACTTTTGAACAACAACCTCTTCGACCGGATGAGCTTCTTTTGGAGCAACCATTTCGTGACCGAAATCGATGTGTACGACTGCAATTCTTTCTTGTACCACTATATCAATTGCCTACAACGCAACGCCCTGGGCAACTTTAAGACCTTTGTTAGCGAAATTGGCCTTACCCATGCGATGTTGTACTATTTGGACGGGGTCTACAACAATAGGAACAACCCGAACGAAAACTACGCCCGCGAACTGTATGAACTTTTTACTTTAGGGGAAGGTAACGGCTATACGGAACATGACGTTATCGAGACCGCACGAGCCCTGACGGGCTACGTGGAACGCGGTGAACTGGGCTGTGAGCCCGTGCAGTTCAGGGCCGATCGGCATGACGAAGGCTCAAAAACTATTTTAGGACAGACCGGTAACTGGGGCTATGATGATGTCATCGCTATTCTTTTCGAGCAACGCCCGAACGAAATTGCCCAATTTATCTGCCGAAAACTTTACGAGTTTTTCGTACACCCCGATTCGAGGGATGATGCCGGAAACGCCCAGACCATCATCACCGGTATGGCAACGACCTTTTTGGACAACAATTTTGAAATCGCCCCGGTACTGTCACAACTTTTCAAGAGCCAGCATTTTTTTGACGATGATGCCGTGGGGGTAATCATAAAGAGTCCCTTTGATTTTTATTTTAATTTTTTAAAGGAAAGCAGTTTTGCCTACGAGGATATCACCGTGGCCAGTCTGGTCAATTATGCGGGATTATTGAGCCAACGGATGTTCGACCCCTTTGACGTGGCCGGATGGCAGCGCAACCGTTCGTGGATAAATACGAACTTTATGATCGGCCGGTGGCTGACCATCGAAAGCATTTTACAGGATTTTTTCGATGCCGACGACGAGCAGTTCCGTGACTTTGGGGAATCGATTGTCGGTGACGACGCGCTGACCAGCTACGACCCCGATCTCATAGCGCGCCAGATTATTGACTTTATCCTGCCGAAAGGATTGTTGAACGAAGCGGAATATCAAAAGGCCTTTGATATTTTCCGGGGGGACATACCTCCCCAGTACTTCGAAGGGGGAAGCACTCCCACTTGGATCCTGGCCATCGCCCCGGAAGGCCCGACCCAAGTATTCAACCTCTTGCAATACCTCGCCAGACAACCCGAATTCCAACTTAAATAACCAAGGAACATGTGCGATATCCACGATACAAAACACCTCCTCAACGGCACCCACAACGGAAATGGCCACTACTGCGATGACGGCCCCTATAAAGGCCTCGAGCACGAAGGCCACGACCTCGAACACAAATCCTGGAGCCGCCGCTCCTTTTTGCAGGCTTTGGGTATTGCGGGCTCCGGCTCGATGATGTTGGGCAGTAATTTTTTGACCGCTTCGGCGCCATCCCCTTTGACCTCGGCCATTGCCAGTGCGGAAACGGACAATATCCTGATCTTGATCCGACTCTCCGGGGGCAACGACGGGCTGAGTACGGTCATCCCCATTGCACAATACGACGCCTATGCCAATGCGCGGCCCAATATTTACATCCCAGAGAGCAAAGTGCTGAAATTGACCGATGAATTCGGAGTCCCTTCCTATATGAAATCCCTGGCTCCCATGTGGGACGAGGGACAGTTCAAGGCGGTACACGGGGTCGGCTATGAGGGGCAAAGCCTTTCCCATTTCACGGGATCGGACGTGTTCGCCAATACGGACCTGACTTCGACCGGATTCAGCGGTTTGGATACCGGATGGATGGGCCGGCATTTCGAACACTATTATCCCGACTACCTCATCAATCCGCCCGCATCACCGGCGGCCATACAGATCGGCCAGTTCGGAAGCCTCGTTTTTCAAGGCGAGGAAACCAATTACGCCTTTGTGACCTCGAACGTCGATCAGCTCGAGGAGATTGCACAATCCGGGGTGGTATATGGCCTGGAGGAAGACCTGTTCGGCGATTGTATGTACGGCGACCAATTGAAGTTTTTAAGGGGCGTTGCGAATACGACCTATGAATATTCGGGGGTCATCCATGAGGCCTGGTCGCGCGGCCAAAACCAGGTCGAATACCAAAAGAACGGATTTGCCCGGCAACTGGCGCTTTTGGCCCGTTTGATCAAAGGAAATCTAGGTACCAAGGTGTATATGATATCCATGGGCGGGTTCGATACCCATGGCAACCAGCCCTTGGCACACGAGCGGTTGATGAGCAACCTGTCCATTGCCATCGACAACTTTTATGAGGATCTGGGCTATACCCAGCAGGATGAAAAAGTACTGAGTATGACCTTCTCGGAGTTCGGAAGGCGTATTTTCGAAAATGGCTCCAACGGTACCGACCATGGCAAAGCGGCCCCGACCCTATTTTTTGGCAAAGGACTCAATGGCAGCGCCTTTGTGGGCGACCATCCGTCCTTGACCGATCCCGATGGCCGGGGCAATTTGGAGTATACGATGGACTTCCGTGACCTCTATGCGACGGTACTGGCCGAATGGCTCTGTGTGCCCATCCCCTTGGTGGAACAGCATTTGTTAAATCATCCCTACGCCCCCGTCAACCTGGGCTTCAATTGCAGCGGTACGGAATTCCCCGATATCGTATACAGCGATGGCGACCCTACCTTGCCAGAGCAACCCGATCCGCAGCCCGGTGAACCGGTCATACCCAATGCGGAGCAGCTCAACGCCATGGTGCACAAGCCTTTTTATCCATCCGCCCAAAACCCGCATATCTATCTGGAAATGCCCGTCACCGCGCACGTCGATATCGAACTGTTCAATATTTTGGGACAAAAGGTGGGTACCATCAAAAATGCCATCATGGGTGAAGGTCCCAATGAAATCAATATAAGGGATAGTATGCCCGCCCATTTAGCGGCCGGCAAGTACATCTACCGAATTAAGGTACGGGAGCACACCGTGAGCAAATCCGTGATGATGGGATAAGGTGAAAGCAATGGGATACCCAGGTACCTTCTGTGGTATTTACGAATGTTGAATCAAGGGCAAGATTCCCCGAGGGCTTCGCTTTTTAGGACAACTGTGGCTGACAGCCCACAAAAAGTCCTATTTTTGTGGCACTAATTTTAGTGCAATGCCCGTGAATACCACAGCACCTTCACCGCTTGCCGCGCCGGCAAGGTATACGATTACCGCAGCCCTGCCCTACACCAATGGTCCCATCCACATCGGTCATTTGGCAGGCGTCTACGTACCCGCGGACATCTATGCCCGTTATTTGCGATTGACGGATAAAAACGTACTGTTCGTATGTGGCAGCGACGAACATGGGGTCGCCATTTCGATGAAGGCGAAAAAGGAAGGGGTTTCCCCTAAGGAAATCATCGACAAATATCACACGATGATAAAGGCATCCTTTCGGGATTTCGGGATTACCTTCGACAACTATTCCCGCACCTCGGCGGAAGTCCACCATAAAACCGCCTCCGATTTTTTCAAAAAGTTGTACGAACAGGATGATTTTACGGAGGAGACCACCGCCCAGCTTTACGACGAAGAAGCACAACAGTTTCTCGCCGATCGCTTTGTCACCGGCACCTGCCCCAAATGCGGCCACACGGAAGCGTATGGCGACCAATGCGAAAATTGTGGGTCTTCGCTCAATGCTACCGACCTTATACATCCAAAATCAGCGATTACCGGTAGCGTACCGACCACGAAGGAGACCAAACATTGGTTTTTGCCCCTGGACCGGTATGAGGGATTTTTAAGGAAATACATCCTCGAAGGTCACAAAAATGACTGGAAACCCAACGTATACGGCCAGTGCAAGAGCTGGATCGATGGCGGACTCGAACCCCGTGCCGTGACCCGCGACCTCGACTGGGGTATTCCCGTTCCCGTCGAAGGGGCCGAAGGGAAAGTACTTTACGTGTGGTTCGACGCCCCGATCGGCTATATTTCATCCTCAAAGGAATGGGCCGAGCGTGAAGGTTGCGATTGGGAGCCTTATTGGAAGGATGAAAGTACCAAACTCGTCCATTTTATCGGAAAGGACAATATCGTTTTTCATTGCATCATCTTTCCATCCCTCTTAAAGGCCCATGGGGATTTTATCCTGCCGGACAACGTACCCGCCAACGAGTTTTTAAATCTAGAGGGCAACAAACTCTCCACTTCCAAGAACTGGGCCGTCTGGCTACACGAGTATTTGAATGAATTCCCCGATATGCAGGATGTACTGCGCTACACCCTCACCGCCAACGCCCCGGAAACCAAGGACAACGATTTTACCTGGAAGGATTTTCAGGCCCGCAACAACAACGAACTCGTCGCCATATTTGGGAATTTTATCAACCGTGTGGGCGTTTTGACTCATAAATACTATGACGGCGTGGTGCCCAAAGCGTCTGATTTAACCCATACGGACAACGAAACTTTGGAAGTTTTGCGAAAGTTCCCCGAAACCATTTCCGCTTCCATCGAGCGCTACCGTTTTCGGGAAGCCGGGCAAGAACTTATGAACCTCGCCCGTCTCGGCAACAAATACCTCGCTGACGAAGAACCCTGGAAGGTCATCAAGCAAGATGAAGAACGGGTAGGGACGATTATGTTCGTTGCCCTTCAAATTGCTGCCGGCCTTGCTGTACTGAGCGAACCGTTTTTGCCTTTCACATCGGTAAAACTGAAAAAAATGCTGAACGTCAGGTCGAGCGCAGTCGAGACCTCATGGCCTGCCGTTTCGGAAAAGGGGGTTCTACTTCCTCCCGGCCATCTTATAAACCCATCCGAACTCCTCTTCCGAAAAATTGAGGACGGGGAAATCCAAGAACAACTGGACAAACTGGAAGCCACCAAAAAATCCAACGCCTCGACTGCATCCGGCACAGACGATACGATTGACCCAACGCCCACCAACGACCCATCCAAAAAATCCAACGCGACTGCATCCGACACGGGCCCTACAAACCATGAAAGCATTATGCCCCAAAAAGACACCATCAGCTTCGACGATTTCGCCAAACTCGATATGCGGGTCGGCACTATCATCGAGGCCGAAAAAATGCCCAAGACCGATAAGCTCATGATTTTGAAAGTCGACACCGGCCTCGATACGCGCACCATCGTTTCCGGCATTGCACAAAGTTTTTCAGCCGAAGAAATCATCGGTAAAAGAGTGACGGTACTCGTCAACCTTGCCCCCAGAAAATTAAGGGGAGTGGAAAGTCAGGGCATGATTCTGATGACCGAGACTTCGGAGGGAAAGCTGGTTTTTATGAACCCGGACACTTCCAGTACGCCCAGTACAAATGGGAATGGTGTTGCTGATGGTATGACGATAAGTTGATGCTCAAAATCGCCTTCGAGTATCGCACCTCCCATTTTTTAAGTTAAATTTGGTCATTCCGAACCATCCTTGACAGGACCGAACAACAAAACCCGAACCGATGAAAAAAATAATCCCATCATTTCTTCTAGCCCTACTGACCCTCGTCCTCCCCGGCAAGACCGTATCCGCTCAAACCGCTACCCCCTTTACCCAAGCTTCCCCCGAGAGCGTCGGTATGTCGCCCGAACGCCTGGCTAAAATCGATACCATGCTCCAAAAAGCCATAGCCGAAGACCAGGTTCCGGGCGCCGTGGCCCTTATCGCCCGAAACGGAAAAATCGTTTTCCACAATGCCTATGGTATGGCCGATAACGCCCGTAAAAAGCAAATGACCAAAGATGCAATTTTCCGGATAGCGTCGCAGACCAAGGCCATCACCTCCACCGCCGTAATGATACTTTGGGAAGAAGGCAAGTTTCAGTTGGACGACCCCATCTCAAAGTTCATTCCCGAGTTTGGGGAGGCACAGATACTCGATACGTTCAACGAAGCCGATTCCACCTACACCGTAAAACCGGCCGAGGACCAGATTACGATCCACGACCTGATCACCCATACCTCGGGATTGGGCTATGGCGTCATCGACGGCAATGACCGTTTTCGAAAAATTTATGCCAAGGCAGGGATTACGGATTTGTTCACCACTGAAAATATTTCCATCGGCGAGAGTGTAAAGAAACTGGCGAAACTCCCCCTGCACCACAACCCCGGTGACGCTTTTGTTTACAGCGAAGGCCTGGATGTACTCGGTTATTTTGTGGAAGTTGTTTCCGGAATGCCCTTCGACGAATTCTTGAGGACCCGCATTTTTGAGCCTTTGGATATGGACGATACTTGGTTTTATCTTCCCAAAGAAAAACACGACCGCTTAGTAACGGTACAGCAGATCAAAAACGGAAAATGGGAAAAGTATCCCAAGACCTTTTACGATACCGACTATCCGATCAAAGGGGCCAAACGTTTCTTTTCCGGCGGAGCGGGGCTATCCAGTACGGCGGAAGACTATGCCACCTTTCTTCAAATGTACCTCAACAATGGAGAACTCAACGGACAACGTATCTTGAGCAGAACGACGGTACAGAGCATCATGGGCAACCAGACCAAAGATCTCTTCGACGGCGAGCACAAATATTATGGGCTCGCTTTTGGGGTTGTGACTCCCGAGGGACAGGATTCGGGTGGTTTGGGCAGTACCGGCACCTTCGACTGGGGAGGCTACTTCAACACCCAGTATTTCGCGGATCCACAAGAACAGGTAATCGGCATCCTGATGAAGCAGACCCAGGGCGATGTTTCCGATGAGACGGGATGGAAGTTCCGCCAAATGGTATTTGCGGCCATTGATGATTGATTTCTTTTAATCCGCCTCCTTCTCCATTTCCGCAATACGTGCCACCGTTTTCACCAATCGATGGTGGTTCTTGACAAACGGATTCGTCTTGTCCCAAACATAACCCGCCAGCACCGAACAGATCTGTGCCTTAATCTCCGGGTTATCGTTGCTGTCAAAAAAGATGGTCTGCAGGTTTCCCGTGTACCATTCCTTGACATAGGTAGAAAAGACGTTCACCCCTTCTTTCATATGGGCGGTGTATTCGGTTTCCCAATCCACCGATTCGCCGTGCAATTGCCGGGCTATCAACTTGGCGGCCACTAGGGAGGATTCGGTGGCAAAGGTTACGCCCGACGAGAACACGGGATCTAAAAACTCGGCACTGTTTCCGGTCAGCACATACCCGTTGCCATAGAGCTGTTTGACCGATTTGGCGATGTTCTTGAGCATTAGCGGCTCGAATTCGTAATCCAACCCATCGAAACGATCGAAATAATAGTCCGACAACTTCATCATCGCTTGGAGTTTTTGGGTATTGTCGCCCGCAAAGGATTCCAGATATTCGGTCGGACCCACATAGCCGATACTGGTATATCCGTTGGAAAAGGGGATGACCCAAAGCCAGGTCTCGCGGCTGACAATATCAAAGGTGATGATGGTACCTTCCGGGCCTTCCGGCCTTTTGACATCCTTGACATGGGTAAACAGCGAAGCGTGTTTGGGTATTTCGGAGGGCTTATCCAAGTCCAACAACCGCGGTAGAACCCTGCCGTGTCCGCTGGAATCGACTATGAATCGAGCGGAAACGGTTGACCATTGGCCATCGGCATCCTTGATGGTAGTGATCGAACGGCCGCCGTCGAATTCCGCTGCCACTACTTCACGTTCAAACGCGATATCTACGCCCCATTCGGTCAGCGTATCGGTCAAAGTCTTGTCAAAATCCGCCCGCGGCACCTGCCACGTCCAGTCCCATCCTTCCGTATATTTTTTACTGAAATCGAAATTGCAGATTTTATCCCCGCGCATAAACCGGGCGCCCGTCTTGACCTCGAAATTCTTGGCTTTTAAGGCATCCAAGAGACCCACTTCCTCAAAATGCTCCATACAACGCGGCAAAAGACTTTCCCCGATTACAAATCTGGGAAACCGGCTCTTCTCGACGACCTTTACCTTCAGCCCCTGCTTATGAAGATAGGCCGCCGAAACCGCTCCCGAAGGTCCCGCCCCGATAACGAGCACATCCACATTTTCATTTTTCATCCCGATCGATTTTTAGGTCCAAAGGTTTGGAATCCTATTGGACTTCAAAGCACATTCGTAGGTAAAAATACAATATTCATTGAGGAATTGTTATAAATTTGCTTGCCAAAATACCTATTTTTAACCTCCGACTAAAAGAAACCCAGAAGAAGGCTTTTGAACTTTCTTTGGATTCAACCGACCACAGATGCCAAAAATCAAGGGAAAATTAGGAATACAGGACTTTTACGATACCATATTCGACGACGAGGCCATAAGCATTGACCCAGAGACCTTGGATACGGTACAGGAAAGCTTCGATTTTCTGAAGGAATTCTCAAAGAACAAGATTATCTACGGCGTAAATACGGGCTTTGGCCCCATGGCGCAGTACAAAATAAAGGATGCGGAAACGGTACAACTGCAGTACAACCTGATCCGAAGCCATGCCTCGGGCACAGGAAATATAATCCCCCCAAAATACGTCAAAGCGGCCATGTTGGCGCGGTTGAATACCTTGAGCCTTGGCAATTCGGGCGTACATGTATCGGTTATCGAAACCATGGCGGCCCTAATCAACAAAAACATCACCCCGTTGATCTATGAACACGGTGGGGTAGGTGCCAGTGGCGACCTAGTGCAATTGGCCCATTTGGCCTTGGTATTGATAGGGGAAGGCGAGGTTTTTTATAAGGGGGATAGAAGGCCTACCCAAGAGGTATTCGAGGCGGAAAATATACGGCCCATCAAGGTCGAACTACGGGAAGGATTGGGTCTTATCAACGGGACCTCGGTCATGACCGGCATCGGGATGATGAATACCATCTATACTCGACGTTTGCTGGAATGGTTGATCGCCTGCTCCTCGGCCATCAACGAAATTATGCAGGCCTATGACGACCATCTTTCCCAAAGCCTTAATCAGACCAAAAAGCACAAGGGGCAACGGGAAATCGCGCGATCTATGCGCAGCCACTTGAGGGACAGCACCCTGACCCGAAAGCGCGAACACCATTTGTATTCCGGGAGCAATGGGGTCTCGGTTTTCGAGGAAAAGGTACAGGAATACTATTCCATACGCTGCGTACCCCAGATCCTTGGGCCGGTACTCGACACCCTGAACGAGGTCGAACGTATTTTGATCGAGGAAGTCAACTCCGCCAACGACAATCCCATCGTCGACGTAAAGCAAAAAAACGTCTATCATGGCGGCAATTTCCATGGGGATTACGTATCCCTTGAAATGGACAAGCTGAAGATTGTCGTAACCAAAATGGGCATGCTTGCGGAAAGGCAGTTGAACTATCTTTTGAACCAAAAACTCAACGATATTCTGCCTCCTTTCGTAAATTTGGGTACTTTGGGGCTAAATTTCGGCATGCAAGGGGTACAATTTACCGCCACCTCGACCGCCGCCGAAAACCAGATGCTGAGCAATCCTATGTATGTGCACAGCATCCCCAACAACAATGACAACCAGGATATTGTGAGCATGGGCACCAATGCCGCCCTGATTACCAAAAAAGTAATCGAAAACGCCTTCGAGATCATGGCAATCGAAATGATTACGGTCGCACAGGCTATTGAATATTTAGGAGTGCAGGATCAGGTCTCGACAAAGACCAAAAATATGTACGACGCTGTGCGCAACATCGTTCCCCCGTTTAAAAAAGACGAAATCATGTATCCCTATGTTAACCAAATGAAGGATTTTATCATCAACCATAAGAACAAGTAACCTCATTAAAACCAATTATTATGAAAACAATGCACATTTTACTTTTACTGTTGATTATGGCGAGCACCCCAACCTACGCCCAAGAACTTGCCCTGGTCAGGGAAGACGGCAAATTTGGCTACATCGATAAATCGGCCAATTACGTCATCGAGCCCCGGTTCGAGGATGCCAAATCCTTTTCCGACGGCTTGGCTGCGGCCGAACAGGATAAAAAATGGGGTTTTCTGAACGCCTCCGGTGAATGGGCCATTGAGCCGCAGTACGACAAGGTCAAGTATTTTAATTCGGGCTATGCCCTGATCCTAAAGGATGACCAATGGCAGTATATCGATAAAAAGAACCAGGTGCTTGAAATTCCAGCTACCGAGGATAAATTATATGACTTTGAAGATGGGGTCGCCTTATGGAGGAACGGGGACAAAGTCGGACTTTTGGGTACGGACGGAAAACTTGTTCTGGAGCCTACCTATACTTCCATCAAGGATATCAAGAACGGCCACGCCAAGGTCGAAAAAAACGGGTTATGGGGTATGATCAATACGAGCGGAAAGGAAGTGATTCCCCCGGAATATGAGGATATTGGCAACACCTGGACACCCAACGGGGTCTACGGGAAAAAGAACGGTGTCTACGGTATTATCCACGACGGCAGCTTTAATCCCATAGAGGGAGCTACCAATGTGTGGATTTTTCATGGCGAGGCCCCACTTACCTATGCCGAACAGGACAAAAAAGTAGGTTTCGTCGATAGTAGTGGAAAATGGATTATCGAACCCCAATTCGACAAGGCCCGGGCCTTCTCGGACGGTCTGGCCCCAGTCGTAGTGGGTAAGGAGTGGGGCTTTATCAACGCGAAGGGCGAGATGGTCATCGAACCGCAGTATCGTGATGCCGAGGTTTTTTCGGATGGTCGGGCGCCGGTAAAGGACAAGCAGTGGGGCTTTATCGACACTTCCGGCCAACTGGTCATCCCCATGGAGTATGATATTACCGCCGGACTCGCGTTTTTATTCGGGAATAACGAAAAAGGCTTTATCGACGGCCTCGCCCGGGTGAAGTCCAAAAAAGGATGGGGCTTTTTGAACAAGGACGGCCAACTGTTGGGTGACAAATGGTTCGAGAACGCGGAGCCCTTCGAATCGGTGAAATAAAGATGGGCCGGTGTTGTGGTGGAAATACCGGTTTTCAGGTATTACAAGGTCTCCGGGGGAATTCGTAGCTTTATATATGGAAGAAGAAAAAGCCGAAAAACAGCGATTCGCATTGGTCACGGGGGGATCCCGGGGTATCGGAAGGGCCATCTGTGTTCAGTTGGCCAAAGATTCCGGATATCGCATCCTTATCAATTATTACAGCAATGAAACGGCCGCCAAAGAAACTTTGGCATCCATAGAAAAAGTCGGTGGTTCCGGAGAACTTCTGCCGTTCAACGTGAGCGATGCCAAAAATGTTACATCCGCCCTTGACGCGTGGCACGAGGCCCATCCAAATGCCATTATCGAAGTGATCGTGAACAACGCCGGCATCACGCAAGACGGTATGTTTATGTGGATGAAGGCCGAAGATTGGTCCCGGGTCATCGATACCAGCCTCCACGGATTCTTCAATGTTACTAACTATCTGATCCAAAAGCTGTTGGTGAACAAATACGGCCGGATTATCAATATGGTTTCCCTATCGGGCCTAAAGGGCACCCCCGGCCAAACGAACTATTCCGCCGCCAAAGGGGCTGTCATCGGGGCGACCAAGGCCTTGGCCCAGGAAGTCGCCAAACGCAACGTTACGGTCAATGCCGTGGCCCCGGGGTTTATAAAGACCGATATGACCAAAAATTTGGACGAGAAGGAACTCAGAAAGATGATTCCCGCCAACCGGTTCGGCACCGCCGAGGAAGTGGCGCATGTGGTTGCCTTCTTAGCCTCGGACAAATCCGGTTACATCACGGGCGAGGTCATCAACATCAACGGGGGCATTTATTCCTAAAAGGCATTTGGAGAAACCTTACGTGAGTTAGACAACTTAAAAATTGTATTCCCCGTCATTTGGAAGTCCATTCCTGGGTCGCATCGCAGCATACAATTTTCAACGAAAAACTCCGTTAGAATCCCAAACTTTGTTATATTGGTATTCGCATGTCAATGACACAAAAGGGCATGGGATTGCAGGTCAAATTTGGCTTGGGGTAACACGAATTCAACAAATCGCGATACGAAGAGAATGAGGCGAGTAGTAATTACGGGTATGGGTATCTATTCCTGCATCGGCCAAAACCTGGACGAGGTCAAGACCTCGCTCTATGACGGCCGATCGGGCATCGTTTTCGACCAACAACGTGCCGATTTCGGTTTTCGCTCCCCGATTACGGGTCAAATCGATATGCCCGATTTAAAACCCCTATTGTCCAGAAGACAGCGCATCAGTATGGGCGAAGAGGCGCAATACGCCTATATGGCCACCATCGAGGCCCTGCAAAATGCCCGAATGGACCAAGAGTATCTCGATGCCCACGAAGTCGGAATCCTTTACGGAAACGACAGTACCGCCAAATCGACGGTGGAATCCGTAGACACCATGCGCGAAAAGGGCGACACCACGTTGATCGGTTCCGGGGCCATCTTTAAGGCCATGAACTCTACCGTCACTATGAATCTTTCCACGATCTTTAAACTGCGTGGTATCAATCTGACGGTAAGTGCGGCCTGCGCCAGTGGTTCGCATTCGATAGGGCTGGCCTATCATCTCATCAAAAGCGGCCTCCAAGACTGCATTATCGCAGGCGGGGCACAGGAGATCAATCCCTTGGCGATGGGCAGTTTTGATGGTCTGGGCGTTTTTGCGACCAATACCGAACATCCTGAAAAGGCTTCCCGACCCTTTGACCGGGAACGAAACGGGCTAGTACCAAGTGGTGGCGGAGCGACCCTCATCGTCGAAAGTCTGGAATCGGCTACCAACCGCGGCGCACCTATCTTGGCCGAAATTGCCGGGTACGGTTTTTCTTCGAACGGCGACCACATTTCGACGCCGAACGTTGAAGGTCCCTCAAGGGCCATGAAACGGGCTTTGGATGATGCCGGTTTATCAAGCTCGGCCATCGAATATGTCAACGCACATGCCACTTCGACCCCCATCGGCGATGCCAACGAGGCCAAGGCCATCTACGAGGTCTTCGGAACATTCAACCCCTACGTCAGCTCAACGAAATCGATGACGGGCCACGAGTGTTGGATGGCGGGGGCCAGTGAAATCATCTATTCGATACTGATGATGCAAAACGGATTTATCGCACCTAACATTAACCTGGATAATCCCGATGAAGATTCGGGGAAATTAAACCTTGTTAATAAAACCTTAAATAAAAAAATTGACGTATTTTTGTCGAATTCATTCGGCTTCGGCGGAACGAACTCCGCCTTGATAATCAAACGATATTAAAACCAACCGATAGATTATAAAATAGTCTCTCACAAATGTTAGTGGAAAATGGTGATGACCAAGGAAAATATTATAGAAAAGGTGGATGAATTTCTCATCGACGATTTCGAGGTAGAGGAAGAGGCATTGGTGCCCGACGCCAACCTAAAGGATGCGCTGGATCTCGACAGTCTCGATTTTGTGGATCTCGTGGTGGCGGTCGAGAGCAATTTCGGAGTAAAATTAACGGGCGAGGATTTCGTTGACATTCGAACACTCCAGAATTTTTACGACCTTATCGAACGGAAAGTGGGTTGACGGCAGTTCCTCGTAAAATCCAAGAGATGGCCACGGCATGGGAAGGAAAATCAAGAGGGACCCTATTGGGATACCAGATCTACATTTTCTTTCTCAGGAAATTAGGTATCGGCACGGCCTATTTCGTGCTCCGATTCGTCATCGTGTATTACGTATTGTTCTCTCCGAAAAGCAACCGGGATATCTATACTTACTTTCGAAAGAGGCACGGCTATTCAAAATGGGATAGTATTCGGAACATTTATCAAAGTTACTATACCTTCGGCCAGACGCTGACAGACAAAGTGGCCATATCAACGGGCCTTCGCGACAGGTTTACCTACTCGCACAACGGCATCGAGCATATCGACAACCTGCTCAAAAGGAACCAGGGCGGCATCTTGATCAGTGGCCATGTGGGCAATTTTGAGATTTCGCACTATTTTTTGGAAGACCGCTATTCCATTTCCAAAATCAGCATGGTGACCACCCATGCCGAGCATCGGGAAATCAAGGATTATATGGAACGGATATCGGTAAAATCACACCTGAAGTTCATTGTGGTCAAAGACGATATGTCGCACATTTTCGAAATCCATACCGCCATCGACGCAGGGGGATTGGTCGTCTTCACGGGCGATCGATACATGCCCGGCAACAAGACCTTAACGGAAACTTTTTTGGGCAAAAAAGCCCACTTTCCAATGGGCCCCTATCTATTGGCCTCACGCCTGAACCTTCCGGTACTTTTCGTTTATTTTATGAAGGGCTCAAACCGGCATTATGACCTTTATGCCGAAACCGCCGAATTCAGGGCCCGGGATGCACAAGGCTTGTTGCGGGAATATACCGAAAGCATGGAGGGTATATTAAAAAAATATCCCCTACAGTGGTTCAATTATTTTGATTTTTGGAAGGACCGGCCCGAAGACAGGGCGGAAACCGAAATCGAGCGTTCTTGATGGTTAAAAATCATGTCAGAATTCATTAATACCTTAACAGCCGAATTTGAGAAAAACGCAAATGCGAAAATTGCCAGGGAGCAAAAGGCCTACATGCGGAATCAATTTGAATTCTATGGTTTAAAGACTACCGAAAGACGTAAAATTCAAAAGCCTTTTTTCATAAAAGAGTTGCTTCCCCAAAAAAAGGACTTGCACAAAATTGTAAAAATAGTATGGAAAAAGCCACAACGCGAATATCAGTATTTTTCGCAAGAACTAGTATGGAGGTATGCCAAACCATTCGAAAAACGGGACATTGAACTCTTGGAATTTATGATAACCCATAAATCATGGTGGGATACCGTAGATTTTATTGCGGTCAAATTGATAGGAGCTTATTTCAGGCAGTATCCCGAAGAAAGAAATCGGTACGTCGTCAAATGGCTTGCATCCGGCAACATTTGGTTGCAACGGACAGCTTTATTGTTTCAGCTGAAATACAAGCGGAACATCGATACCGGTTTATTGGGCAAAACTATCCTATCATTATTGGGTTTGGACGAGTTTTTCATAAACAAGGCCATAGGGTGGGTCTTACGGGAATACAGTAGAACGAATCCAGAATGGGTATTAACATTCGCAGATGAAACCGAATTAAGTCCGTTAAGCAAACGGGAAGCTTTAAGATTGATAGAATGAGGGAGGTACTTATCATACATTATTCACAAACCGGCCAGCTGACGACCATTTTGGAAAATATCATCGAAAGCCTTGAAGACGAAAGCATCCGTATTACCCGGTACGATATCGTCCCAGAACCTCGCTATGCCTTTCCGTGGAAACCAGAACGCTTCTACGATGTTTTTCCCGAGTCCTTTTTGCAGGTACCGGCTAAATTTCATCCCCCGAAAGCTGAAATCCTCGAAAAAAAATACGATCTGGTGATTTTGGGATACCAAGTTTGGTACCTAACGCCATCCATCCCCATAAATTCCTTTTTAAAATCCGAATATGCAGCTAAATTGTTAAAGGATACCCCGGTGGTCACCGTAGTCGCATGCCGCAACATGTGGATCCAGGCACAGGAAAAGATGAAACGCCTATTGCGTTCGGTGGAGGCCCGGTTGGTTGGACATATCGCGTTGGTGGACCGGCATATCAACCATATTAGCGTGATTACCATCCAGCATTGGATGATGTCAGGCAAAAAGGACCGCTATCTGGATGTTTTCCCAAAACCGGGCGTTTCCGACACCGATATCGAGGAGGCATCCAAATTCGGCAATCCAATTAAAAAGGCGTTGGTGGCCGGAGATTTCGCCCATCTTCAGGAAGCGCTTTTACAACAGGATGCCGTGCGGGTGAATCCCTTTTTGGTGCGCACCGATGAGCGGGGCAACGTGCTTTTCTCGAAATGGGCGAACCATATCATCAAAAAAGGGAATCCGGGGGAACCCGAACGCATGAAGTGGATCGGTTTCTTCAAATATTATCTGATATTTGCCATCTGGGTCATAGCACCGATAGTTTTTATAGTATTTTTGATTACGTATTTTCCCATGGCCCAAAAGCGGAAACGGGAGAAGGAATATTACGCTTCAGTAGCTTTAAAGGAGAAATGATGAAGGATGTTTACATTACAAGGATCGCCAAATTTTTGCCCAACCGACCTGTAGATAACGAGCAGATGGAGGAAAAACTGGGCGTTATCGACGGAAAAGCTTCCAAAGCCCGCCGTCTGGTACTTCGCAACAACAAAATCAAGACTAGGTATTACGCCATTGACGATAAGGGCAAGGTGACACATAACAATGCCCAATTGGCCGCTGCGGCGGTAGAAGACCTCTGCGACGCCGAATTTACGCCCCAGGATATCGAATTGTTGTCCTGCGGGACCTCGAGTCCCGACCAGATCCTGCCCTCCCACACCAGTATGGTGCATGGTTTTTTGAAGAACCGGAATATGGAGATCAATTCCGCCTCGGGCGCCTGTTGTTCGGGAATGAATGCCCTAAAATACGGATATCTTTCCGTAAAGGCGGGCCAGACCGAAAATGCCGCCTGTGCCGGTAGCGAACGCACTTCGACCTGGATGAAAGCGGATATTTTCGAGGATGAGGTCGCCCAGAGGAAGGAATTGGAAGAACGTCCTATTTTGGCCTTTAACAAGGAATTTTTACGTTGGATGCTCTCCGACGGCGCCGGGGCCGTATTGCTCGAAAACGAACCCAACGGGCAGCAACCCCTGAGAATAGAATGGATCGAGGGCTATTCGTACGCCCATGAGATGGAAGCCTGTATGTACGCGGGGGCCGAAAAGGAAGAGGACGGCCATCTGAAGCCCTGGAGCGAATTTCCCGCCGAAGAATGGGGCAAAAAATCGCTATTTGCCATGAAACAGGATACCCGCCTCTTGGGGGAGCATATTTTGCAAAAGGGCGTCGACAGCCTGAAACGGGTCTACGAAAAACACCAAATAGGTCCCGATGATATCGATTACTACCTTCCCCATATCTCATCCTATTATTTCCAACAGGGTCTTTACGATGAAATGAAGCAACAGGGTGTGGAGATGCCATGGGAAAAATGGTTCATGAACCTGGAAAAGGTAGGCAACATCGGTGCGGCCTCGATTTATGTGATGTTGGAGGAGCTTGTAGCCTCCGGTAAGTTAAAAAAGGGCGATAAAATTTTATTCCATGTGCCCGAAAGTGCCCGTTTCTCTTATATGTACGCCTATCTGACCGTTTGCTGATGGCCGCATCGGAGGGACATATTGCCGAGGGCGATTTGCTGCAAAGCCTGATTCCCCAGAAAAAACCCTTTGTCATGGTAGATACCTTGGCCGCATATACCGAGCACAGGGTGGTATCGCATTTTACCGTATTGGCCAATACTATCCTGGTCGATGGAACGCATTTTTCGGCCCCCGGCCTGATCGAGAACATGGCCCAGACCGTGGCCTTGCACACCGGTTACAAATATTTTTTGCTCGAAAAGCCCGCGCCCACCGGATACATCGGGGCCATCAAGAAGGCGGAAATATTTCGCTTGCCCAAGATATCGGAAACTTTAACGACCACCGTTGAAATTTTGCACGATATCATGGGCGTAACCTTGGTCGCGGCCAAAGTGGAGTGCCATGGGGTGCTGCTGGCAGCGAGTGAAATGAAAACGGCGTTGGCAGCGCAATGATTAAAAAATGAAAAAAGCCCGGTACGACATCAACATTAAAAACTTCCTGCCACATCGCGAGCCGATGTTGATGGCGACTGTGACGTCTTATTTGGACGAAGATTCGGTGGTGACCCATTTCGAGATTAAAAAAGATTGTATTTTTTTAGATGCGGCGGGCCACCTGTCGGAAACCGGACTCATCGAAAACGCCGCCCAGGCCAGTACGGCCATCGTCGGTCAAAGCTATTTTGAAGATGATGACCTTGAAGGTGCGGGCAACAAGTTGGTAGGCTATATCAGTGCCATCAAAAAGGCCGAGATATTCGAACTTCCCGAGGCCGGCGAGCTTCTGGTTACCAAGGCTCGATTAGTATCCCGCTACGACACCGGCACCATGAGCCTATGCACCGTGACCTCCTCTACTTTCAGAAACGATGATTTAATCGTAGATTGTACCTTTAACTTTCTTATTCATGAAGCAGGATGAAAAAAGAGGAAGTCCCGCAGGACAAAAGCACTCTTGCAAAGGCCAACATAAAAGACATGGTCTATGCCGTGGATGAGGATGGGGAGTACACCACCGAACTCAGCTCCGGATGGGAACCGAAGTCCATTGCCCTTGACAATGCCATCCAAGAGATCGAGGAACGTACCGAAGCGGCCAAAGAGCGCTTTTTCAACAACGAATCAAGCCCCATCGCATATTATATGGAACTGCACAAAATGGATATCCCCATTCTGGCCAGTTATGTAGGATTGTGGCAGTGGCGGGTAAAACGGCACATGAAACCCTCCGTTTTTCGGAAGTTAAAGACCAAAACACTTCAAAAGTATGCGGACGTCTTTGAAATTTCGATCGAACAATTACAACGTATCCCATAACTAAGCCCTGAAGCAAGCCGCAAGGTCTTCGCTGGCAACAAGAAACCTGAATCCTGAAAATAGACTTTACACATAAACAATCTGCCCACTGTGAAAACGGGGTCGTCACGAACCTGATGCGCCACAACGGCTTCGAGGTCAGTGAGCCTATGGTCTTCGGGATCGGATCGGGATTGCTGTTCAGTTACTTGCCCTTTATCAAGGTGAACCATGCCCCCGTATTTACCTATCGGGTATTGCCCGGATATGTATTCAACCGCTTTGCCAAAAGGGTCGGTGTCAAGATTAAGCGCGAGAAATTCCGGAATCCTAAAACGGCGAAGGCACGGCTGGACGAAAATTTAAGAAACGACAATCCGGTGGGATTGCAGGTCGGGGTGTACCACCTGGTCTACTTTCCCGACGAGTACCGCTTCCATTTTAACGCCCATAACATGGTGGTCTATGGAAAAAAGGAAGACAGTTACCTGATCAGCGATCCTGTGATGGAAAGCGTGACCACCCTGACCGAAAAGCAGTTGGAAAAAGTCCGCTTCGCCAAAGGGGCCTTTGCGCCCAAGGGCCATATGTACTATCCTACCGCCTTCCCCGAAAAACTGGAACTGGAGCGCGCCATCGTCAAGGGTATCAAACAGACGTGCCGGGATATGACCGCACCGGTGCCGATTGTTGGCGTTAAGGCCATTAAGTGGGTAGCCAAAAACATTCGGAAATGGCCGAAGAAAATAGGTCCAAAAAAAACGAATCACTATCTGGGGCAGATCGTTCGCATGCAGGAGGAAATCGGTACCGGTGGCGGGGGCTTCCGCTACATCTACGCCGCATTTTTACAGGAGGCCGCCGGTGTGCTGAACAACGAAAAACTCAAGGATTTCTCGAAGGAGATGACCGAAATCGGAGATCAATGGCGCGATTTTGCCCTCGACGCCTCCCGCATCTACAAAAACCGAAGCGGTGTCACCGATGGCTACAACAAAATCGCCGACCAATTGGACACCATCGCGGAACGGGAAAAGGTTTTTTTTAAGGCATTGCGAAAAGCCGTCTAACAACGGTCGTCTCTTTTGAATTGGCAACGTCGGAATTTTCCAATCCGCCTATATGGCCTCAAAAATGTAATTTTGGGGATTATAATTCCCGAATTACCCATTTTTGGGGGATTAGATTCTTTCAAAGTATTTTCAAAGGGAACGACGTGTAATGATCCGGATTGACAAACTCTCCAAAAAATACAAAAACGCCGAAGACTATTCGGTGCGCAACCTTGACCTCTTCATCGAGGAAGGGGAAATTTTCGGATTGTTAGGTCCGAACGGGGCGGGTAAAACGACCCTTATTTCCATGCTGAGTTCCCTACTCAAACCTACATCGGGCGCGTTCAGCATTGACGGACTGAATTACGAAACGCATACTAACGAACTGAAAAGGCGGGTCGGCATCGTTCCCCAGGAGTACGCCCTCTACCCTTCGTTGACCGCCTTTGAAAACCTATCCTACTTCGGAAGTATGTACGGACTCATAGGTAGTCCGCTAAAAAACAGCATTCTCGAACATATCGAAATTCTGGGCCTGTCGCGGTTCGCCCACAAAAAAATCGACAATTTTTCCGGAGGTATGAAACGGCGCATCAACCTAATCGCGAGCATTTTACACCGACCTAAAGTACTTTTTTTGGACGAACCCACGGTAGGTGTCGATGTGCAATCCAAAAATGTCATCATCGAGTATTTGAAGCAGTTGAACGCTGAAGGAACTACCATTTTATACACCTCCCACCACTTGAACGAGGCGGAACATTTCTGTACCCGCGTCGGTATCATCGATTTGGGGGAGATTGTTTGTAAGGGGGAACCGAGCACCTTGGTTGCCCAACAGAAAGACGCGAACAATCTCGAGGAGGTCTTTCTCGTCCAGACCGGAAAAGCCCTCCGTGACCATGCTTAAGTTATGGGCCTCGACATATAAGGAAATTTTGCTGCTGACCCGTGATTGGGGGGGGCTGGCCATCCTTTTTCTGATGCCGTTGCTGTTGGTCATCACCATAACCTTGGTTCAAAACGAGACGTTCAAAACATTGAAGGCATCGAAAATACCCATTCTTTTGGTGGACAACGACCGGGGCGAGGTCTCGAAAACCATCTTTGAAAAGCTTGAAAGTTCGGCCGTATTGAAGGTAGAACGAGAATCGACCGAAGCGTCCGTAAAGGAAAGGGTGCGTACCGGGGAATATCAACTGGGTATTGTAATCCCGAAAAATCTATCCCGTGACCTGAACCTCAAGGTTGCCGAAAATGTCGACGGCATCCTCGAGAAATTTGGGTTGGAAGAAGACCATACTCCCTTGGTAAAATCAAAATTGAAGCCCAAGGAAGTCCGCCTTTATTTTGATCCGGCTACGCCCGTCTCGTTCCGCAACTCCATCAAAAGCGGCATCGACCAAATGATTTCCAAAATCGAGACCGAAACCATCTACGAGGCCTTTCAGGAAGAGCTCACCGATGACCCTTCCGAAGAAATCTTCGATACCGAACCTTTTATAGTCTTTAACGAAATTGTGCCTTCCGGCGGAAAAAAGGAAATCATCCCGAATTCCACCCAACACAACATTCCAGCTTGGACGCTCTTTGCCATTTTCTTTATTATCCTGCCCTTGTCCATCAACATGGTCAAGGAAAAAAATCAGGGGACGTATGTGCGGTTGCGGACCCAGCCCGTTTCCTATGCAACTTTTTTGGGTGGAAAGGCTGTTGTGTTTTTGGCGGTAGCGCTGCTCCAGTTTGGGCTGATGCTCTTGGTGGGTGTATTTCTTTTTCCAGGTATCGGTCTTCCGAAGCTTGACATCGTTGGCAGGCTGCCCCTGCTTTTTTTGGTTGCTTTTTTTGCCGGTCTGGCTGCCGTGGGTCTAGGTCTTCTATTGGGAACCATCGCAAAGACACAGGAGCAGTCCGCTCCCTTCGGCGCCACCTTGGTGGTCATTCTTGCGGCATTGGGCGGGGTTTGGGTACCCGTTTTCGCCATGCCGGGGTTTATGCAGACCCTCTCGAACATATCGCCTATGAACTGGGGCCTGAACGCCTTTTACGATGTCTTCTTGCGAAATGTCGGCATCAACGAACTTTTGCCCGAAATGGCTTTGTTAACTTTGTTTTTCCTCCTGACCACGTTTATCGCAATTGCGTATAACGAACGGAAGAATGTCGTTTGATAACATAACCTACCGCCTTCTACCTTGTCTTAAAGCCTTATTTTTGAAGAATGAACAACCCAATCAGCCATACCAATAAAATCCGGGTCCGATTTTCGGAGTGCGACCCTTTGGGCATTGTCTGGCACGGCAACTACATCCAGTATTTTGAGGATGGCCGTGAGGCCTTTGGCCGTTACCATGGCATTTCGTACCTGGATCAAAAAGCCAATATGTTCTCGACCCCAGTGGTTTCTTCGAAATGCGAACATAAATTGCCTCTTCGCTATGGGGATGTGGCGACCATAAAGACGACCTATATCGATTCGCCCGCGGCCAAAATGATCTTCAAATACGAGATTTTAAACTCCCTCGGGCAGGTCGTCTGCATAGGAGAAACCGTACAGGTATTTGTGGAACTGGGCGGGGAACTGTCATTGATCCTACCCGATTTTTTTAGGAAGTGGAAGCTAAAAATGGGATTGTTGGATGGCTAGTACGTACCTATCATACAACAATATCATTTCGTCGCTAGGATTTGACAGCGCTGCCGTTGTAGATCAAGTTGCCAAGGAAGTTTCGGGACTTCAATGGATCGACGATCCCCAAATTTTAGGGCGTCCTTTTTATTCTTCCCGTATTCCCGAGGGCATCCTGAACGACGCCTTCGACCCACTGATCCCTATCCCTTCTTCGCGATCGACCGGAAAGGATTCATCACCCCTTAAAACCACATCACCAGCTGTTAGTTCCGCTTCGACTTCCACCCGATTGGAAAAAATGATGGTTGTATCCCTCGACAAGACCCTCAAAGCCGCCCAGTTGGAACTTACCGACCGTGTCGGGCTAATCGTTTCCACGACAAAGGGCAATATCGACGTATTGGAAACCCGTAGCCGGTTCCCCAAAGAACGGGCGTATTTAGGCACGTTGGGGAAAGAAATTCAAGGTTTTTTCGGGTTTGCTACCGAACCTATAGTCTTATCGAACGCCTGCGTTTCGGGGGTTTTGGCCATCTCGGTTGCCAAGAGATTGGTCAATCAGGAAAAATTCGACCATGTTTTCGTGGTGGCCGGCGATCTAGTGACAAAATTCATACTCTCGGGATTCAATTCCTTTCAGGCCTTAAGTGATGCCCCCTGCCGTCCCTATTGCATTTCCCGTTCGGGCATCAACATCGGGGAAGTAGCGGCCAGCGTTTTGGTTACAAGGGATAAAAATCGTCTGGTCGACGAATCCGTCGAAATTTTGGGGGATGCCTCCTGCAACGACGCCAATCATATCTCGGGCCCTTCCCGGAACGGGGAAGGACTCTTCCGCAGTATCACCGCTGCCATGAAGGAAGCGAAACTGCTATCTGGGGAAATCGACTATATTTCCGCTCACGGTACGGCGACCTTCTACAACGACGAAATGGAAGCCATTGCCTTTAACCGGGCCGGTCTGGCCCACACCCCGCTGAACAGTCTCAAAGGCTATTTCGGCCATACCCTCGGAGCATCGGGCCTGCTCGAAACCATCCTCGGCATGCACGCGTTACAACGCAATACCCTGCTCGCCACGAAAGGTTTTCAGGAATTGGGGGTTTCGAAGCCGCTGAACATTATCCAAAGAACTACATTCCAAAAACTTAATACCTTTTTAAAAACGGCTTCGGGTTTTGGGGGAAGCAATACGGC
>DASSWC010000369.1:0-2332 GCA_035705395.1 Pricia sp. | reverse complement strand
GCCAGTTTTACCCGGGGATTGAACTCGAATTTATAGGCATAGTTTATGGCACCACCGGTATTGAAGAAAATTCCCGTATTATGCTGAAAAAAGGCGGCTCCCCCGGCCGATCGGCCGCTGAGCTTTCGGGTGTAGTTCAGGAACAAGGTTGAGGGATCTGCATCGATACCCTGCCATTGCCACCGCACCCACAGGGCGATGGATGCCGGGTTGTTGCGGCCCAAGGAAAAGGCGGGATTGAACAAACTGGCGTTGTAGGTGGTCAGGTTATGCTGCCGCAAATCTGCGGGAAGACGCTCATCCTGACCCCTTAGGGTCATTACAAAAAAACAAAGGAACAAGGTAAAAAGGGGTCGGTTCATTCGATAAAAACAACAAAAACAGAGTTTTACATACTATTTTTGCCTAAATTTAGTTAACATTTGTGCAAGAGTTTTCAACCAAACCCATCGCTGAGTATGCAACGCTACATATTTTATATTATTATCGTTCAACTGCTATTATTTTCGACAAGCTGTAAGGATGATCCTAAAATACCAGAGCATTTTAACACGGAACCCGTGGTTTCTACCTTTTATTTTATCCGCCATGCCGAAAAGGACCGTTCCAATCCCGAAAACGTAGACCCAGAACTCAACCAAAAGGGATTGGGCAGGGCCATGCATTGGGCAGAAATCCTAAAGGAGGTACCCTTGGATGCCATCTACACCACCGATTTCGAGCGGACGACCATGACGGCGGCCCCAACTTCGATCAAAAACGATATCAACGTACAGCACTACGAACCCGAAAACATAAACATCGAGCAGTTCAAGGCGGATAATCTTAGCAAGAACGTGCTCGTCGTCGGCCACAGCGATACCACCCCCGAGCTGGTCAACAAGATGATCGGGGAGGATCGGTATTCCGATATGAACGATAATGATAACGGTAGTCTTTTTATCGTACAGATCGCAAACGGCCAGGCCACGGCACAGCGTCTGCATTTCAATTGCAACTGCCCCGAGTAAAATTTCCGATTTTTATGCGATTCGCAATACAACCCCGTATTTTTGCAGCATGGTCAAGAAAAACATCAATATCAAGAATAAGAAGGCCAAGTTCGAATATGAACTTTTGGATACCTATGTGGCCGGTATCGTTCTGAGGGGCACGGAAATCAAGTCCATTCGCGAAGGCAAGGCTTCCATCGCCCAGAGTTTCTGCGAGTTCAACGATAAGGGCGAGCTGTTCGCCATCAATATGCAGGTGGACGAATATTCGCATGCCTATCACTTTAACCACCAACCGAAAGCGGAACGCAAACTGCTATTGCAACGGGGCGAACTCAAGAAATTGAAAAAGGAGGTCAGTACAACGGGACACACCATCGTGCCTTTAAACCTGTTCATTAACGACCGCGGATTGGCCAAAGTTCGCATCGCCCTGGCCAAGGGTAAGAAGCTTTACGATAAAAGGGAAACTATCAAAAAAAGGGAGAGCCAACGCAATTTGTCGCGGATCAAGAAAAGTTTTAACAACTAGGGTTGTATTAAACCTGTAGGCCGGTGGACAGCATCAGTTCTTATCCTCCAAAAGCGGAACGAAGCGGAAAGCACCAAATTCCTTTTTCTCGAATTCCTTTTCCGATTTTCGCAGGTAAAGGGTCATGACTTGCTCGCCGGTGCCCACGGGAATGACCAAGCGCCCGCCCGTTTTCAATTGCGACATCAACGCCTTGGGTACCTCCGGCGCGCCAGCAGTGACGACGATACCGTCGTAGGGTCCCTCTTCGGGCAGGCCTCTGTAGCCATCGCCGAAAATGATCTTTTTGGGACGATAGCCCATCTTACCAAAAAAGATTTTAGTCTTTTTAAAAAGCTCAAGTTGCCGCTCCACGGTATATACCTTCGCCTTCAAATGTAGAAGTATGGCGGTCTGATAACCGCTGCCCGTACCGATTTCCAGAATTTTCTGACCTGGCTTGACCTGAAGCAATTGGGTTTGGAAGGCCACGGTATAGGGTTGGGAAATGGTCTGGTCGGCGGCGATCGGAAAAGCCTTGTCCTGATACGCGTGGCCCTCGAAACCACTGTCCATGAACAAATGCCGAGGCACCGTCCGGATAGCATCGAGCGTATTCTTATCGGAAATACCCTTGTCGACCAAGGTATCGGCTAGTTTATTACGCATGCCCCGATGCTTTAAGGTATCTTTCAATGCTCTTGTTTTTGGAAAGCGAAGTTATGCCGTAAAATTCCAAATCCCAAATACCATAAACTATAGATGTGCAATCCTATGCGTATGGAGTTTCTCAAGGTATAAACTCCCTTTCTGACAAACTATCCTTATT
>DASSWC010000368.1:0-5011 GCA_035705395.1 Pricia sp. | reverse complement strand
TACACCGAAGAAAGGAGTTCCGCGGTGCTCTGGATTCCGTCGAAAAAGCATCCGAACTCGCTAAATTGGGTAAGATCAAGCTGTTTACCGAAGCCGAGGTCAAAAAATTATACGGTGACGAGCATTTGGAGGCGGTAGTGGTCAAGCACAACGATTCCGCCAAAGGGGAAACCTATGTCGAAGTCGACCATTTTATCCCCCTGTTCGGACTATCCCCAAAATTGGGCCCTATCGGCGATTGGGGCCTGGAAATCGAGCGCAATGCGATCAAGGTCAATAACGCCAAAGACTACCAAACGAACCTGCCGGGTGTATTCGCGATCGGCGATGTCAACACCTACGAGGGCAAACTAAAACTGATTTTATCCGGTTTTCACGAGGCCGCGGTCATGTGCCAGTTCGCCTACCAAATCATCAATCCCGATAAACGCTATGTAATGAAATACACCACCGTAGGCGGTGTCACCGGATTCGACGGCTCCAAAAAGGAGGCTAAAAAAGAGGTGGTACAGAGTATTGCATAAAAGCAATCGTATTGTTCCCCAGTAATGAAAATAAAACCGGTACCATTCAAAGCGCATCCAGAGCATGGTGTACTGAAGTTTACCGTTGACGCCCAATTGCCGAAAAAGCAAGTTTTTTCCTTGCTTTTCATCCCTTTGTACCGTTACTTTGTACCCAGTTCATTAAAAAATTTGAAACCGTTATCAAGAAAGGCGGAGGGACTAGACCCGATGATGCCTTAGCAACCCTTTGGATTATCCCGATAGCTTTCGGGACCTAAGAAGGTGCTACGTTCTATCACGTCAACGACGCGGCAGATAACAGAAAAAGACGAACCGTCTTACCTCTTCCATACTTGATAGCGTACTTTAGATTAATCAATTTAACCCAATGGGTTTTAATATCATATAGAGGTATGATCAAAGAATTACTGCAAGAGCGAATTTTGATTCTCGACGGCGCCATGGGTACCATGCTGCAACGCTACAAGTTTACCGAAAACGATTTTCGCGGGGAAAGGTTCAAGGATTGGGAACACCCGTTACAGGGCAATAACGATCTGTTGTCGTTGACCCAGCCAGAGGCCATCGCCGAGATACACCGCCAGTATTTCGCCGCCGGTGCCGATATCGTGGAGACCAATACCTTTTCCGGAACCACCATTGCCATGGCCGATTATCATATGGAAGCACTGGTGTACGAGCTCAATTACGAGTCCGCCCGTATCGCCAAAAAAGTAGCGGACGAATTTACGGCGAAGGAGCCGGATAAACCCCGTTTCGTGGCGGGCAGTATCGGCCCGACCAATAAAACCGCCAGCATGTCGCCGGATGTCAACGACCCCGGGTTTCGCGCCATTTCCTTTGACGCACTCCGTATCGCTTACAAGCAGCAGGTAGAAGGCTTGTTGGATGGGGGAGCAGACCTGCTATTGGTGGAAACTATCTTTGATACCCTCAACGCCAAAGCCGCCCTTTTTGCCATAGAGGAAGTTAAGGAAGAACGCAATGTCGATCCCCCTATCATGGTCAGCGGTACGATAACGGACGCCTCGGGAAGAACCTTGTCCGGTCAGATCGCGGAGGCGTTTTTGATTTCCGTCTCACACATCCCGATGCTATCGGTGGGATTCAACTGTGCCCTGGGCGCCGATCAGCTGGTGCCCCATCTTGAGGTATTGGCGAATAAATCCAAACATTTTGTTTCGGCCCATCCCAACGCCGGATTGCCCAACGCTTTTGGCGAATACGACCAAACGCCCGAACAGATGGCCGCGCAGATCCGGGAATATTTGGAAAAGGGATTGGTCAATATCGTTGGGGGATGCTGTGGTAGCACCCCCGAACATATCACTGCCATCGCTAACCTCGTAGCGGAGTATGAGCCGCGCCCGCTAGCCGTTGAAACGATATAATGAAGGAAAACGCACCCAAATATCTAAAACTATCCGGCCTCGAGCCCCTGATCGTAACCCCTGAGAGTAATTTTGTCAATGTAGGCGAGCGAACCAACGTGGCCGGTTCCAAGAGATTCTTACGCCTGATCAAGGAACGCCAATTCGAGGAGGCCCTTGACATCGCCCGGGAACAGGTAGAGGGCGGTGCCCAGATTATCGATATCAACATGGACGATGGATTGATCGACGGCAAGGAGGCCATGGTCAAGTTCCTCAACCTTATCATCGCCGAACCCGATATTGCCCGGGTGCCCCTTATGATCGATAGCTCAAAATGGGAAATTATCGAGGCCGGATTGCAGGTGGTGCAGGGCAAATGTGTGGTGAATTCCATCAGCCTAAAGGAAGGGGAGGCGGAATTTATCCACCATGCCAAACTTATAAAGCGTTACGGGTCAGCGGTCATCGTGATGGCCTTTGACGAAGTGGGGCAGGCCGATAATTACGAACGGCGGGTAGCGATATCGAAAAGGTCATACGATATTCTGGTGAACCAAGTCCGTTTTCCTCCGGAGGATATCATCTTTGATCTGAATGTTTTTCCGGTCGCCACGGGCATGGACGAGCATAAGCGCAATGCGCTCGATTTTATAGAGGCGACGGCATGGGTGCGGAAAAATTTGCCGTACTGCCATGTCAGTGGGGGGGTCAGCAATGTATCCTTTAGTTTTCGGGGTAACAATCCCGTACGCGAGGCCATGCATTCCGTTTTCCTGTACCATGCCATCAAGGCGGGCATGAACATAGGTATCGTGAACCCGACCATGCTCGAGGTGTACGATGATATTCCCAAGGATCTGTTGGAACGTGTGGAGGATGTCATCCTCGATCGTAGGGACGACGCGACCGAACGCTTGTTGGATTTTGCCGAGACCGTCATCGGAAAGGCCAAGGAAAACAAGGTCGACCTGTCATGGCGCGAAGAACCCTTACAGGACCGCATTACCCGTGCCCTGGTCAAAGGTATCGATCAATACATAATAGCGGATGTGGAGGAAGCCCGGCAAGCATCCGAAAAACCCATCGAGGTCATCGAAGGCCATCTCATGATCGGCATGAACGTGGTCGGTGACCTTTTCGGTAGTGGAAAGATGTTCCTCCCCCAGGTCGTGAAATCCGCCCGAGTGATGAAGAAGGCGGTAGCGTATCTGCTTCCGTATATCGAGGAGGAAAAACTCTTGAATCCATCCGAAGGGGACGAAGAAGGAAACGGCAAAATCTTGATGGCCACCGTTAAGGGGGACGTCCACGACATCGGAAAAAATATCGTCGGCGTGGTCTTGGCCTGCAACAATTATGAAATCATCGACCTGGGCGTGATGGTACCCCCCGAAAAAATATTGGAGGAAGCCGTCAAACACAAGGTCGATGCGATAGGATTGAGCGGACTGATTACGCCCTCCTTGGATGAAATGGTGCACCTGGCCAAGGAAATGCAACGCAAAAATTTTAAAGTGCCCTTGCTGATAGGGGGCGCCACTACCAGCAAAGCCCATACGGCGGTCAAAATCGATCCGCAGTACGGGCAGTCCGTTATACACGTCAACGATGCCTCGCGTGCGGTCACGGTGGTGGGCGACCTGTTGCAGAAAGAGACCTCCGCTGCCTATAAACAATCGATCAAGGAAGATTACGAAGTGTTCCGGGAAAAGTTCAAAAACCGCGCCCAGCATAAGGAATACAAATCCCTACAGGCGGCCCGGGCCAACCGGTTCCAAATCGACTGGGCAACCTCCGAAATCGTGAGGCCCAAACAGCCCGGCATTCAGGTCATTGAGGATATGGAACTGGAAAAACTGGTCGATTATATTGACTGGACGCCCTTTTTCCGAAGCTGGGAACTGCACGGCAAGTATCCCGATATTTTGGAGGATGAGGTTGTCGGGAAACAGGCCACAGAACTTTTCGCCGATGCCCAGGCCATGTTGAACGATGTGATCCGGAATAAAAAATTGAAGGGAAAAGGAATTTTTGGACTGTTTCCGGCCAATACCTTGGACAACCACGATGATATTGAAGTAGAGGTAACCAGTACCAGTTCGAGCGCAGTCGAGAACGATACCGGGTCAGGCCCCGCCCCGACGAAGGCAGCGGAATCGGTGTCTCCCACACGCGTTGAGGGCCCAACAGACGTGCCGGAAGCCAAATCTAACGTTTTCCGGACATTACGCCAGCAGCTTCAGCGCCGTGAGGGCGTACCCGATTACGCCTTGGCCGATTTTATCGCCCCCAAGAAAACCGGAAAGCAGGATTATATCGGTTGTTTTTGCGTGACCACCGGCTTTGGGACCGACGAATTGTCCGAGAAATACCGCAAGGACCTCGACGATTATAACTCCATTTTGATCAAGGCATTGTCGGATCGTTTGGCGGAAGCCTTTGCGGAATATTTGCATCGGGAAGTCCGTATAGAACATTGGGGCTACGCATCGAACGAGAATCTGGACAATGAAGCCCTGATCGATGAGAAATACAAGGGCATTCGCCCCGCCCCGGGCTACCCCGCCTGTCCCGACCACCTAGAAAAACTGACGATCTGGGAATTGCTGCGCGTAGAGGAGCGTATCGGGGTAAAACTGACCGAGAGTCTCGCCATGTGGCCCGCCTCGTCGGTTAGCGGCTATTATTTCGCCCATCCTGAAGCGCGGTATTTCGGACTCGGAAAAATCAAGGAAGACCAAGTAGCGGATTTCGCCGGCCGTAAAGGAATATCCCTGAAAAAGGCGACGAAATGGTTGGCGCCTAATATTTTGGACCGTGATTAAAAAGGTATAGAAATACGTTCAGCAGCCATGAAAATAACCGATCACATTAAAGAAGCAAAAGGAAATACCTTATTCTCCTTCGAAATAATTCCCCCCCTAAAAGGCCATCGGATACAGGAGCTTTACGACAACATCGACCCTTTGATGGAGTTCAAGCCCCCTTTTATCGATGTGACCACCTCGCGGGAGGAATATGTCTACGTCAATAAAGACGGACTGCTGGATAAAAAGCTGACCCGAATGCGGCCGGGCACGGTCGGTATCTGCGCCTCTATCAAGCATAAAT
>DASSWC010000367.1:0-2918 GCA_035705395.1 Pricia sp. | reverse complement strand
AACCTTGTTCATAGGCTATTTCCGCAACTGTCCTATCATTCTTTTTCAGGGCAGCGAGGGCTCGGCGTAACCGTATTTCCCGGATGAAAGTATTGGGCGACATACCCGTCAATGCCTTTAACTTTCGATAGGTCTGCGCCTTGCTCAGTCCCAATGCGGTACATAGCCGTGCACTTTTAAAATCGGAGTCGGTAATTTGGTTATGAAGGATTTTCCACAATCCCGCAAAAAATGAAAAATCATGGGCGGATACGAACTGAACATTCATTTCATGCCAATCTGGCGAATAGGATCCCTTCCGGGCAAGGGTCTTGGTGCCGGTATCGATATGCACCACCTTGCTCTGGCCGAACCCGCAAAGCATTTGCAAGTGTTTCCTTGCTTCCTCAAAAATTTCGGAACCGTTCTCGTCTACCGGTTTTCCCGTTACGACCGCCATGCTATAATCAAGGGCATCGGTTATCGATTCTAAAAAATGGGAGGTTTCCAGGGCACATGAAATGGCATCGAAGGCATAGACAAAGGAAGCCATTATCTTGTCATTAGGCTGCATCACTATACAACCCTTATGCCGTGCTATCGATTGGTAGATTTCTTCCGTACAACGTTCATGCTTTCCTGAAAGATCGGCTAAGCGGACCATCATCAGGGTACGATATCCCGTATCGATTTCCCCGGACAGGGTAAGGGCAAGATCTTTGTCATTTTTCGAGCCTTCGCCCAAGTAAGGAAAGAATTCATTCCCTGGAGACACTTCTATAACATTACACGCCCCGATACCGTGTGCCTCCTCATGGCTCGTCCTACAAGCTTCTATACTGGGGCCGTCCATTAAGCAGCAAATCGTTTTTTGGGGTAAGTTCAAATAGTACTTTATGTATACCAGACCATATCTATCCTGTACGGCAAGATCCCTTAAATGAGCTTTATAGGCATCTTCCTCGGTAAAAGGAACCGAATCTAAAATATGATGGACATCCATAAATAACGGCATGGCAATGTTATTTATACATTATACGTTCCACCTTGGCCCAAAAGGTTGCCCTGTCCGATATTGTTGTCATCGGCTGTGTCAAAGTTGAGGTGGTCCGATTTGGCGGGGCACTTAGTTAAGTTAGTTATTGGTTTAAAGATAGTTATAATTCTGTTTCAAGAGCAAGCGGATTTTTATTTTTGATTATAAGCTGCGCTACATCATTCGTACTCAAATTGCCGGTTCGTAACCAATTGATTTTTGGAGGATGTCCGTTGATTAAACTAATATCAAAGAAATCCGAATCTAAAGTAATGATTGCAGAATTGTTGTTCCTTGCGTATTTCCAGATATTGGGGTCATCGGAATCACATAATTTACAGATGGAGACATGAAGGCAGTCGGGGAAGTGGCTTTAAGTTTCTTTGTTATTCTGAAGGAGATATTCTGATCCAACTACAATCTCATGAGGCGTGTTGTAGTTTGGCCTTAATATATCCTACGGTCAGTTCCGGAAAATCGGAAACAATTCCTGAAAATCCATTCCAGCGGCCAACCATCCCAAGACATCGTACACGGTAATTCTCGTATGCTATTTTCATAGTTATGGCTCAATTTTCAGATGGGTTTGCAAGTGCTTTTTGTACGACCCCAACCGTCTTTTCGAAACAGGCTTTCAAGAGGGTCGGCGCATCCATGGTATCCCAATACCCCTGATTGAAGAGTTCAACGGAAAAACCGCCCCGAAAACCTGCTTGGTATAATTTGGGAATGATCTCATCGAACGGACAGACCCCTTCCCCAGGCAGTACCCGATCGGAATCCTTTAAAAGTTCGTAGGAGGGCGTGTAAGGATAATCGTTCATATGGATTACAGGCAAGCGCCTGCCGTTGAGGATATCGATGGTGTCCCAATCGTTGCCTCCTCGATACACATGATAAAAATCCAATAACATGGTAGCTTTAGGATGCCCTGTTGCGATTACAATATGGGCACAATCGGAAATTTTGTGCAATGCGCCCATGCCCCAAAGTTCAATTATAGGGGTTATCCCCGTTTCGTCGCCCAGTTCGAGAATGGTATTGTAGCGTTCGGCATACACCTCTAATTTCGTCCGGTCCAATGCAGTGATACCTTGAACCGGTGCGGCGAGGTATTTGCCGCCCAAACCCGCGGTAATAGACATTTCTTCCCGCAGCTGGTCCATAGCGGTTTTTCGTTCCGCGGCGTCGTCACTGCACCATTTTGAAAAGCCTATTATATTCTCCAGAACCAGTTCGTGCGCCTGCAACCGTTCCTTTAGATGTGCCGTGCTACCCCGATTATCCAAATACGTTTTTATGTCACTCATCCATAGTTCGATACCATCAAAACCGGCATCGGCGACCAGATCAATCTGGACATCTGCAGGGAGTTTATAATGGAGCAGGGTAGAGGTATTTAAACTAACTCTAAAGGGCAAGTTTGCTTTTTGTCCCGTAGTGCGCGAAGTAGGTCGTGGACTGGTGGTAAAGGCATAACCGGCCAAAGCCGCCAAGGAACCCTGAAGACCAGTCTGAATGGCCTTTCTTCTTGAAATTTTATTTTTCATAGCGGTAATTCAAATAGTATTTTCAAAGGCTCAGCCGGTATGTTCCTTAAAATATACCGTATTGATACCGTCGATGTAGGCCAAGACCTCATCGCGGCCTATCCCTTTTGAAGATGAGGTAACAAAATAATGGGGTGCCTCTTCCCATACGCCGGACAACAGCATTTCGATATACCCTTCAACCTGTCTTTGCAGGGCCTTGGGTTTCAGTTTATCCGCTTTGGTAAAGACAATACAGAAGGGAATGGCGTTCTCCGCCAGCCATTCCATAAATTCCATATCGATTTTTTGCGGCTCGTGGCGAATGTCGACCAGTACGAAGGCGCAGACCAATTGGGTGCGTTTCGAAAAAT
>DASSWC010000366.1:0-13129 GCA_035705395.1 Pricia sp. | reverse complement strand
CGACACGCTGGGTATCCCGTTTGGTCCTACAAAAGACGACGGAAAAAATATCAGGATTGGCATCGGCCAGTCTTTTCAAGGCCGGGTACCTGTCCCGTCCGCCTACTACATAATATTCGTGGTGGACCGTAGATATCCCTGCATTTCGGGTGCCCACAGTTATTTCCACGGGATCGTGCATGAATTTTTCGGCGATTTTGGAAACCTCTTTCGGCATGGTGGCCGAAAACAACCAAGTGGATTTTTCCTTGGGCGTGTTCGAAAGAATATCCTTTATGTCTTCATAAAAGCCCATATTGAGCATCTCGTCGGCCTCGTCGAGGATGCAATAATCGATTTTGGAGATATCCACCAGTCCGCGCCCGATCATATCCTTCATCCGGCCCGGGGTCGCAACCACTATCTGTGCCCCGCGCTTGACCTGCCTCGCCTGTTCGGTAATGCTCGCACCGCCATAGATGGCCACGGTATTGAGTCCCTTGATATATTTGGAATAGGCCTGCATTTCGTTCGTGATCTGCAAGCAGAGTTCGCGGGTAGGGGAGAGGATCAGACCTTGGGTAGTGCGACTGTTACTGTCAAGTTTCTGGATCAGGGGGAAACCGAAAGCGGCGGTCTTGCCCGTTCCCGTCTGGGCGAGTGCGACCAGATCGGTTTTCTTATCCAATAAAACGGGGATGGCTTTTTCCTGTACTTCCGAGGGGGATTCGAATCCCATGTCGGCCACGGCATCCAATAGGGCTTTGTCAAGCCCCAATGCTTCAAATTTTGTCATAATATGTTATCGTTAATCGCAAATATGTGTGTTGTAGAGAGCGATTAGCGTATAACCCATTGGACTTCTCCGTACAACACCTGCCATACCGGCGGCGTTATTTCACCCTTAGTTAGGTGTTAAAGGCGGCAAAGGTACATTTATTTATCGACATGGCCTATTTTATTTAAAATTGCAGCGTCATTGGTACCAAACGACGATTGTTTGCGACCAATGAATGCAATCTACCAGGGGGGAGGACAGGATTGTACCATTAAGTAAACAGGCACTATTTTTTCAGAAAGGTCAGGAGATGGCGGATGGCCTTCCCCCGGTGGCCAATTCGGTTTTTGATCTCGAGCGGAAGTTCCGCAAAGGTTTTGTCATATCCTGTAGGCTTAAAGATAGGGTCATAGCCGAATCCGCCGACCCCCTGTCTTTGTCTGGTGATCTCGCCTTCTACCGAGCCCTCAAAAATGTGCGTGTCCCCCTTGCGGTACAGGGTTTCTTCCTGGTCCGGGTCCCAATCCAGGTTGTTAGCCAGGCTCTGGTCATGGTTGTAACCCTGGCTCTGGACTTGGTTCCGGTCGGGATTCGGGGCTTGGTCCAAATCCAAGTTGTTAGCCTGGCTTTGATCTTGGTTGTAACCCTGGCTCTGATCTTGGTTCCGGTCGGGATTCCTGTCGGGATTTCCGGCTTGGCGCGCGATCAGGTTAAGGGCGATTACGGTGGAAAATCTGGCTTTTCGATTGCCTTTGTTTTCCAATGCCGCCAGCAGCTTTTCCATATTATCCCCGGCATTCCTTTGTTCTCCGGCATAGCGGGCAGAGTATACGCCGGGCGCTCCGTGCAGGACATCCACAAGAAGGCCCGTGTCATCGGCAAAACACGACAGTCCAAAATGTTCGGTAACATAGTCCGCCTTCATACGGGCATTCGCCTCCAGGGTTTCTCCCGTTTCCGGAATTTCTTCGGTGCAGCCAATATCCGCTAGTGTGACCAGGTCGATATGGGCAGGGACCAATTTCTTCACCTCGTCGAATTTGTGCCGGTTGTGTGTCGCAAAAACAAGTTTCATCATTGGAAGTATTCGGATTCAAAATCACACGGTTGCCGGATTGGTGTAACGGTTGCCGAATCGGTGTAACAGTTGCCGGATCGGTGTAAAATAGGACCAGGGTTCGGCAGATGCAAATCCGCTGGGTAATATACAAGTTTTGATCTTTTCAGGTTCAAAAATAGTAATTTAGGGCCATGAAATTAAAAGTTCCCCCTGTCGCCGTGTTTTTGATTTTTGGCCTGATGATGTACTTGCTCGCCGAATATTTGCCGTTCGGGCATTTCGATTTTTTTGGACGCCATTATCTGATGGCCGCCCTGGTCATATCTGCCATTATCGTAGTGGGCACGGCACTTTTCCAGTTCTATAGGGCCAAGACCACCATAAGTCCAACGCATCCGAACAAGGCCAAAATCCTGATCGAAAACGGTATCTATGCCTACTCCCGTAACCCGATGTATCTGGCCTTGTTGATGCTCTTACTGGCCTGGGGGATTTGGTTGGGAAATGCCTTCAACACACTAGTCGCCGCAGGTTTCGTCGCTTATATGAACCATTTTCAGATCCTACCGGAAGAAAGGGCGCTCCATCAAAAATTTGGAAGGGATTATAAACAATACTGTTTGCTGGTACGGAGGTGGTTCTAACGGGAATTTGTTATAGGTATAACTTTTAGCGGCATTCCCTGCAACCGGACGGAATTAATCTTTATTTTTGTGCCTCTATTTTTCAAATTGAACCTTGCCCGCAAGTAGCACACTAAAAGCAGTGACTCGGGGAAGGACATTGACCCAACGGAATAGAAACGGGACATATGGTGGAAACTGGAAGAAAGTACGTGTTCGATTTTGACAGTACCTTGACCCGGGTAGAGGCGCTCGACGTGCTGGCGGAAATGACCCTCAAAGGTCAATCGAATCGGGATGAAATCATAGACAAGATCCAGGCGATTACCAATTTGGGCATCGATGGAGATATTTCCTTTACGGAATCCTTGGAACGCCGTATCAAGTTGCTGAACGCCCACAAGAACGACCTGGGTCCGCTTGTGGAAGAGCTGCGACAGAAAATATCGAAATCCATCGCCGCCAATAGAGAATTTTTTGAAAATTTTTCAAAGGATATCTACGTGATTTCCTGTGGATTCAAGGAATTTATCGACCCCATTGTCAAGGAATACAACATTCCCTCGGAGCGGGTCTACGCCAATACCTTTGAATTTGATGACGCGGGAAATATCATCGGTTTTGATGAGGATAACGTGCTCGCGACCCACAACGGAAAAATCGAATGCCTAAAGCGGTTAAAGCTTGAGGGCGAGGTACAGGTCATCGGCGACGGATACAGCGATTATGTGATGCGCGAGGCGGGCATTGCCCACAAATTCTTTGCCTATACCGAGAACGTACATCGCGAGAAGGCCACAAACAAAGCCGATTATATAACCCCTAATATGGATGAATTTTTATACGTGAACGATTTGCCTAGAAACCTATCCTATCCCAAGAACCGAATCAAGATATTATTGCTTGAAAACGTGCACCCCAATGCGTTCGAGAACTTATCGGAGGATGGATTTTCCGTTGAACTGCTCAAACATAGCATCCCCGAGGAAGAATTGATCGAAAGAATCAAGGGCGTGCATGTATTGGGTATCCGTTCGAAGACCCAAGTGACCCAGAAAGTGCTCGATGCCGCCAACAAGCTATTGGTAGTCGGCGCCTTTTGCATCGGAACGACCCAGATCGACCTTGAATATGCCAAGAAAAAGGGGGTAGTCGTGTTCAACGCGCCCTATAGTAACACGCGATCCGTGGTGGAACTAGCCATTGGGGAGATTATTATGCTGACGCGCAGTATCTTCCCCAGAAGCACCGAGATTCACAGCGGTTCCTGGCAGAAAACCGCGGTAGGCTCCCGTGAGGTACGCGGAAAAAACCTCGGTATCGTGGGCTACGGCAACATCGGGAAACAACTGTCCATCTTGGCGGAAGCCTTGGGCATGCGGGTCTACTACTACGATATCGAAGACAGTCTGGCACTGGGCAACGCAAAAAAATGCGGCACGCTCGAAGATCTTTTGAACGTTTCCGATGTGGTTACCCTGCATATTGACGATAACCCCGCAAACAAGAATTTTATCGGGGAACGCGAGATAAACCAGATGCGCGACGGAGCATTGTTGATCAACCTTTCCAGAGGCTTTGTGGTCGATATCGAGGCTTTGGCGAAAGCGCTCAAAAGCGGTAAATTGGCCGGGGCGGCCATCGACGTATATCCCGAAGAACCTAGTAGTAACGGGGAGTTCCAGACGCAGCTACAGGGATTGGACAATGTGATCCTGACGCCGCATATCGGAGGTAGTACCGAGGAGGCCCAGCGCGATATCGCTGAATTCGTGCCTAATAAAATCATGGACTATATCAACTCCGGGAACACGGTCGATTCCGTAAATTTTCCGAACATCCGCTTACCGAAACTGCAAAGGGCGCATCGCTTTTTGCACATCCACAAGAACGTTCCCGGCATCATGGCGAAAATCAATGCGGTGCTGGCGGAGTACGATCTCAACATCTCCGGTCAATATCTTTCCACGGACAGCGAAGTGGGCTATGTAATCACGGATTTGGACAAGGAGTATAATAAAGATGTGATCAAGGCGCTAAAAAAAGTCCAGAATACGATTAAGTTTCGGGTGTTGTATTGAACCTCACCCGTGATGATACGGCTCGTTCCTCAAAATCGTAAACGCACGATAGATTTGCTCCACCGCGAACAACCGCACCATTTGATGTGAAAAGGTCATTTTCGATAAGCTAATTTTGCCCTGTGATTTCGCATACACGCCCTCGCTGAAACCATAAGGTCCACCGATGGCAAAAACCAATTGCCTGATACCGGCGTTCATTTTCTTTTGAAGGTATTTGGAGAAATCAAGGGAGGGGAATTGCTTTCCGTTTTCATCGAAAAGTACCAAAACATCGGTCGGATCCAGATTTTTAAGGATCAATTCCCCTTCCTTCTCCTTTTGCCGTACTTCCGACAGATTTTTTGCGTTCTTGATATCGGGTAGGGTTTCGAGTTCGAACCGGACATAGTGTTTCAATCGGTTTTCGTATTCCGAGACCAGTTGCTGCAAAGGTCTGCTGTCCGTTTTTCCGATGGCGAGAATTCTTATGGTCATCTTGTAAAATTTTAGGGGTCGGGATTTTCAGGCGTTTTAAAAATTAGATCAAAGGCCGAAAACCGTTTACAAAGTTAGGGCAAAGTGCCTCCCCTGATAACTATTGCTTAATTTAGCACGATTCCAATTCCGTATCCATGATTTCCGAAATCCAGTTCCAAAACGAGATCGATATCATTATAAAAAATGCCATCCGGGAGGATGTTGGTGACGGCGACCACAGCTCGCTGGCCTGTATTCCCGAATCCGCTACCGGACAGGCCCGCTTGTTGGTCAAGGACAATGGCATCATCGCGGGCGTGGACTTTGCCAGGCAGATTTTTGCCTATGTGGATGATAGTTTACAAATGGATGTCCTCGTTCAGGATGGTGCTGCCGTCCAACACGGCGATATCACTTTCCATGTTTCGGGGAGTTCGCGGAGCATCCTGAGAAGCGAACGGCTGGTACTGAACGCCATGCAGCGGATGAGTGCCATTGCCACCAAAACCCGTGAATTCGTAAAACTTTTGGAAGGTACCGACACGAAAATTCTCGATACCCGAAAAACGACACCCGGGATACGCGCCTTGGAAAAGTGGGCCGTCAAGATCGGCGGTGGCGAAAACCATCGGTTCGCCCTCTACGACATGATCATGCTGAAGGACAACCATATCGATTTTGCCGGGGGCATTACCCAGGCCATTCAAAAAACCAGGCGGTATTTAAAGGATACCGATCGGAATCTTAAAATTGTCGTCGAGGCCAGAAATTTGGACGAAATCCACGAAATTTTGCAATGTGAAGGCATTTCCCGCATTTTGATCGACAATTTTAGCTACGAGGATACCCGTAAGGCGGTCGCGCTCATCGGCGATACTTGCCAGACGGAATCTTCGGGCGGCATCGACCATACCACGTTGCGAAAATATGCCGAATGCGGGGTGGATTATATTTCGTCGGGGGCATTAACGCATTCCGTATATAATATGGATTTGAGCCTAAAGGCAATGTAGCGCCCTTTCACGAAACCACGTAGCAATGTCCCAAAAAAATGAGGAAAGATTATGGCGCATACCCTTTGCCAAGCGCGTGGTGCGCTTTCTTCAGGGTATAAAGCTTCCGGCCTTCGAGGGCCTTTCGCTTTACGGACTGTTGGAAATTTATTTTTTCGGACTCCTGAAAGGTACCCTGTCCACCCGGGCGAGTTCAATTGCGTTCAACCTCTTCCTCGCCCTTTTCCCCCTGCTTATTTTTTTGCTGACTTTGGTGCCGTTCGTCATTCCCTACGTCAGCGTCGGAACGGAGAATTTTGATTTTCAGTTTCTGTTGTTCCTGGAATCCTTTCTCCCCTCCGCTACCAGCGATTACTTTCATGAAATCTACCAGCAGATAAAAGACCAAAAGCAAGGCGGACTTTTATCCTCGGCATTTGTAATTTCCATCTTTTTGATGGCCAACGGCGTCAATGCCATTTTTGGGGGCTTCGAGAATTCCTACCACGTCGAACTGACCCGTAATTTTTTCAGGCAATACCTCTATGCCTTGATGGTCGGGGTTATTTTGTCGGTTTCGCTCATTGTGGGCGCGGTCATTTTTGTGTACTTCGAATTTTATATTTTGGACTATCTAAGCGTTTGGGCGGCCAAGACGCGGGGGTACGACCTGACGGAAAGCGATATCGTCGGGGCACAGATCGGCAAGGTGCTGTTTTTCATTATCTTATCCTATTTTACAACCGCCATTCTCTATTATTTCGGGACGGCCGAGGGCAAACAGGCCCGATTTTTCTCCATCGGCGCCTTGGTCACGACCCTGTTGTTCATGCTGACATCCTATCTTTTTGGTGTATATGTCGAAAAATTCGCACGCTACAATGAGTTATACGGCGCTTTAGGGGGATTATTGATTTTGATGGTCTATATATGGATAAATTCCAATATATTGTTGCTCGGTTTTGAGCTGAACGCCACTATGAACTCACTACGGAAAACTTATAAAAGACAGGATGGGAATGAATGACAGGATGGGAATGAATATATGGACTATTTTTCTACTTGTGACGATGACCCTACCCGTCGCCCATGCGCAGTCCGTTTTCGGAACATGGAAGACCATCGACGACCGTACCGGAAAACCCAAGGCGATTATCGACATCTATAAGGATGAAAAGGGATTGATGGATGGCAAGGTCATCGAAATCGTCGAACCGGGAAAAGAAAATTTTATCTGTAAAAAATGTGAAGGCGACCGTAAGGACCAACCCGTTTTGGGAATGACCATTATCGAGGATGCGGAACACAAAGGGGATGGCATTTACAAAGGGGACACCCTGTTCGATCCCCAACAGGCCATGACCTTCCGATGTAAGATATGGTTGAACCCCGATAATCCCGACGAGCTGATGGTCCGCGGGTATTGGGCATTTGTGTATCGAACACAGACCTGGCAACGCGTTGAGGGCTGAACATATTCCGATTGTTATGTCCTATTTCATCAATGTCATCCTTCCGATTCCCCTAGAAAAAAGCTTTACGTATAGCGTATCCAAATCCGAGGCGGAATTCTTGCAGCCCGGCATGCGGGTGGGTGTGCCTTTTGGCAAATCAAAGATCTATACCGCCCTGGTGCACGAGGTACACACCACCGCACCGGAGGTGTACGAAGCGAAGGAAATCTACCGTATATTGGACGAATATCCTATCGTGAATCCCATCCAATTAAAACATTGGCAGTGGATTGCCGATTACTATATGTGTACCTTGGGCGAAGTGTTCCGCGCCGCCGTACCGGGTGCCTTTTTATTGGAAAGCGAGACCTTAATTCTGCGGAACGAAAGGGTAGGGGTGGACGAAAGTGATTTGGAAGACGACGAGTTCCTCATTTACGAGGCCCTGCAGCACCAGTCCACCTTAAAGGTCAAGGAGGTCAGTGATATCGTCGACCGGAAAAACATCCTACCGGTACTCAACCGGCTGCTCGAAAAAAGGGTCATCCTATTAAAAGAGGAAATGTACGAGCAGTACAAACCGAAATTGGTACGGTACGTCAAGCTTGGGGCGGAATATCTGTCCGAAGAAAAGCTGGAGGCCCTGTTAGAAGCCTTGACCCGTGCGCCGAAACAAAGCCAGGTTGTACTGTCGCTATTTCAGTTGCAGGCCGTCAAAAAAAAGCCCATCAAGGTTACCGATCTCGAGGAAATCAGTGGGAGCTCCAATGCAATCATCAAAACTTTGGTGGACAAAGGAATCCTGGAGGAATATTTTATACGTACGGATCGGGTGAACTACGAAGGCCATCCCGAAAATTACGCGTTGAAGGCCTTGAACGAGTACCAGCAACAGGCCCTATCGGATATAACCCAAAGTTTTGAAGATAACAAACCGGCCCTTTTGCACGGGGTTACCTCTTCGGGCAAGACCGAGGTATACGTGAAATTGATCGAGCAATGCATCCAATCCGGAAAACAGGCCCTCTACCTTTTGCCCGAGATCGCCCTGACCACCCAGCTGATTTCCCGCTTGCAGGATTATTTCGGGGAAAAGGTATCCGTCTACCATTCCAAATACAACATCCAGGAAAGGGTAGAAGTGTGGAACAACGTTTTGGGCCAAAAATCGAAGGCCCAGATTCTTATCGGAGCCCGGTCGGCCTTGTTTTTGCCCTATTCGAATTTGGGACTGATTATCGTCGACGAGGAGCACGAGGGCTCTTTCAAGCAGTTCGACCCCGCTCCCCGGTACCATGCCCGCGATGCGGCCATCGTCTTGGCCAACATGCACCAAAGCCACATTCTATTGGGTTCGGCAACGCCCAGTATCGAAAGCACGTATAATGCCCGGACCGGAAAATACGGGCACACCGAAATCAAGCGGCGATTCGGGAATGTACGGATGCCTGACATCGAACTGGTCGACCTGAAGGAACAGACCCGAAAACGACGGATGAAAGGTCATTTTTCAGAGCGTTTGCTAGAAGAGATACAAGAAAGCCTGGATGCCGGCGAACAGGTCATCCTCTTTCAAAACCGTAGGGGGTTTGCGCCTATAGTGGAATGTATGACTTGCGGACACGCCCCCCAATGCCCAAATTGTGATGTAAGCCTCACGTACCATAAGTACAAAAAGCAGCTGCGCTGCCATTACTGCGGGTACCACATGGCCCTTCCGGAAAGCTGCCCGGCCTGCGGAAGTCCAGATCTGGACACCAAGGGCTTCGGTACCGAACAGGTCGAAAAGGAGCTGGAAACCCTGTTGCCCGAGGCCAAGACCTGGCGGATGGATTTGGACACGACCCGAGGGAAGCACGGCTACGAAAAAATCATTACGGCCTTCGAACAGCAGGAAATGGACATCCTTGTAGGCACCCAAATGTTGACCAAGGGGCTGGATTTCAGGAATGTAGGCCTGGTGGGTATCATGAACGCGGATTCCCTTTTAAATTTTCCGGACTACCGGGCACACGAGCGCTGTTTCCAATTATTGACCCAGGTGGCGGGTAGGGCAGGGCGGACCCAAAAAAGGGGCAGGGTCATCATTCAAAGCTACAATCCCTTTCACCAGATTCTGAAACAGGTATCCAATAACGATTATGAGGGGATGTACAAAGAACAGTTGTATGAGCGGGAACACTATAAATATCCCCCACAAAACCGGATTGTCAGAATCACCTTTAAGCATAAGGAGTACAACCGTTTGAACGAAGCCTCCGAGTGGTTCACCCAAGCGCTTCGCAATAGCTTGGGTGGCAATGTGCTGGGGCCTGAATTTCCGCCGGTGGCGCGAATACGCAACCAGTATTTGAAAAATGTGATGATCAAGATTCCGTACGAGAGATCCCTAACCAAAACCAAGGTCATTATCAAGCGTATCGAAAAGTCATTTAATGCCGTCTCGCAGTTTCGCAGCGTGCGGGTGATATATGATGTAGACCATATTTGAGCGGGAACGGTAAAAAGCGTGTAGACAAAAGCAAGAATGAAAAAAGAAGGTAGAGGACTTGTGACTTATGATCATTAAACATGGGCCATGCCAGACGCACGAAAAAAAGGCCCTTTTTCAGATTGAAAAAGGGCCGTTTTACTAAAGTAGAAGTCGTTATACGTTGCTCAATGCTTCGGCCAACTCGGTCTTCTTGTTCCGGCTTAAGGGAATGGACTTACCGCTAACTTCGACGTTTTTGCTGTTGAACTTCTCGATACGCTCCAAGTTTACGATATAGGACTTGTGGATACGAAGAAATTTCTCCGGCAGCTCCTTTTCAAAGGATTTCATGGTCGACAGGATGACGATGTTCGCCTCATCGGTCACCAGCTTGATGTAATCGCCGAGTGCCTCGACCCATTTGATATCGTTTAGGATGACCTTGCGCTTCTTGAGGTTACTTTTTACGAAGATATGTTCCTCATCCTCGTGAACCTGATGCAGCTGCTCGTATTTCTGGATGGCTCTTTTTACGGAGGCATCGAAGCGGGCCATGGTTATCGGCTTATGAAGATAGTCGGTTACATCGTAATCGAATGCCTTCAGCGCGTAATCGGGCTTTCCGGTAATCAAGATGACCTGGGGACTATTTTCGAGGGATTCGAGTAGGTCGAATCCGTTGATAATGGGCATCTCGACATCAAGAAAAATAAGGTCCACATCGAGATTCTTGATGCCATTTTTGGCTTCGATCGCGTTACTGTATTCCGCCACCATAGCAAGTTGGGGGTGACTGTTAGCCAGCTTAGCGACAGCCATCCGTTGCATGGATGAATCGTCTACGATAATACATTTTAATTTCATAAATAGGTCGATTTGTTGGTTAAATCGTCGACAAAATACTAAAAAAACACCTTGAATTGTGAAAAAAATGTGTAGGTTGTAGTTTTTTACGTATAAAGAGCGACGAACATTAAGGTTAAGATTTGGGTTAACATCGATTTTTGGGTTTATTCCCTAGTATAACGAAGAAAGTCCTCTTTTCTTGTGAGGTGTCGTAAATATTCTTATTTTTGCGCTCTTAAAAAATCACATATTTATGAACCATTACGAAACTGTTTTCATTTTGAATCCCGTGCTATCTGATGAACAGGTGGCGGAAACAGCCAAGAAATTCGAGGATTTCTTGATTAAGAATGGCGCCAAGATGGTCTCCAAGGAAAACTGGGGGCTCAAAAAATTGGCCTATGCCATACAACACAAAAAGAGTGGGTTTTACCACTTGTTCGAGTTTACCGTACCCGGGGAGGCCATCGGCCCCTATGAGCAAGAACTCAAGCGGGACGAGCGCGTTATGCGTTTTTTGACGGTCAAATTGGATAAGCACGCCATCGCGTGGGCGGAAAAAAGAAGATCAAGGTTAACCACCAAAGCGTAAAGAACTATGGCAACATTACAGCAACAGGCAAAAGGGAAAAAGGATGGCGAAATCCGCTATCTGACCCCATTGAACATCGAGACCAATACAAAAAAGAAGTATTGTCGCTTCAAGAAATCCGGTATCAAGTATATCGATTACAAAGACCCGGATTTCTTGATGAAACTGGTCAACGAACAGGGCAAAATTCTGCCCCGAAGGCTTACCGGTACTTCATTGAAATATCAGCGCAAGGCTGCCCAGGCGATTAAAAGATGTCGGCATATAGCACTCATGCCGTACGTAGGGGACTTATTAAAATAATCTAGGCGAAATGGAACTTATACTAAAACAAGACGTTGAACATTTGGGCTTTAAGGATGATCTCGTGGATGTAAAGAGCGGATACGGGAGAAACTATCTCATTCCGCGGGGCTTGGCCGCCATGGCTACCCCATCGGCGAAAAAAGTGTTGGAGGAAAACCTACGCCAGAAGGCCCATAAGGAGAAAAAGGTCGTCGATTCCGCGGAAAAGACCGCCGAAGCCTTGAAGACTTTGGAAGTAAAGATACCGGCGAAAGTAGGGGCTGCCGACAAATTGTTCGGTTCGATCAGTGCTGCCGATCTATCGAACGTTCTCGCAAGGGAAGGTCATGAAATTGACAAAAAATTTATCAGCATCAAAGGAGGCGCCATAAAAAGGGCGGGGCCTTACACCGCCGACATCCGATTGCACAGGGATGTAGTCGTAGAATTCGATTTCGAAGTCGTCGCGGAGCAGCAGAACTAAAATTTTAAAGAAATCGCATCAGGCCTTCCCGTACCAACAGGAGGGCTTTTTTGTGTTATCTTCCTGCATGTTTATGGGGAAATAAACAGATTCCAACTTTGAAACAGTCACTTAATTTTGCAGCATGAAGTACAGAAGGCTAACGCGGCAACAACTGGAAGAACTGCAACCGGAGTTTATCAATTTCCTAGCGACCCAGTCCATTACCGGGGAGGAGTGGAAAAACCTGAAGCAGGATAAGCCCGAAGTCGCCGAAGACGAAATCGATGTCTTTAGCGATTTGATATGGGAAGGGGTACTCGGCAAGGTAGCCTATTTGGAAAACGTTTCCGCCCAGAACATGCACCTCTTCCGTTGTACCGATAAGGAAATGAAACTGCTATCTGTAAAGGTGATGAATCCCGATGTGGATTTGACGACAAAAATGGGCTTCGACTGGTTCAAGAAAAATTGGCAATCCGATTATGTGGAATACTTGACCGCTTCGAAGGCCTATTCCGATGCGCCTAATCTTGATAAATTCCAATTGATAGAGCAGGGGGCGGTAATCACCAAAGGTGATTTGTATCAATGGTTCGAAAATGTCATTGGCCCACCAACTTCCTGACCGCTTTTGTGACACAACAACCGGTCCCGCAGGTGCTAGACACCTCTGACAACCCCTAACTTAGACAACCCCGGGCGAAGACAATCCCCAAACGATTATATTTGCATTTCAACTAGCACCTATGGCACAACAACCAAGTATCCCCAAGGGCACCCGGGATTTTACGCCCCATGAAGTTGCCAAGCGCAACTATATCTTCGCAGTTATTAAAAAACACTTCGAAATATTTGGTTTTCAACCCATTGAAACCCCTTCCTTTGAAAATTACGAAACCCTGATGGGAAAATACGGGGAAGAAGGCGATCGCTTAATTTTTAAAATCCTGAATTCGGGGGATTTTCTACGAAAGGTCGACGATACTACCTACAGCTCAAAGGATGTGACCTCCCTTACCCCGAAAATCTCGGAAAAAGCCT
>DASSWC010000365.1:0-5001 GCA_035705395.1 Pricia sp. | reverse complement strand
TACATTTTCCACGCACCCAATTCCAAAAATATAGTAATCTCAACCAAACCTTGTTTTAAAAATGCAACTTCGAAAAACCATCGATAAAACATTGGCCAATGTTCTGGTCATTCTTATGGCCGTAATGACGCTGAACGTACTTTGGCAGGTATTCAGCCGTTTTTTGTTGGGCTCCCCCAGTTCCTTTACCGACGAATTGGCACGATATCTTTTGATCTGGATCGGCATCCTGGGGGCGGCCTACGTCTCGGGTCAGAACCTGCATGTGGCCATCGACGTGCTGCCAAAGCGATTCGGTGAAAAAACCCAAAAACGCCTACGGGGTATTGTGGATTGGCTCATCATCCTGTTCGCTCTCTGCGTCTTCGTTATCGGGGGGTCGCGGCTCGTATATATCGTTTACGTGCTCGACCAACATTCCCCCGCGCTACAGGTCCCCATTGCATTGGTATACTTGGTCATTCCCATCAGCGGGGTTTTGATCATCTATTATAAACTTTCCGATCTCCTAAAGAAATAAGCCCCATGGAATACCTTCCCATTTTGGTACTGGTCATTAGTTTTATAACCTTATTGGCCATAGGAACGCCCGTAGCTTGGAGCATTGCCATATCGTCGGTACTGACCATGCTGACGAGTATTCCTTTTATGCCCGCGTTTACCACGGTATCGCAACGTATTGGAACGGGCCTCGACAGTTTCGCCCTGCTGGCCATACCCCTGTTCATTCTTTCGGGAGAATTGATGAACAAGGGCGGTATCGCCCACCGCCTGATCGCCTTTGCCAAGACCTTGGTAGGTTCATTGCCGGGCGGTCTGGCGCTCATCAATGTCATTTCCGCCATGCTGATGGGGGCCATTGCCGGTTCGGCCATGGCTGCGGCATCGGCCATGGGCAGTATCATAGGCCCGGAAATGGAAAAGGAGGGCTACACTAGGGAGTTCGGTGCGGCCGTCAATATTACCTCGGCAACTACCGGTCTGGTCATCCCCCCCAGCAACGTGCTCATCGTCTATTCCCTGGCCAGTGGGGGTGCCTCGATAGCCGCCCTGTTCTTGGCCGGATATATCCCGGGCATACTCACAGGACTGTTCCTCATGATCGTCGCCTCGCTTTGGGCCCGGAAAAAAGGGTTTAAACGGGGAAAGCGGAGTACGCTGCGCCAAGTCTTCACAACCTTTATAGACGCATTGCCTAGCCTGATGATGTTAGTCGTGGTCATCGGCGGCATCGTGGCAGGCATCTTCACGGCGACGGAAGCTTCGGCCATCGCAGTGCTTTACAGCCTTTTGCTCGGGTTCTTCTACAAAGAAATCACCTTTCCGAAACTGCCGCCAATTCTATTGGATTCTTCAGCCACTACCGCTATTGTAATGCTGCTTATTGGCACCTCGATCAGTATGTCTTGGGCTTTGTCCTACGAGAATATTCCGCAGGATATCAGCTCGGGGCTTTTGGCTCTTAGCGATAATCCGATTGTCATATTATTGATTATCAATCTGTTGTTGCTTTGCGTAGGGATTTTTATGGATATGACCCCGGCCGTTCTCATATTCACCCCTATATTTTTGCCCGTAGTGACCAAACTGGGACTGGATCCCGTACATTTCGGGATTATTATGGTGATGAACCTTTGTATTGGCCTCTGTACCCCGCCGGTCGGTTCGGTGCTGTTCGTGGGGGTCGGTATAGCCAAAACTACGATCGAAAAGGTCATAAAGCCCTTGCTGCCCCTGTTCGTCGCCATGGTCATTGCCTTAATGCTGGTCACCTATATTCCGGCGTTGAGCCTGTGGTTACCGAGTTTGTTCGGGCTTTAGTATCCGGGGTTCTGCTCCAAAAACCCTTCTGTTCCCGAAGCGGCGTCGACGGCACTTTGCGGAATGGGGAACAATCTTTTGTTGACGTCGGAATCGGTCTTTTCGGTCCAAGAATCCTCATACGTGCCGAAACGGATCTGATCGCCCCTTCGAAATCCTTCCCAATACAGCTCAAAGCCGCGCTCGCGGTACAGGATGTCCAAATCCACCGCCGATAAGGCTTCGGGGGTCTGTTCCGGGCGGGCATTTCTAGAGGTCCTTACCGTATTCACATCTGCCAACGCCCCCGCGGCATCCCCGTTGCGTAATTTGGCCTCGGCCCGCATCAGATAGATTTCGGCCAATCGCATGAGCACAAGATCCACACTGCTAAAGTTATTACCATCGTCGGAGGTTCGGCTGAACTGGTATTTTGAACAACGATAGCCTGTATTGTGCAGGGACCCTTCGTTGGTAAAGTTGACCTCCAAGGTGTGATTGACGTAGCCGACGTCCCTTTCCGGTCCGCTTCCCTTTGTTTGTACGACGGGATAAATCCGCACCCCCCCAGTGTCACAGGTAAAAAATTGGCCTTCATCGTTTTTTCTGGGTCCCCATTGAATGCCACGTAAAATTCCGCGGTCCATTTCAAATTCGACCGGTTCGACACAATAATAGCTGTCTTCGGTTTCCGTGGCCACCAATGGCGCACGACCCTCTAAGTCTTGCAATTGTTCTTCGGGAATAATGGTATTCTTTTTATAAAACCGGGCATCCGCATCCGCAGGATCGACACTGCCGTAGGCATCGACCCACGTCTGATAAAAATCGGGGGTAATAGCCGGACCGTCCGTACCGTCCGCACCGGGGTATTCAGGTCTGGGGAACATGGAGCCCGCAATCGACCAATACGCCCAACGGCTGTGCTCCAGTTCCAAGACGCCGCGCTGGTCCAGGGCGAATATGAGTTCCGGATTGTCGTGGTTGTCGTCGTTGAAGAGATCGAAATATTCCGGAGATAGGGAAAAACCGCCTGAATTGATGATGTTATCGGTGTACTCGATAACCTTGTCCATATCCTCTTGGGTAAAGTTAGGGGTTCCGTAAGGATCACGATACACGGCTGCGTTCAGATGCAATCGTGCCAAGAGGCCCCAAACGGCGGATTGCGTCATTCTCCCAGGCCCTTTGTCGGTGTTGATTACATCGACCACCGACAGCAATTCATTTTTGATATAGTCGATAGCATCCTGGGTCTTTAGCACGGTCGAAAGTTCTTGTTCCGCGGTTTCCTTTTCAAGTACAAGGCCCCAACTATCCAGAAGCAACATGTTCAAATAGGCTCTAAGGGCTATCATTTCGTACAAGGCCCCTGTCGCTTCCGAATTTCCTTCCTCGGCTAAGGGACGCAAGGTTTCGATGGCTGCCAAGGTTCGGGAGATATTCGTGGTAAGTTCGTTCCATCCACTGGCCACAAGGTCGTTGGTCGGTGTAAAATTGTGGGCGTGTGCCGCCAGGAATTTACCTCCGTCGAACCAATCGGTACCGCCCCGGTAGGGCAAGATGGCCTCATCGGAAGGAATAAGCTGCAGGCCGTAGTAATTCGTGTGTCGCCAAGTCCATGACACATAGCCATAGGCTGGTGCGATGGCCCCACTGACCACCTCTGCCTGGGAACCGGTCAGGGATTCGTCAATCAGCTCCTCGTCCAGATCGGTACAGTTCCAGTGTACGAAGGAGCATAATAGCAATGCGGATATTATGAGTTTATTTTTAGCCATCGGTGCAAAATTTGTTAATGGTCGATTCATCGTCGGTTTTTTAAAAGGTTACATTCAAGCCTACCAGCACGGTTCTGGGGGAAGGATAGGTAAAGCGGTCGATACCGAAAGTCTGTATGCCATCTATTTCATCGCCGGTGTTCACTTCGGGATCAAATCCGGAGTAATCGGTAATCACGAACAGGTTTTGACCGGTCAGCGTAAAACGGACTTGGCTGATCAAATCCCCCAATCCAAACTTTTGCGGGTCAAGATTGTACCCTAAGGTAGCGTTGTTCAATCGCAAAAAATCAGCGTCCTCCAAATACCGGGTCGACACTTCATTGGAGTTACTGGTGTCCTCATTGGGAAATTGAACGGCAAAATCGGTAGTGTTCAGGTTATTGTTCAATTGTGCCTTGCTGAAAAGGGACATGGCGGTATGGTTGTACACCTTGTTTCCGGAGACCCCATTAAAATTAAAGCCTAAATCGAAGTCCTTATAATTAAAGCTGAGGTTAACGGCGTAATATAGGTCGGGGGTCGCCGTTCCTACCGCGATCCGGTCATTGTCAAGGGACTCGCCGTCGCCGTTGACATCGCGAAACTGATTGAAACCGTCGGGCCCTATCCCGATAAATTCCTTCATAAAGAACGAACCGGCAGGCTCCCCGTTCAGATATCCGTTGATTGTTGCCCCTGTCTGCCCGGCACCTTGTGCGGCACCGGTAGTCAATATCTGAAAAGGGGAGTTTCGGATTTCGTTGTCGATCAAGGTCATATTACCCCCGACGTTCATAAAGAAATCTTCCCCGATTTGGGTGTTGTAGTCCAAGGAAACCTCGAAGCCTGAATTATGGATTTCCAAATCGGGAACGTTCGTCCATATTTTTTCTGTAGGTTGAATGGGATCTATCCTATTTGAGAACAGTACCACCTCAGTGGTGACCTTTCTAAAGTAGTCTAAGGTTCCCGTTACCCTGTTGTTAAACAAGCCGAAATCAAGACCGACATCCAATTGAGTGGCCACCTCCCACTGCAGGTCCGGATTGGCGGTACGTGCAGGTACCGTTCCGAACGGATATCCATCGGAGGTAGTGGCACCCGGGGTAAGGGGATAGGTATCGTTATCCGCTTTGCTGTCCGTAAAACTGGCCAGGGTAACCTTATTGTCTATCCCTTCCTGATTACCGGTCTGGCCCCAGCTTGCCCGTAGTTTGAGGTTGTTGATAGCAGTGTTGTCGGCCAAAAAATCCTCTTTCCCGATATTCCATGCCAAGGCCAAAGATGGAAAATACCCGTATTCGTTGTTCGCCCCGAATTTAGAGGAACCGTCGGCACGAATGGTCGCGGTCACCAAATATTTATCCGCATACCCATAATTGAGCCTGCCGAAAAAGGACTGCAATTCGTTTTTCTCGGCGATGGAATTCAGGGACGT
>DASSWC010000364.1:0-40608 GCA_035705395.1 Pricia sp. | reverse complement strand
ATACCGTAGGGCAGTACGCCAATGAGGAGGTAATCAAGAAGTACCTCCAGAACCAGGGCAGAACAGAGTATGAAAAGTTGCACAGAAATCAGCTTAAATTGTTTTGATACCCCGACGGCTTGCCTCGGGGTAGTTCATTTTAAAATAAATGACATTACATTAGAAGTGTTATCCATGTTATAAATAATGTTATCAAAGTCTATACTTTGATTATAATTCTTTGGACCAAATGTTTCAATAACTGGATACATAACGACATAAACGGTATCTCTTCTTTCAAAGCCGTTAGATAAAAAATTGGAAATATCATAAGATGATGAAGCTCGAATGACTGAATTGATATATCTGACATTGGTTCCTCCTCCCTGTATGCGTAATAATTTGTGGTTATTGATTGAAATTTTGGGGCTTTTTCCAAAGCAGAATAGATTACTCACTAGATAGTTTTCGTCGGTCTGAAAATCTATAGCAGTGCTATAGTTCAAAAAACCATTAGTATAGCTAAAATCTGTGATAGTTAATGAAAATGGTAATTTTTCCAATAGCTCGATTTGGGGCAATATTACACTAGATTCGGTTTGAGCATAAATGATGGAGTCCCTGCCAACATAACCCGGCTTATGAATATTAAGCATTGTATTACCGCTGGGAAGCGCACTAGCAACAAATTCACCGCTAATGTTGACGTTTATTTTAGTAGTTTTTTTATAAGCATCAATCAAGTCAATGGATACATCTTCATAATTTAAATTTTCGTTTCCGAATCTATCGTTAAGTTTCAAGGTTCCAATCAAAGAGCCGGTTTCAATAGGATTTAGCTCTAAGTCATCTTTGCTTTTCGAACAAGAGAAAAACAATAATAAAGTTAAAATATGCAAAAGGCAATTAGTCGTTACTTTGAATCTCATAGAAATTTCTTTTGGCATCAAAAAATTGTAGGTGTGCACGAGTACCCATATTTCAATTTCGTTTGAACCGCTAATCTAATGGATTCTAAAGCCTCCAAAGGTATTTATCGACAATTGAGTATCAATTTTCGACGTTTTGCTAAATTGTTAGTTAAAAGGTGACTAATCAGTCTCAAAAATAATCAAAAAAAGATGGCCCCGGATTTGGATCCCAGTCAACTATTTCGGATCTTTCGGGAAAATGTAAAGGTTTGACCGACAGGGAGCTTATAGAGGTGCTCATGGCCCGTTTGGAGGTGCTGGAGAAGGAGGTTTCCCATCTGCGCGAGGAGAACCTCGATCTCCGCGAACGCCTTGCCAAGTTCGAGAACCCAAAGAACAGCCGCAACAGCTCGGTACCCCCGTCCAAGGACGAGAACCGACCGAAGAAGAACCAAAGCCTTCGAAAAAGTACCGGAAAGAAGCCCGGGGGGCAGCCCGGCCATAAGGGGAATACCTTGAGGATGACCGCGGATCCCGACCATATCATGGAACTGCGCCCCGACTATTGCCGCAACTGCGGATCGTCGCTCGCAGGGACGGCATCGGAGGTGGACAGGTCCCGCCAGACCGTGGACATACCCCCGATCAGGGCGGTATGGACGGAATACCGCACCTACGGGGCGCAATGCGCCTGCGGTTGCCGTACGGTCGCCGACTTCCCGGTAGGCGTCGACGCCCCGGTAAGCTATGGGAGCAACATCGAGGGGCTTATCGGCTATTTCCATGCAAGGCAGTACCTGCCCTTCAAGCGTATGAAGGAGATGATGGGCGACGTTTTCAACGTCGACATCAGCGAGGGCGGGATACACTATCTGCTGGCGCGGTTCGCCGACAGGGCCACGCCGCTCTACGAGACGATAAGGCAAAGGGTCGCCGCCTCCGCGGTAGTGGGGGCCGACGAGACCGGTGTAAAGGTAAACGGGGAAAAACATTGGTTCTGGACCTGGCAGAACGAACTGCTTACCTATATCGCACATTCGGAGAGCAGGGGAAAATCGGCCATCGACGCCCATTTTCCGGGAGGGTTCCCCGGGGCGACATTGGTCCGCGACGGGTGGAGGCCGCAGACGGGCACCGTCGCCGGGCACCACCAGACCTGCCTGGCCCATCTGCTCAGGGACCTGAACTATCTGTCCCAGAAGTACGACGGCACAAAATGGGCCGCGGATCTCGGAAAGCTGCTTCTCGACGCCATCGGGCTCGGACGGAACGGGAGTTGCGAAAAGTACGATACCGAAAGGGCCGATATCGTACAGCGGCTGCAAAAACTATTGGGGGAACCACCGGACAAAAAGCAAAAAGAGCTGTACACATTTTACCGTCGCATGTGCAGGGAACGACAGAACCTGTTCACCTTTCTCTATATCCCCGAGGTCCCTCCCGACAACAACGGATCGGAACGTGCGGTACGCAACGTGAAGGTGAAACAAAAAATATCGGGGCAGTTCAAAAACGCAGGGAAGGCACAGAACTTCGCCAAGATCAGGTCCGTTATCGACACCACGATCAAAAACGGCATGAACGTATTGGACGCACTGTCGCTTATCGCTAAATTGCAGCCTCAGGCAAGCAACTGATTAGCCCTTATGTTAAATTATATTTTTGTGTGCGCAAACTGTGCATTTTTTGAATAAAAAAAGGCCTCCAATTTGCGGAAGCCCTGTAAACATTGGTGATCGCGACAGGATTCGAACCTGTGACCGTCTGCTTAGAAGGCAGATGCTCTATCCAGCTGAGCTACGCGACCTGATTTTTTGTTAAGGTGTCAATCCCTTTTCGGAAATTGTTGCCAAATCAGGCGCGAAGTTACTAAAAATAATAGACGTTTCTCTTCCGTAGCTACTCGGAATAATGCACTGACCAAAATCTATTCCCGTCACTTCAGGTACCTTTCCGTAAAATCATCCTTAAACGCTCGCCCGATGGGTACTAAGGTATCCTTGTCGAAGAAAATGCTGTTACCAGAAACTTTCATGATCTTGGTGACGTTCACAATATAAGATTTATGTACCTGAACGAAACGGGCATCAGAAAGGGTCCCGAGCCAATGTTTAAGGGAATGGGAGGTTAAATGCTTCTTTTCCTTCGTAAAAATTTCGGTATAATCGGCCTCCGATTGGATAAATTGGATGTCGGCAACCCTAATTTTTAAATGCTCGTAGCCCGATTTTATGAAGATAATTTCTGGGATGGAGTGGTTTCTGGATGAACCATTTTTTACCGGGTCAATGGTTGCGTTATATTCACTTTTTCTTGCGCTTTCCCCCGGGGAAAGGGGCACCTTGGAAACCGCTTTTACAAAGCGCTCGAAGGAAAAGGGTTTTAGGAGATAGTCCACTACCTGATATTCATAACTTTCCAGGGCATAGTCCGAAAAGGCGGTGGTCAATATCACGTGGGGCTTATGGGGCAGGGCTTTCAGAAAATCGATGCCCGAGATCTTGGGCAGATGGATGTCAAGAAAGATAAGATCGACGGGCTCGTTTTTTAGAAAATCCATCGCCTTTAGCGCATCCGCGAAAACGGATTTGAGCTCCAAGGTATCCATATCGTCGATGTACCGCTGCAATACCCGCTGCGCCGGTGGTTGGTCCTCTATTATGATACAGCGGATCATACGTTGGCCTTGTTAAGTTCAATGTTCAGCTTTACCGAATATAAGGAATCTTCTTCTTCGATGGACAAGGCATGCGCATCGGGATAGATGAGTTGCAACCGCTTTCGTACATTTTGCAAACCTATACCGTGGGAAAGGTGTTCGGTGTTGGTGGTAGGATGGAATGAATTGACACACTCAAACCGTAAGACGCCCCGATCCGTCATCTCAATATGTGTCCGAATCGAGATATTTTCCGATTGGCTTGCCGTACTGTGTTTAAAGGCATTTTCGACAAAAACGGTCAATATCAAAGGCGCGATTTGATAGCTGGTTCCGATGTTTTCCGTCTTGAAATCGACGGTTCCGCGGTGTTCGATCTGTAGTTCGCTCAATTGGCTAAAATTTTTGAGATGCTCGATTTCCTTGTGCAAGGGAACAAAATCCTCTTTGCAGTCGTAGAGCATATACCGCAACAGCGAAGATAGTTCCAAGATGATAGAAGGGGTCTTGGGCGACTTCTCGATGGCATAAGAATAAAGATTGTTCAGATTGTTGAACAAAAAATGCGGATTGATCTGCGATTTCAGGAACTGGAGTTCACTTTCCTTGACCGATGCCTTGAGCTGGTCGACTTCCTGTTGTTTTTTGGTGGCGTCCCAGGCAAACTTGAATCCACATAGGATTATGACAACCGGCATTACGTCCAACAGGGAGTAGAAGATGCCCAAAAATCGGGTTCCCCTGGTATCGGGAAAATAGATTTTCTCCAGCACGAATTCCTCAATGACGATTATCGCGGCAATGGTCAGCATTGTGGCCAGCGTAAAGCGAAGGTATTTCTTGGTGTAGTACAACCGGGGGAGCAGCACGTAGTTAATGATGAAGGCTCCGAGGGCGTAATTCAGAAAGAAGGCGACCTGGTAGGATTTAAACCCAGGACTTTCACGGTCGAACGAATAGAAAATAAAGAGTATTACATGAAGCAGCACCTGAAAGAATACTTCCATCGACACGCTGTTGTTCCAGATGAATTTTCGGACCATCCCCAAAACTACGATTTTATCATTTTTTGGATAGACTTAAATCCCCCATCGACCGATTTGACAAGGCGAACGACATTTCTCGAACAGCATGTCGTTGGCGGTCTAGTTTTCGTCGTTGGCAGAAAATTTCATCCTCCTATTCCTTAAAAAAACAACATTTGTAAAGCAATTACTAATAAAGTCAATATCTGAAAAAATCATGGTACGAACACTTGCATACTCTAGAAATTTTTTAAGTCTCTGCCTCCTGTTGGTCGTTAATTACGGGGCCTGGTCACAGAACGGAACGTTGACCATAAAGGGAACTGTCGTAGAAGAAGCCAGTGGACAACCCATTGCCTTTGCGACTGTCATGGTCGCCAACAACGATAGCAAACAACCTATAGATGGCACCACCACCCTTGACAATGGTACCTTTACCTTGGAGACAGCGGCGACGGATTTCTATATCGAGGTAAGCTTTTTGGGGTTTCGATCCAAGACCTTCGGGCCACCGCCCAACGCAGGCGAAGCAATAGATTTGGGTACGATTTCCCTTTCCGAAGATGCCGAACAGTTACAGGAAGTTGTGGTAGAAGGCGAAGTCTCCCGTACGGAATTCAAGCTCGACAAGCGTGTTTTTAACGTGGGTAAAGACCTGAGCACGACCGGGGCCAGTGCACTTGAAGTGCTGAACAATGTGCCCTCGGTCAACGTCAATATCGAAGGGCAGGTGAGCCTACGGGGCAGCCGTGGCGTACAAATGCTGATCAATGGCAAACCTTCCATCATCGCCAGCGAGGAGGGCAACGCGCTAGGTACCATTACCGCCGATATGATCGAAAGGGTTGAGGTCATCACGAATCCCTCGGCCAAGTACGATGCCGAAGGTACTTCCGGGATTATTAATATTGTATTGAAAAAGGAGGAGCGCAAAGGCCTTAACGGTTCGGTTTCCGTCAATACCGGTACACCCGCAGGGCACAGTGTAGGGGTAAGCCTGAACCGGAGAACGGAGAAATTCAACCTCTTCAGCCAACTCGGGGTCGGACTTCGCGACCTGCCGAACGACATCGAGACCCGAAACGTCGATCTGGTTAACAATACAACCATTGTGAGTAACGGCACCGAATACAGGAACGAGAATTACTACAACTTCGTTCTCGGCACCGACTATCATATCGATGACACCAACGTACTGACACTTTCCGGAAATTTCGCCCTGGAAATCGAGGACCAGCCATCGACCACCAATTTTGCCGCAATGGATGCCGGAGGTGATATCACCTCGCAGTGGGAGCGTACCGAGGTCACGGAGGCCAGAAATCCCAAAATGCAATATGAGCTTCAGTACAAAAAGGATTTTAAAAGCGACGAAGAACACACCTTATTATTCAGCGCTTTGGGCAATTTCTTTGGAAAAGACCAATCCTCTGAATTCATAAATAACACCATTTCAGGAGCGGACAACGATGCCACACAGATGACCCGAACGGATTTCAAGGAATCTGTCTACACGTTCAAACTGGATTATACGTACCCTTTTGCCGAGGAATGGACCCTCGAAACGGGCTCCCAATATGTACTGAACGATGTCGCCAATGATTATGAGGTCAATAACCTGGTCGACGGGTCCTTTGTTACCGATCCAGGCCTGACCAACATTTTCGAATACGACCAAAAAGTGCTGGGCCTTTACGGTACGGGATCTTACGAAGGCAAAAAATGGGGCGTAAAGGGAGGCGTTCGGCTAGAGCATACCGATTTGGGCACCTTTTTGGCCACCACTGGCGATGCCAACGATCAGAACTATACCAACTTTTTTCCCAGTTTGCATAGCTCTTACAAATTTAGCGACAAGGTGTCCCTGCAGGCGGGGTATTCCAAACGTATCTATCGCCCCAGGATGTGGGACCTGAACCCATTTTTTAACATCCGGAACAACTTTAGCATCCGACAGGGCAATCCCGAACTGCAGCCGGAGTTTACGGATTCCTACGAAATTACCAGCATCTACATTTTGGGCAAGGCCTCCTTGAACCTTGGGGTGTTCCACCGCTATACGACCGAAGTCATCGAAAGGGTATCGACCTTTGACGACAACGTGAGCATCTTTAGGCCTGACAACATCGGTACGAACAGGGCCACGGGCATCGAGTTCAACGCCAAGTACAGTCCCGCCAAATGGCTCACCTTCAATGGGGACTTTAATTACAACCAATTTCAACGCGACGGTATCTTTGAATCTACCGTCTTCGATTTCAACGGCGACCAGTGGTCATCCAAACTGATGTCTAAATTGAAACTCCCAGCGGATTTCGATTTGGAACTGACCGGAAACTACCAATCGAACTACCGTACCGTGCAAAGCGAGATCAGCGACCAGCTCTTTATGGATCTGGGCCTGCGAAAGGATATCCTTAAGGGCAAGGCCGTTCTCAACCTGAGCGTCAGGGACCTGTTCGCCTCCAGGGTCGACGAAAGCCAGATTGCCCAGGCCGATTTTGAGGTGTACAACCGCCGTCAGAGGGGCCGGTTCATTGCCCTAGGCTTTAGCTACGGTTTTGGCAAGGGCGAGGCCATGCAGTATTCGGGGCAAAGAAGACGGTTTTAATTCCTACGTTGTTTATTAGGACCATCCGTACCGACCAATCGAGCATTTTTGATACCGCATCCCTTTCCCTGAACGGTTTTGCCGGGCAGCGACTATTTAAATTGGCCACGACGGTTCGTAGAGATACAGGTAATTCGTAACTTTAATGACCGGTCGGCTTGCCAAGGGCATTATTTCCGTACCACTTCATACACGTAAAAGGGGAGCATTATGAAAACATCAAAACTATTTCTAAAAACGATTTTTTGCACTTTTATCCTATCGACGGTGGTGAACGGGGGCTACGCGCAGGTTCAGGCTTCGGAACGATCAGAACCGGAACGATCAGAACCGGGACAATCAGCATTGGACCAAAAGGTAAAAGCTTTTTTGGATGCCAAGGAAAACCAATGGCACGACATGAACGTGCCTGCTTCCGATGGCCAATTACTCTACGACATCATCCTGAAAAACGGCTATACCAAAGGCCTGGAAATCGGTACCTCTACGGGACATTCCGCTATCTGGATCGCTTGGGCCTTCAGTAAGACCGGCGGCAAACTGATCACCATTGAAATAGACGAAAGTCGATATAACGAGGCCATGGCCAACATTGCGGAAGCGGGACTTTCGGAGTACGTCGACCTACGCTTGGCCGATGCCCACGAACTGGTAAAGGAGCTCGAGGGGCCGTTCGATTTTGTGTTCAGCGATGCCGACAAGGGCTGGTACCTGAACTACTTTAAAGACGTATCCCCAAAATTGGCGGCCGGTGGCTGCTTTACGGCACACAACGTTCGGCCGGCCGGCAAAGGCCGCACCATGGCCGGAACGCAGGAATATCTGGAATACGTTCAAGGGCTGGACAACTACACCACGACCGTGGATAATTCCGGGGGTGGAGTGGCCATTAGCTATAAGAAGGAATAACATTTTGGCAGACGAATCAACGAACGACCTGTCAAGAAAGTTGGGACTTTTTTCCCTGACGAACATCGTGGTCGCCAGCATGATCGGCGCCGGGATTTTTACGACTTCGGGACTGTTGATGGGCGACCTGGGCAATCCGTTTTTGATGCTGCTTCTATGGGTCGTTGGGGGAATTATCGCTTTGTGTGGTGCCTTGAGCTATGGAGAATTGGGTGCGGCGATGCCCCATGCGGGAGGGGAATATAACTTCCTTTCAAAATTGTTTCATCCCATCTATGGTTTTCTTAGTGGATGGGTGTCCTTTATCGTCGGCTTTTCCGCCCCTATCGCCGCTTCGGCCATCGGCTTTAGCGAGTACCTCTTCCGGGCCTTTCCACAGCTGGGGATACACCTGGATTTTCCCCAGGAAAATCTGAAAAAGATAGCGGCCATCCTGGTCATCGTCATTTTCTCGATGGTACACCTGCGCGGGATACGTTTTGGGTCCAAAGTACAAGACGTGCTCACCCTGCTCAAAGTCGGACTGGTAGTAGGTCTTATTTTTGCCGGATTTCTATGGGGCAACGGCAATGTCGCACATTTTACCCAGGGAGAACCGCTTATATCGAGCGCTGGGGATTTGAAAACGGTCGGTTTGTCCCTCATGTGGATCATGTTCGCCTATAGCGGTTGGAATGCCTCGGTCTATATCGGATCGGAAATCAAAAATCCCAAAAAGAACCTTTCCCGGTCGCTGCTTTTGGGAACCGGTGTCGTTATCCTTTTATATCTCTTCCTGAATATGCTGTTCGTATACGCCATTCCACCTGCCGATATGGGCGGGGTCATCGCCATCGGTGGCCTGGCGGTAAACCACCTGTTCGGTAACGCTACGGATACTTTGATCTCCCTGCTGATTTCTTTTGCGCTGTTTTCGTCGTTGAGCGCCTTTATCATCATTGGCCCGAGGGTGTACTATGCCATGGCCAAGGATGGGTATTTTTTTAAGTTTTTGGCCGAGGTACATCCGACCTTTAAAGTACCCTCCAAGGCCATCCTTATTCAGGCCCTGATAGCGGTAATCATCGTGCTTTTCGGGGCTTTCGACCAAATTCTGACCTATATGGGTTTCGCGTTGGGCATCTTTCCCATCCTTGCCGTGATCGGGGTGTTCCGATTGCGCATTTCCGGAGGCTCCGTACTTAAACTTCCCGGTTATCCATGGGTACAATTGTTCTATATCGTGGCCAGCGTTTCCATATTGATACTGGCCTATTTTGAAAGGCCTGTGGAATCATCGATCGCGCTACTCACCGTAGTGGCCGGCATACCCCTCTATTTTCTATTCAAGAGGATGTACCGAAGTAAGAAGGATGTAAAGTCCTGATAGCAAATACCGGACGAATTATTTAATTCCTGCCATTTGCATATACTTCACTATCTTGTATCCATTAAATACAAAAACCATGAAAAAAATCAAAAAAGAGGACGTTAAACAGGAGGTATTCGATCTGTATGACGATTACGCCCACAATAGGGTCAGTAGACGATTGTTTATGGATAAGTTGTCGACCTATGCGGTGGGCGGACTGACCGTAGGCTCCTTACTCAGTTTTATCTCGCCGGATTATGTCAAGAAAATCCAGATCAAACAGGATGACCCGCGTTTGGATTCCGAGTACATTACCTACAACTCCCCAAAGGGCGGAGGGGAAATTAAGGCCTTGCTTTCCAAGCCCGAGGATGCCGACGCCAAGTTGCCGGGCATCGTAGTGGTGCACGAAAACCGGGGCCTCAACCCGCATATCGAAGATGTCGCGCGCAGGGCGGCCCTAGCGGGATTTATCTCCCTGGCTCCCGATGCGCTCACCCCGCTGGGCGGCTATCCCGGCAATGACGATGACGGACGGGAACTGCAAAGCCAACGCGACCGCGACGAAATGCTGCAGGATTTTATGGCAGCCTTCGAGCATCTTAAATCCCATCCGGACTGTACGGGAAAAGTAGGCGTAGTCGGATTTTGTTTCGGGGGATGGATCTCCAATATGATGGCCGTTAAAATTCCCGATCTGGCCGCGGCCGTCCCTTTCTATGGAGGACAGCCCACCGAGAATATAGAGGACATCAACGCACCGCTTCTGCTCCATTTTGCGGGGTTGGACGAACGTGTAAACGAAGGATGGCCCGCCTATGAAGAGGCGCTGAAAGCCAACGATGTGGACTATACGGCACACATGTATCCGAACGTCAACCACGGTTTCCATAACGACACCACCCCGCGATACGATAGGGAGGCGGCGGAACTGGCCTGGCAGCGGACCATTGATTTCTTCAAGGAAAAACTAAAGTGAAATCGGTGCGGGGCTTATTTCAATCCATAGCCCTATCCGATAACAGGTCTTTTAGAAACAAAGGGTTGTTGATAATACCTCTGCCCCGTGGCCTTGTACATGGCGTTGGCCAATGCGCCCACAATGGGCGGTAATGCCGGTTCTCCCAATCCGGTCGGATCGATGCCATTATCGACAAAAAAAGTTTCTATTTCCTTGGGGGCCTCGCTGTTCCGGATCAATCGGTAGGTATCAAAGTTGTCTTGTTCAGGGATACCGTCTTTAAAGGTCATCTGACTAAAGGTCGCATGGCCGATACCATCGACTATGCCGCCTTCCACCTGGTTTCGGGCACTTAGTGGGTTGATGACGATGCCGCAATCGACCGCACACCACACTTTCCCGACTTTTGGGACGTCGTCTTCCATCACCAGGTCCAGCACTTGCGCCACGTAGGAATTATGGCAATAATAGGCCGATACGCCGCGACCTTCGTTAGAGCCCCCGTTGGTCCATCCGGATTTTTCCCTGACCAGTTTCAGCACGCCGGCATAGCGTTCGGGATCGTAGTCGTTCTTTTCCGCATCTCCGACAGGGTCTTTGATGGCCCTTTCGAACAATTGCAATCGGAATTCGATGGGATCTTTTCCGGCCGCTTCCGCCACTTCGTCCATAAAGGATTGTTCGGCACCTGCGATAAAGTTCGACCGCGGGGCCCGCCAGGCACCGGTGGTCACGTTGCTTTCCAGGCTCTGTTTTTCCGCCAGGTAATTGTCGACCGCGCCTGCCGGGAAACGGTTTTCAAATACCAAGTCATCGTTGGTTCCCACGCCCTTGACGTGCCAGGCGATGAGCTGGCCATTTTCGTCCAGGCCGGCTTTGTAGCGTATCTTGTAGGCCGGGCGGTACGTGCCCTGGGTCATATCGTCCTCGCGAGTATAGACCAATTTTATGGGCGCCTTCATTTTTTTGGAGATCACGGCGGCCTCGACCCCGAAATGGCCGTAGAGCCGCCGGCCGAATCCTCCGCCCATACGGGTCATCATCACATCGATATTCTCCAATGGCATATCCAATACGGACACTAAGGTCTTTTCGAGAAATTCCGGGGTCTGGACCGGCCCCTTAAGTTTCGCCTTATCTGAAGTTATATGGGCATAAAAGTTCATCGGCTCCATGGTATTGTGCGCCAGGAACGGGGCACTATAGGTGCTTTCGACGACCTTCGCCGCCTTTGCAAAGGCCTTCTCGACATCCCCATCCTTACGGGCCGCTTCCTCGGTCCGGCTGTCCAGCAACTCCGTCAGGGCCTTATCGTGGTAGGCACTGTCTTCGATGGTAGAATCCTCTTCCCATTCCACTTTCAACGCCTTTTTGGCCTGCATACACTGCCAGGTGCTTTCCCCGACTATTGCAACCACTTGGGGAACACCGCTGCTGTCGGACCATTGTTTTTCGACACCTTCGGGATAGACCTCTACGGGAAAGACATCCTTGATACCGGGCATGGACTTAACCGATCCGGCATCCATAGCTTTGAATTTCATACCGAATGCGGGGGGATGGATGATCATTGCGGTGAGCATTCCTTCCTCGTGGATATCCAGGCCGAATAAGGGCTTTCCCGTCACTATTTGAGGTCCGTCGACGTTCTTTTGGTCGGTTCCGATAATTTTGAAATCCTTGATGTCCTTCAACGCTACTTCCTCCGGCGCTTCAATCTTGGTCGGCACTTTATCCGGTAGATCTACACCGGCTGCCGCCGAGGCCATTTCGCCATAGCCGGCCGATTTGTTGCTGGCTTTGTGATACAGAACGCCATCGGCAGTCGTTATTTCTTCTTCCGGAACCCCCCACGCCTTGGCAGCCGCCTGCCTCAACATTTTACGGGCGGTAGCACCGGCCATTCGGAGGCCCTCCCAACCGTGGCGGATGGATTGGCTGCCCCCGGCCAACTGTCTTTCAAAAACCGCAAGGTTCAAGGGGGCCTGTTCCACGACCACATCTTTCCAGGCCACATCCAATTCTTCGGCGACGATCATGGGCATCGCAGTTTTTACGTTCTGGCCGATTTCGGGATTGGGCGACATGATGGTTACCAGGCCGTTATCGCCGATCTTTAGAAAGCCGTTGATATCGAACCATTCCTTGGGAAGGCGGTCGACCTCTTCCGGAGTCATCTTGCAAGACGCCAACCAGTTGAATCCGATAATCATTCCGCCTCCGGCCAGTGCGGAGGTTCTGATAAAGGAGCGTCTTCCAATTTTTGTTTTTATATGTGTCATCGTTTTGTTTTTAGAAGTTCTACCGCTAGCGCCAGTTGAGAAATCTACCAGTTAACTTGACGTTAGATGGCATCGCTATATAATTTTTAAGCATTTGCGGATTCCGCCGCCAGCCGTACTGCTTTTTTAATACGGAGATAAGTTCCGCAACGGCAGATGTTGCCGTTCATGGCGGATTCGATTTCGGCATCCGAGGGACTTGCGGTTCTCTTCAACAGGGCCGAAGCCGTCATAATCTGTCCCGCCTGGCAGTATCCACACTGGGGAACGTCGACCTCGAGCCATGCCTTTTGCACGGGATGGTCTCCATTTTCGGAGAGGCCCTCTATGGTAGTGATCGGCTGCTCCCCCACCGAGGAAACGGTCAGCTGGCACGAACGTACAGCGGTATCACCGAGGTGGACCGTACAGGAACCACATTGTGCGATACCGCAGCCGTATTTGGTGCCGACCAATTTAAGGTGGTCTCGCAATACCCATAACATGGGCGTGTTCGGGTCAACATCCACTTCCTGTGTTTTTCCGTTGACTTTCAATGAAAATTTTGCCATGATTGTAAATTTTTTCCTGAAATTAAGAAATATTTTACTCCAACCGATCTGAAACTCAAACATTGTGCTGTAAAATCTGTTAAAGTATTACAAATATCTAAAATTAGTGACAATTGTCGAATGGGCCGCTTTCGGTTCCGAACAAGAACTCAAGACGAGTTCAGTATCTCAAATAAGGGTATGGAATCCTGAAAGCGGTTAAAATTGCATATAAATCGGAAAATCCTGTCGTTTTCACGCTGCGTCGAACGTTGGAACTTTGTATTGTTAAATTTTAATGCGACGAATTATGAGTACGACAAAATATTATTCCAACATATGGCATTCGTTTCCCTTTCCCCTTGATTTTTATACATGGGATTCAGAAGGCCGAAGCATCAAGGATATGGTGCTTAATAACCAGTATGCCACCGATATGCGGGTATCGGAAATGAATCTGAATATTACGCGCTTCTCCGCTTTTGACACCACCGGAAAGGAACATTTTATTACCGATTTTCCCGGTCAGGAAGCCGTATCGATAAAAGGGATGCACGCCGGCGCGTTTCTGAGGTCCAAAGGCGTTCTCACCTTGGAACCGGGTTCCTACACCACCTTGCGCTTCTATCTCGCACGGAACGGAAGCGGTGTTGCCTACAGCGATCGGGTAGAGGAGTCCGTGGACGGATTCGAGTATTTGGATTTTGAGATAGAGAATGGATTGACCATCCAAGGCAATGAGGCACCGGAAGCTATCCTACGGTTCGACTTCGTACCTTTTAGTGAAAGCATGGCGCTAAACATTTTTAAGCAGCTTTTCAGGACGCCCCGGCGTTATGCGGGGAAACTTGCGGATAGTTTGGCTCTTTAAAACACTTATGGCTGATCCGCGGTCAACTGAAAAAGCGCCTTGTCTAACTGTGGTTTTACCTCGCAGATCGTGTCGAGATGCATGGTCGCCGTACTGGTGCTGTTGTAGGCGGGCCATTCTGGAAGTCCCTCGTGGTTGGGATCCCCGTTTCTGGCAAAATTGATCCAGGCGCGGCTAACCTTATCGGCCAATTTGTGGGCCTCCTCTCCGCCGCCGGTCATATGGTTCGCCAGGGCCACGTTGTCAAAAACAAAGGGCAGTTCCATACAGTGGAGGGATTTGTACTTTCCGTCAAAAACGGGGGATTGCCAGGTAAACAGGTACATGTATACCGGCGCACCCCCTTTGAGCGCGGATTTTTTATTGGCCTGTTCCACGGCCCCGGGTCGGAATCGGGTATCGATATCCAATAGGTCCGACGGTCGGCTATCGGTAGGATAGGCTTTTTTTACTGCGGCAAGGTAGGCATCGGCCTTTTCCTTATAGGTTTCCTTGATATGGGCCATGACCTCCTCTTGGGATGCCTTGAAAAATCGGGCATTGGCAAAAGGGGTAAATTCGTTCTTGGTCGTTCCGACTAATAGTGGAACGTCTTTGGAAAGTGCAAAGGCTTCCTCGGAATACAAGGGGTAGGGGAGTACTTCGCCGTCCCGACTAGGTCCCCAGTTCAGGCCGAAACCGATAATAGGCTTCCCTTCGGCCTTCATTTTTTCCTCCACTGTTTTTAGGGCTTTCGTTCCCGCGGCGCTCAAGGTCTCGAAGGGAATGTTTTGGATGCTATCCACTTCATCCGCAGTTAATCCCAATTGGGACATCACCTCGGCGGCGATGGCCTGGGTGTCCGATTTTTCCAACATAGAGGTGCGGAACGAACCGCTCTGGTTGACGGCCTTGTGAAAAAGTCCCTTCGCCCTGGGCATGGCCATCAGGGTATTTACTTTGGCGCCGCCGCCGGATTGCCCGAAAATCGTGACATTGCTCGGATCGCCCCCAAAATTTTGAATATTGGCCTTGACCCATTCTAACGCCATCGCCATGTCGAGAATGCTGTTGTTGGCGGAATATTTGTATTTATCGCCATATGCGGATAGGTCCAAAAAACCCAGGATGTTCAGGCGATGGTTGATGGAAACGACCACCACGTCCCCTTTTTTGCTGAGGTTTTCGCCATCATAGGAAGGGAGTTCCTGGCTCGATCCCGCAGTAAATCCGCCGCCGTGTATCCAAAAAAGCACCGGTCTTTTTTTGCCATCGTCGATGCCGGGTGTCCAAATATTGATGCGCAGGCAGTCCTCATTGGTATAGCCCCAATCGTGGTCGAAGACGAATTCCGGTTCGTCCTGCACTTCTGTGGTAGGGATCATTAAGGGGGCCACGGGTCCGTATGTGGTAGAACTACGGATACCTTGCCAGGCCTCCACTTTTCTTGGCGGCTCAAAACGCTCCGCCCGGGCATAGGGAATTCCCTTATAGGTATAGATACCGTCATGGATATAACCTCTCACTTTTCCGGAGGTGGTTTCGGTCACGGCTACATTTTCGCCGGTCTTTATTTCGGACTGGGCCGATCCATCCCACCCCATAAGGATGGTGAAACATAATGCGATGATGCCCATACTATTTCTATTACCCATAGGACCTGAAATTTTGATTATTTGTTCTTGATTTCATTTTTAAGCGTCTTCGGATTTGGGGCGGTCATCATTCCCGCGTACGGGATCGAGCCGTTCCAAAAAATTATTCGAACCCAATTTCCTTTAGACCTTCATGGCTTATTTGGATGGCTTTCAAGGGTTCAAGCCCGTCAAAGGTCATATCCTGTTCCACAAAGTAATATTCCATGCCCGAACGTTTTTTATGGTCCAAGATCCTTTTAAAATCAATGGTGCCCTGCCCGACGGGGGCAAACCTTCCCTGATCGTCCATGTCCTTGACATGCCAGGTCTTGAAACGACCGGGATATTTTTCGAAATAGGCCACCGGATCCGCACCGGCCTTGGTCACCCAGTAGAGGTCCATCTGGAAATTCACGTTTTCGGGATTGCAATGTTCCAATAGGTAGTCGATGATGACGACGCCGTTCGCGTTTTCCTTAAATTCAAAATCGTGATTGTGATAGAGCAATTGAAGTCCCGCAGCTGTGGCCTTTCCACCCAAAGTATCCAGTATTTCCGCCAGTTCGCGCGCGGAACCTTTCATGCCCAAGGTCCGGTTCTCCGCATTAAACTCGAACATGCCCATGGGCGGTACGGGCACCACGAAATAGGTAAAGCCGGCCGCTTTTACGTCCGCCATCATTTGGTCGGCATTGTCGAGGGTGACCGAACCTTGGTGCGTACTAACGGGGCTGAGGCCGATTTCATCGAGATAGGATTTAAAATCCGCTGGGGACATTGTGTAAAACTTGCCATCTGCATATCCGGCGGCCTCAATGTTCTTATACCCGGCATCGGCTACCGCTTTTAAGGTTTCTTGGGGACTTTCTCCCATGGCATCCCGGACGGTGTACAGGGCAAGGCCACCGAATTTAGTGGAATCGATGGTTTCAGGTTGGACAGCAGTTTCGGATTCTGTGGGCTTTTTCGCCGTTTCCTTACAGGAATGGAACATTATGCTTACGCTAAGAGCTGCCATCGTCAGAAGTATCGATTTTGTCATGTCAATAATATTTAAGTTGTGAGTGAATTAAGATTAGTTCTGGATTTTAAAGGTATGATTTCCGAAGGACAATTCCAGTTTTACTTTGGGCCCTGCCATCATTATCCCGACCGGCCTTGATGGCAATGTGGTTATGCTAACCGACACGGCACCAAACTCCAAAATAGTAAAGCTTTTATCCGGAAAAATAGGTGGAACAACGTTCTTGGTTATCGCATGGAGTACATCGGTTTCAATACCCCGGATTTTGAAGGGCCCCTTTTTCATCTGCGGTCAGTGGGCGCCCGTCGGTATAAATAGCATCCAGGAAGGTTTGCGGTATGGGCCGCAAAACATGAAAATCCTTAATGTTGGGTGAAGCATCCGGATTATATGCCCTTACCCTATCGACCAATGTCAAGGTTCTGCTCAAGTCTTCCCAACGGTGCCATTCTCCAATAAGTTCACGGGTACGTTCGTTCAGAACCAGGCAAAGCATGCGCTCATAATCACCACCATAGCCCAAGGTCGCAATAACCGCCTCGTCTTCTTCGGGCAAACTGCCAATATTCGTTATGGTGAGATCGGTGGCCTCTGTGGTAACCGGAATGTTATTGGATTCGTAATACGAATTTTCGAGTACAAAGGAATTGTCCTCAAAAGGCTGGGAAAACTCCGATGTGGGGTAGGCAGCGGCACCATCTGTATAAGCGGCCCGATTTTCACCGCTTTTATAGGCGGCACGGTTCCGCACCGCGTTGATATAGGAAAGGGCTTCGGAATGGGCGCCCTGCCGAATTTTAGCCTCGGCGGCCATGAGATAGGTTTCCGCCGATCGGGCCAGAATCTCGTCTCGCATGCCCCTGTTATCATTAATCGAGGTTCTAGCGGCATCATAGTGTTTGGTCAAGGAGGGGAATCTTGGGTTGGCCATCAGTCCCACTCCGTCGGCTGCATGGGCCACATAAACGTGTGGAATGGTTTTTCCGTTGTACAGGATATCGGGATCGTTGTTGTTGATGGTATTATCGAACCGGGTATCATCCGGGGAATTGATGATATAGAGAATGCCCAAATCCACCCCGGGGGTATACGCGACCCCTTCGAATGTTCCCCCACTATTGACGCGGTGTTTGGTCCTAAAAGTCTTCCAGAAACGGGAATCATCTATATGGTCGTAAATATCATAGGTAAAGTAGGTGGGGGCAAGGCGACTGTAAGGGCGCATGCCCGTCAAATCCCGCTTCATGGTGGGCAGGTCGTCATAGCGCGCCGTAAAGGCCACATGGCTAAAATTGGAGGTTGCCAAAGCCTGGTCCCGACCAAATTGTGCCGACAAGATCAATTCGGGTAAAAATTCATTATTGCCATCGGGTTCGGTATAATCCCATAAATCCTGAAAATTGGGAGCCAAGGGATGATTCGCAATTACCTCATCGGAAAGTCTTACTACCTGTTCCAGATCGGCATCCTTGGTGCCACTGTTCCAGTCATCGTTGATTTCACTGGCACGTGTCAGATACGCTTTGGCCAAGTAGTGCGCCGCGGCATCTTTGGTAATTCTTGCCGGGGCCCCCATATTGTCGAGTAGGGTATAGGCCTGGGTGAGATCGTCAATGACCTGGGCGAGGACTTCCTCGGCGCTGGCACGTGTAAACTCCAATTCAACCGTGGTGCTGGACTGCAATTTTAAAGGTACACCACCATATTGCCGTACCAATTTCAGATAATTGTAGGCCCGCAAGAAATAACCCTCGCCCAAGGCGGTCCGCTTGATTTCCGGATTGTCCGAATCGATGTTCGTCGCCGCCTCGATCAATTCGTTGGTAAGGCCGATGCCTACATAGTAATGATCCCATGGTTCTTGGGCCGTGGTCCTGATAGTGGTAATTATGGAATTGAACCTACTATCGTAGTTGTTCCATTGGCTATTGGTATCGTCACCGCCCACATGAAACTCATCGGTGCCATAATTGGTAGTGCCGAATTGCATTTCCGACGACATGGATGCAGCCAACACCTGGAAATAGGCGCCTATGGCCAGAGATCGTATACCTTCCTCCGTTTCAAGGTATTCCTTGCTTCTTTGTGTGGTGAGTTCCTCTTCGAGAAAATCCTTCTTACACGAATGGGCCGTGCCTAAAACCACTAATGCCACTAGTATGTGAACCAATCGGTTGTTTCTATTTGATTTCATGTTATATGTTTTTTTTGCGTTTTTCATTGCTTAAAATTCTACGTTCATGCCCAAGGTGAAGCCCCGGTTGACCGCGGAGTTGCCTGTAGAAAATCCCTGATCATTATCCTCTGGTCTTGTTACGTCCAAATCCAACCAATCAATCTTGGAATACAGCATTCCCGGATTGGCCGCTTGGACGTAAAATCGTAAATTGGACAGTCCCAGATCTTCTGTAATTCGCTGCGGCAGGTTATAACCCAACGAAATATTCCGGATTTTTATAAACGACCCACTACGATATCCCAAGGTCTCATAATATTGATCCCCAAAACCGGCGGAATAGATAGGCTTTTGATACTCGGAATCTGTGTCTGCCACGGTATAATAATCAACCTTTCGTGAATTGTATCGGCCCACAAGGCCCTCGCCCCCTGTGTTGTAGGTATATCCAAAGCGACCGAAAAGGAAAATGGACAATTCAAAATCCTTATAGTTGAACGTATTGGTAAGGCCTACAATAAACCTGGGGATTTCGTTGCCAAGGATTATTCGGTCATTGTTCGCATCGATCACAAGGTCCCCATTCTGGTCGACAGGTCGGGCATTGCCCGGGGAGAAGGTGTGTCCATTGGCGTTGAACGATGCGATTTCGTCCGCATCCGATTCTTGCCATATACCATTGGATTCGTACCCGTAAATCACCGATTGCGATTCGCCGATAAACCACTCGTTGACCAAATCGTCCTCTGTGCCATTGGCCAGTTCTACGATCTCATTTTCCTGCCAGGAACCGCTAAAATCGGTCGACCATTGAAAATCTTCCGTTTGTATGTTGATGGTGTTCAGGGTCAGGTCCAATCCCATACTTTTTGTTTCCCCAACATTGGCAAAGGTATTCTGATACCCTGTAATCGTGGGGATGGCCTTTTCGAGCAGCAAATCGGTGGTATTGGAGGTGTAGAAGTCCAATCCTCCCGAGATCCTGGCATTAAAAAGCATGAAATCAAGACCATAGTTGTATTGTGTGGTCTCTTCCCATCCCAGTTCCGGGTTGGCCAAGGTCGACAAATTTTGCACACCGGCGGTGGAAGTTCCTCCTATGGAATAAAATAGGGGAGTCAGAGGTCCTTTTGTGGAGTAAGGGTCGATGGCCGAATTGCCGGTTACCCCAACGCCCACGCGAAGTTTAAGTTGATTGATCCAGGAAGAATTTTCCAAGAATGATTCCCGACTTACCACCCATCCCAGCGCTGCACTTGGGAAAAAGGCCCACTTATTACCCTCGGCCAATTGGGATGCGCCGTCATATCTTCCCGAAGCGGTCAGTAAATATTTGTCATCAAAGCCGTAGTTCAAACGTGCCATATATGATAACAACTGTCGTTCCTCCAAATCCGAGTTCCAGTCGTTGAGTGACACATTATCACTGGACAAGGCGTTCCATTTTTGCTCGGGAAAAGGAATATTATTGGCCGACATAAAGTTTGATTCGTCATCAAATTCAGTTTGACTCTGCAGCAAGGTCACCCCCACATTATGTTTGTTAAAGGTTCTATTGTAAAACAACAAATTGTCTAAGGTATACGACGACCGCTGTCTTTTTTCCAATGACGCATAGCTCGAACCCGTCCTAACGACCGACCTTCCGTCTAAAAAGATTCCGCGGCGATAGGTTTCGATGTCCGGTCCGAAATTCATCCGGTATCTCAGGCCTTTCAGGGCGGGATCCATGGCGCCAAAATCCAATTGCGCATTGAGGCTGGCAAAGGCTCGCAGGGTTACGCGTTGATCTTGGGAATATTCGTGTTCATCAATAACGGTCTTGACGGCAATGTCCCCCCCCGGAAATTCAATTCGATTTCCTTCCGCATCATAGGGAAGCGTATACTGAAAAATACCCCTGGCACTTTGGTATAGCCCGCTTTGAACGGAAACACCGATGTTTCCCTCCGTAGACTGTCCGTATTCCTGGGTCGAGTAGGAAGTATTTATATTTCCACCAAATGAAAACCAATCGGTTGCTTGGATATCCACACTTACGTTGGCATTGTACCGCTTAAAGCTTTGGCCCAGTACGGTTCCCGTATTATTGATGTAGCCAAAAGACCCATAGGCCTTTATCTTTTCGGTACCTCCGCTGGCACTTAAGGTGTGCTGAACGGTATAGCCGGTACGTGTCACGAAATCTGTCCAATCGGTGGTAATCAATTTAGATGGGTCCCAGGTGCCTCCTTCCCAACCCCTTAAAATATTGTTGAAGGCCGTATCATCACCCGGAAAGATGGCCTCATCATTGGCAATGGTCGGTTGGTCGCCCCTTGGAAAAGTCTCGGGATTTTCATAGTATTTGGCCCACCGACGGTATTCCACGAATTCACCAGCGTTGAACATGGGGGCGAGTTCATCGATAGCTTGCGTGGTCACTGCGGTGTTATAGTTTAGGACAAAGCGGCCTACCTTGCCTTTTTTAGTGGTGATAATTACCACTCCATTGGCCCCACGGGAACCGTAAATGGCTGTAGCCGAGGCATCCTTTAAAATGTCGATCGATTCAATATCCGTCGGATTGACGTTGTCGATTCCTCCGGAAATCAGGGGAATGCCATCCAAAACATATAGTGGAGCATTGGAAGCGGATAGCGATCGAACCCCACGTATGGTAATGCTGCCGACACTTCCGGGCCTTTCATTGGTCGTGATATCTACCCCGGCCGCCTTGCCCTGCATGGCTTCGATAGCATTGTTTACAGGCCTTGAATTGATTTCTTCGGAGGTTACACTCACCAAGGCACCGGTAACATCGGATTTTCGCTGGGTACCGTACCCTACTACGACCACCTCATCCAAAAGAGCACTATCGGATTCCATCTGCACATTGTATTCGTCAGCCTCCGTTACGGGTACTTCCATCGTTTTAAAGCCTATAGAGGAAAGAACCAGGGTTTGCCCCATTTCGACGTTGAGGGAAAAATTACCATCAAAATCGGCCGCCGTACCCGATGCTGTGCCTTTGATCACGATATTGACCCCGGGAATGGGAACCCCTTCGATATCGGTGACCGTACCTGAAACCGTCTTTTCCTGGGCGTGCGTTGCCAACGGATAAAGCGCACACGATAATAGGATTAGGGTTCGCAGTTTGAATTCATTAATAAAGTGTTTCATTAGTCATGAGTTTAGTTGTTGCAATCGATTGCATAATGTAATAATAATAAATTTGCGCGTATCAGGTATCCTGTACTATCCTGCTCCGGGCTTTTTAATGATTGGGTGGTGCAATCACCCCCACCTACTCTTGAACCCGGGCCATCGTGGGACCCATTTTATAGACCTCGCTACCGGCCAGCAAAAAGCAGCCCAACCCGTAATCCTCAAAATCGGGAATTTTGTTTATAGAAAGGGGCTGGCCATCCTTCGGTTCTTTTCCGGTGGATTGCACATAGGCCGAAAAGACGTTCTCCTGAAGACCCTCGTTCACCATCGCGTTCCATCCCTCGGCCAGGGTAGGTAGGGCCGGGAAAAAAAAGAAAGACCACGAACAGGAAAGTGGCAATAGGTAATTCCAGTCTCATCAAGTACCGTTTTTTTAATTTCCACAGCGTAAATCTGGGTCGATCCCTCAAAATTGGCCCTAAAGATGATCCATTGACCATCAGGGGAAAAATGAACGTTGGGTTCCAAATCGTAGTCGTGATGCTTCATATTCACTAATTTTTCGGAAACCAGGCTATCGTCTTGGGGAGTAAAATGGTACAGCCACATCCCGTCCTTGGCCCGTGCTACCTGACTCTCGTCGCCCCCGTCGCCGGCAAAAGACTTTAAATCCGGGGAGATATTGAAATGAATGGACCATTCGTCCCTTTTCAGGGCATATCGGGTGGTGTCATCGGAATGGACCGCTCTGTTTGCCAAATAGAAGGTTTCACCCCTGGGAATCTGAAGATCGAACCAGATATTTCTTCCATCGGGACTAAAAAATTCGTGACCGGCAATTTCACGATGCACCGTTCTTTGGTGCATGAGGCGGTTTTGTTTGGTTTTTATATCAATGGTCCAAATTCTGTCCACTTTATGCCATGGTCCTTCATGACAATACATCAACAGTTCGGGATCGGTCGGCGAAAATTGGATATGATTCAACCAGGCGTTTTCGGAATATAGGTTTTTGAGCTCTCCGCTATCGACATCCAGGGTGATGAGGCTTCTCTCCAATTTGGCCTCGTAAATCTTGTCAAAGTAATCCGATTTTTTTGGATTTCTTTTAAAGATATCATTTTCTTCCTTGGTTATCAACGCCCCGCCCAACAACTGTTCGTCCGCATTTAAACTGGTCACCGAACCTATGACGTCATCAGGAAAGCTATAAATAAATTCAGTGGTATGCGTATCGATATGGGTGGCAAAAACACTGTCTCCCTGCATATAGTACACCTTTCGTGTTTTCCTGCCCACAATTTCCCCTTTTTTATCACCGGAACTGTCGGTAAGCTGATGGATTTCATCGGTCTTTAAATTTATGGAGAATAACTGATTGCCCTTGTCGGTGCTGCCGTAAAAAATCATTAAAGAGCTACTTCCATCCTTGGAAGCCAAAAAGGGATTGTTGTGAAAGTAGAAGCTTCGATTATTACCGTTTCTATCTACCACTTTTTTTATGGTATGACGGGTATCGGCATCGATCCATACGTCGGGCATGTTTTTTTGCCCTCCCGTTTCGAGTACAAGTGGGTTCGATCCGGTATTTTTTTTAGGGCCATCCTCTTTACAGGAAGTTATGGCCATGGTTAAAAGGACCATTACGAGGTAAGGCCAATATACAATAGGTTTCAAAACGGGAATTTTTAGGTTATGTGACCGAAAATAGGAACTATCGCCCATTAGACCATCCTGTACTATGCTGATTGTATTGCATCTTGCGTATTGCAGTACAGAGCAGGATGCGTAATTAAAGGAGAAAAAATACATTTGGGGCTATTCTAAAAAGTAGGGGACATGGGATTTTACAGACATTTTGCGTTATCGATTACAATTGGCAACGCATCAAGGAAGGATTGTATGAGCCTAAAATGGGATTACGTGAAACAAAAAAAGGTATTCCACCCAAGAATTTGTTACTTTCGATGAGTGCCATAAAAAAGTTCATTACAGGTAAAACCTATAGACCATTTATATGAAGAAACGAATATTTTGCGCACTGGCGATTCCGTTGCTGTTCGCCGTGGTTTCCTGTACCGGAGAAAAAGAGAAGGAACAAGTGATCCAACTATCCAACACTTCGGAAATCCAATTGACCGACAAGGCGGTTTCCATCGAAAGGGAGCAATTTGCCCCTAGCGATGGGGCACCCAATATCCCCATGCTAGTTCGTGGTGCTGATACCCTTCCCTCACAAATCAATGACCTCGATGGTGATGGCCAATGGGACGCGCTTTTTGTGGTAACCGACTTTGAACCGGGGGAGACCCAGAAAGTTACGGTGCATTGGGTCGATTCGCTTCCGGATTTTTCAAAGCGAACCGGTGCACGCTTTGGCAAACGGGATGCCGCCGATGTACCGGTACGCCCGAGAACCGAGGAAACCTTTGAGGCCGACGAACTCCCTAAGAGCCTTGGATACCAGCCCTATCAGACCGACGGACCCAGTTGGGAAAACGACAAAGTGGGATTTCGGCACTATCTCGACGGCAGGAACGCCAAAGACCTTTTCGGAAAAAAAACGGAGGCTATTTCACCGGATTGGGTCGGTCTCGATTCCATGAACACGGTAGTCGACAATTATCACGTGATGGAAGATTGGGGCCGTGACGTCCTGTCCGTGGGCAATTCGGTTGGGTTGGGTGGCTACGGTCTTAAGCTAGGCGATACCCTCATGCGGTTGGGCGTAACCGTCGATGATTCAATCAACAACGTGGCGCGCACCCATTTTCGCATCGCCGCCGAGGGCCCCGTGAATTCGATATTGCACTATGAATATGAGGATTGGAAGACCCATGGGCGCACGTATAACGTATCGGAAACTACCTCGATCTGGCCGGGCATGTACGGCTATAAAAATACGGTTTCCGTACAGGGCCTTCAGGGCGATGAGGAACTCGTCGTAGGCCTGGTCAACATCAATACCGAAAAGCCATTGACGGAAATCGAGCCCAACGATGAATACGTCATTCTGTATACCCATGATCGACAGACTTATGAGAGCGAATGGTGGCTGGGCATGGCGCTTATCGTCCCCCAAAAGTACTATTTGGGCCATACGGAGGCTCCGGAGTCCGGTGACTTTTCGAATACCTTCCTGGCCCGTCTGGATGTAAAGGAGGGCACCCCGATCAGCTACTTTGCCGTGGGCACCTGGGAGCTGAGCGACCCCAAGTTCGTTGAGGAAACCTATTTTGTGGACTACCTCACGACACTGGCCAACCAATTGGTGACTAAAATAGAGGTCCAATTCGAAAATCGACCACAATGAGACGTACACTTTCCGTACCATCCACAAAAACTATCCGATTAGCCGTTTTGGGGCTACTGCTCATTCCCTTCCCCCTCAGGGCGCAGGAACCGCCCAATGATGCCACGGCACCGCTGCATCTTATGAAGCCCGTTTACGACAACCCCTACGGCATACCCGATGAAAAGAATATTGAGCGCGTGCTTGATCGGGTTTATGGTTACCTGGTAGCTACAACCCCTACCGAGCTTATCGACTTGGGTACGGACCAAAAGGTAACGGACTACCGGCAAATCAAAAATAGGGATAGCCTGGCCTTTACCCCCGGGGACTTCCGGCTGATTAGCTACGAATGGGGCGTCACCTATGCGGGCATGCTGCTGGCCGGCGAAAACACCAAGGATTCGAAATATTCGGAGTATACCAATGATCGACTTGGCTTTTTGGCCGAGCTCTATCCCGAGTTTCAGGCCTTGGAACAACGGAATCCCGAAGCGGAGCATCCTATGCATTCGGTGCTACATCCCAACGCCCTTGACGATGCAGGTGCGCTGTGTGCCGCCATGATTAAGGCAAAGAGCAATGGACTCGAGGCGGACCTTGATCCGATGATCAATAATTTTATCAATTATATCAGTGAAGGGCAATTCCGACTGCCCGATGCTACCTTGGCCCGTAACCGTCCCATGAAAAATTCACTTTGGCTAGACGACCTGTTTATGGCCGTACCCGCCTTGGCACAGATGGGTTCTTATAGTGGAAACACCGCTTATTTCGATGATGCCGCAAAACAAGTCCTGCAGTTTGCGGAGCGCATGTTCAATAAGGAAAAGGGTTTGTTTATGCATGCCTATATCGAGGGAATGGATGCCCATCCGGAATTTCGATGGGGACGCGCCAACGGTTGGGCCGTGATGACCATGGTAGAACTTTTGGAAGTGCTTCCCAAGCAACACAAGGATTACGAAAAGGTATTAACCTTACTCCAGGAACATATCGCGGGTCTTGCCAAATACCAATCCGGCAAAGGGCTGTGGCATCAGTTGTTGGATCGCAACGATTCCTATTTGGAAACCTCGGCATCGGCCATATTCACGTACGCCATCGCCCGATCGATCAATAGGGGTTATATCGATGCCAAGGCTTACGGCCCAATGGTCTGTTTGGCCTGGAACGCCGTTGCCTCACAAGTGAACCAAAAGGGACAAGTAGAAGGTACCTGTGTGGGTACCGGTATGGGCTTTGACCCTGCCTTCTACTATTATAGGCCCGTGAACGTATATGCGGCCCACGGATACGGTCCGGTACTGCTTGCGGGTGCCGAGATGCTTTCTCTTTTGCGTAACCATTATCCCAAGATGAACGATAGTGCCGTGCAGTTTTATGACCACAAAATCGAAACGGACGAACCCATTTTTGGGGAGCCATCGAAAAAGAATAATTAAGGTTTATGAGACCATAATTTAAGACAAGTTGAACAAAACCTCTCCACATGAAAAAAATCCTGATTCTTAGTATGTGCATAATAGTTGCGAATCAAAAGGCGAATTCCCAGACCGAAAATGCCTTTCCGGTGCAGGTCAAAACGAAAAACGGCATTATCGAAGGCAATTACGATACGCATTCCGGTATACAAAAATATTTTGGGATACCTTTTGCCCAACCGCCTGTCGGGGAACTGCGTTGGAAAGCACCCCAGCCCCTGAAGACCTGGGAGGGTGTAAAGGAAGCCAAAACCTTTGGTCCGCGGCCCATGCAGACCATGGTCTTCGGGGATATGAAATCACGCTCCGACGGGGTCAGCGAAGACTGCCTGTACCTGAACGTTTGGACGCCTGCGCAGCGGAACACGAAGGACCTTCCCGTACTGGTCTATTTCTATGGCGGGGGCAATGTGGCCGGGGATGCCTCCGAATACCGCTACGATGGCGAAAGCATGGCCAAAAAGGGGGTGGTGGTCGTAACGCCCAATTACCGCCTGAACGTTTTTGGCAATTTGGCCCATCCCGACCTCAGTGCGGAATCCCCATACAAGGCTTCGGGTAACTATGGCCAGTTAGATCAGCACATGGCCTTGAAATGGGTTCAAGAGAATATTGCCGCATTCGGGGGCGACCCCAAAAGGGTGACCATTGCGGGGGAATCGGCGGGATCTATAGGGGTCAGCGTGCAGATGGCCTCTCCATTGAGCAAAGACCTGATCGCAGGGGCCATCGGGGAGAGCGGTGCGGCGATATATCCCACTATGGCACCGGTACCTTTGGCGGAAGCGGAAAAACAGGGCAGGGAATTTTTAGAAAACGCTGGATATGCAAGCATAGCGGAATTTAGGAAGTTGCCTACCCGCGACATCTATGAAATTTACAACGCATCCCAACGTTTTGGCTTCCCCATGGTCATCGACGGCTATTTTTTACCGAAACCGCTTCCCGAAATTTTCGAAGCCAGGGAGCAGGCGCAGGTTCCTTTACTGGTGGGGTGGAATTCCGCCGAAATCCCGGGAACGGCCTTTACCCAAGGACCGATTACCAAGGAAGGTTTCACGGCTAAAGTGAAGGAAGCCTATCCTAATACCCATAAAGAAGTACTACAACTATACCCTCACGACACGGCCGATGAACTTCAATGGGCGGCAACCAATCTAGCCTCCGACCGTTTTATCGTATACAGTACCTGGAAATGGTTCGACCTCCACCGAAAGAACAGCGACCAGCCCGTATACCGATATCTGTACAGCAAACTTCGCCCTCCCTTAAAGGACGAAAATCGGACCTCGGGATTGGCGGGCGGTACGGTGGAGAAAAGTGCTGACGCCCCCAAAATGCCTGAGCCCATAGGCGCCCCGCATGCCGCCGAAATCGAGTATGCCCTTGGCAACCTGCATTTGGTGAAGGATTATGCATGGACGACGGACGATTCCAAGGCCTCCGAAACCATGCAGGACTACTTCGCGAATTTTATCAAGAACGGGAATCCGAACGGGGAAAATCTGCCCGAATGGCCGAACGCCGAAGCTACTGACACTACGCCGCCCACCATGGTCATCGACACCGAAAGCGGGGCGATAGATGCGGAAAACGATGCCCGTTACCTGTTTTTGGATAATGACTATCAAAATTGATCCGCATGATACGGCTTAGCGAAGGGAAAAATAAGGTGTTGCCATGGCTACTCATCTTGGCCGTTTGGTCAACGACTTTTGTTACGGCACAATCGACCTATGAAAAACCTCGAACCATCGTGACCACCGATGGCGAGATCGACGATGTGGATTCCTTCATCCGGATGTTATTGTATGCCAACGAATTCGATATCGAGGGACTCGTTTATAGCAGCTCGATGTGGCATTATAAAGGAGACGGAAAAGGCACCAAATTCGTTTCCGAAATGGAAATGACGAAACGGATGTATGGGGAAAGGACCGACTTGCGATGGCCGGGAACCCAATGGATGCAGGGCCTGATCGATGCCTATGAAGAAGTGCATCCTAATTTAACGCTCCATGCCGAAGGATTTCCGACCCCATCCTATTTAAGAAGTTTGGTCAAGGTGGGTAATATAGATTTCGAGGGCGCGATGGAGAAGGATACCGAAGGGTCGAATTTTATAAAGAGTAAGTTGTTGGACGAGCATATTATTAACGGCCACGGTCCGTTGACCAAAAGATACTACAGCTATGGCGACGGACAAAAACAGGAAGGGGACGACGAGCACATTCATGGCGACCCGACCAAACTCCAAAATGCACAATGGGGCAGTTTCGGAAAAAATGATTTTATTTCCGAGGGCGATTCCCCCGCATTTTTGCATTTGATCGATGTGGGATTGGACAATTTGGAGCATCCCGATTACGGCGGTTGGGGCGGTCGGTTGAAACCATCGGAATCGAACCCCGGCCGATGGGAAGATGGCGAGGAAGTGGCGGAATACAATCCCTATACCCAAAAGAGGGACAAGGCGTACCCGCAGACCCGATGGATCAAGACGCTGCAACTCGATTTTGCGGCGCGGGCCGATTGGTGCGTAAAAGCTTTTGACGAAGCCAACCATGCACCTAAGGTAACACTGAACCATCCCGATCAAGTAAAAGTGGATCCCGGTGACGTGGTACAACTAAGCGGTGAGGCGACCGACCCGGATGGCGACGCACTAACGTATTTATGGTGGCCGTACCAAGAGGTGGGAACCTATAAGGGCGACCTTGTTATTAAGGAACTTAACACCGCGGAGGCCTCCCTAAAAATCCCGGAAGATATCAAAGAGGGCGAGACCATCCATATTATTTTAGAAGTGGCCGATGCACAATTCCCTACCATGACCCGATACGAACGACTGGTGTTGACGGCCCGGTAAACGGATTTTTATCTGTTTACGGAGCATCGATGAAGCATAATAATGGCCACAAAATTCACGATTGCCTTTTACCATCTCAGCTTCGAATTAACGCTACGCTACGAAGTTGCACTATCCATTCCACGATTTTTTTCCAAAAGGATGTTCAGGATTTTAACGGCAGCCTCGGGAATTTTCGAACCGGGCCCGAAAATGGTGGTTACGCCGCAGTCGAGCAGGAAGGCATGGTCCTGTTTGGGAACGACCCCGCCGACGATGACCATAATGTCGTTCCGGCCGTACTTGGCCAGTTCTTCGATGACTTGGGGTATCAGGGTTTTGTGGCCACCCGCCAGGGAGGAGACGCCCAAAATGTGCACATCGTTTTCCACGGCCTGTTTGGCGACCTCGGCGGGCGTCTGGAAAAGGGGTCCGATATCTACGTCGAAACCGAGGTCGGCATAGCCTGTGGCCACGACCTTGGCACCGCGGTCATGCCCGTCCTGGCCCATTTTGGCAATAAGGATACGCGGCCTACGCCCATCCTGTTCCGCAAAAAGGTCGGAGCGTTCCCTCGCCTTTTTAAAACTTTCGTCCTCTTGGATTTCCTTGGAATACACTCCCGTTATCGATTGAATTTTGGCCCTATGCCTTCCGAAAGCGATTTCGAGGGCAGTGCTTATCTCGCCCAATGTCGCCCTGGCCTTGGCTGCTTCTACGGCTAAAGCTAATAAATTTTGGCCGTCTCCCCGCAACCCGGGTGTGGCTTCTGGCGTTTGGGTATGGCCCCGAACCGCTTCAATCGGTCGATTTGGTGCTTCCTGTGGGTCCGCGACCTTCTCCTTTTGTATGACCTTTATTTTTCCTTGGGCCGCATCCGTTAAATTTTTCAAAGCAGTTTCAACGGCTTGCGCATCCCGCAACCGCTTGACAGAAGTCAGACGTTCGATCTGCTGTCTCCGTACCTCGTTATTGTCCACTTCCAGAATTTGCAGCGGGTCTTCTTCCTCGAGTTGGTATTTGTTGACCCCGATAATAGCATCCAGTTTGCTGTCGATCCGGGCCTGTTTTTGGGCCGCCGCTTCCTCGATTCGCATTTTGGGGATGCCCGCTTCGATGGCCTTGGTCATGCCCCCAAGATGCTCCACTTCTTCGATCAGTTCCCAGGCTGTATGGGCCAGGCCGTGGGTCAAACGTTCGACATACTGGCTTCCTGCCCAAGGGTCCACCGTTTTGGTGATTTTGGTTTCCTCCCTTAGAAACAACTGAGTATTTCGGGCAATGCGGGCCGAAAAATCGGTGGGCAGGGCCATGGCCTCGTCCAGGGCGTTGGTATGCAGGCTTTGGGTACCACCAAATACGGCGGCCGCGGCCTCAATGGTCGTTCGGGCCACGTTGTTAAACGGATCCTGGGCGGTGAGGCTCCACCCGCTAGTCTGGGAATGGGTGCGGAGGGACATTGATTTTTCGTTTTTTGGATGGAATCTTTTCACCAGTTTCGCCCAAAGCATCCGTCCGGCGCGCAGTTTGGCGATTTCGGTAAAATGGTCCATCCCGATACCCCAAAAGAAGGACAATCGGGGCGCAAAATCGTCGATATTTAATCCTGCTTTTAATCCTGTCCTTATATATTCCAGTCCGTCCGCCAGGGTATAGGCCAGTTCCAGTTCGGCCGTGGCGCCCGCTTCGTGCATGTGGTATCCTGAAATACTGATGCTGTTGAACTTGGGCATGGACTTGCTGGTATATTCGAAAATATCGGATACGATTTGCATCGACGGGGCCGGGGGATAGATGTAGGTGTTGCGCACCATAAATTCCTTCAGGATATCGTTTTGGATGGTACCGGTCAGCCGCTTTAAGGCAACGCCTTGTTCTTTGGCCGCCACGATATAGAAGGCCATAATAGGCAGTACGGCCCCGTTCATGGTCATGGAAACGGACATTTTATCCAAAGGAATCCCCTCGAACAGCAGTTTCATATCTTCCACGGTATCGATGGCCACGCCCGCTTTGCCTACATCGCCGGTAACCCTTTCATGGTCGCTGTCGTAACCCCGGTGGGTGGGTAAGTCGAAGGCGATGGAGAGTCCCTTTTGTCCGCCTTTCAGGTTCCGCCGGTAAAACGCATTGCTTTCTTCGGCCGTCGAGAAACCCGCGTATTGCCGGATGGTCCACGGCCGCTGCACGTACATGGTGGGGTAGGGCCCGCGCAGGAACGGAGGAATGCCTGCGGCGAAATCGAGGTGTTCGAGATCAGAGGTTCCCGATTCCAGATCCGGAGCTCCGGATTCTGGATTCCCCATTTTGGAATCAGGATTTCGAACTTTGGATAAATTAATATGTCGGATATCTTTTCTTTGCATTTTTCATTTTCCCTTGGTCCTTCGCGAACCGGTTTCCATTTCCGTTTTTCGGTATCCCTTTACACGTTACCGATTCTTCCCAAACTTCCTTCTTCCCATCCTTCTTTTTCTAACCGCTCACGTTCACCTTGCTCCGCCAATCGACTTTCAAGAATTGGCGCGATGGAAGTCTTTTCCTGTTTTTTCTTTAAAAAGGGATATGATTCCAGATTATTCTTCATGGTATCGGTGGGATTTTGATAGGCGTTGGTGCCTATGAGGATTTCCTCCCCCGAATCAAAGCGCCGTTGTTCGTTGTCGGCGCTTTCCTTTATTTTTCTTTGGATGGTGCCGTCTTTTAAGTGTTGTAGCAAGCCCCCGTGCGCCTCGATATCCTTAAAAAGTTTTAGGGCTTTTTCGGCGAGCTGTTGGGTCAGGGTTTCGATATAGTACGAGCCCGTTGCCGGATTTTCGATAGCGTCAAAGTAGCTTTCTTCCTTTAGGATAAGCAGTTGGTTTCGCGCAATGCGTTCCGCGAATTCGTTGTTTTTATGATAGAAGGCGTCATACGGCAGGTTGCAGACCGTATTGGCCCCGCCCAGGATAGCGGACATGCATTCCGTGGTCGAACGGAGCATATTCACGTTATAATCGTACAGGGTCTTGTTGCGTTTTGTAGGATGCGCCCTGATAAAACAGGTATCGGTAGCCCCGAATTCCATGGCCAAGGTCTTCCACAGGATTCGCAAGGCCCTGATCTTTGCAATCTCGAAAAAGTAGTTGGCGCCCACGCATATCTTAAACCCGAAATTGCCGCACGTCTCCGCATCGAAACGGTTCAGGTATTCGATGGCATGGGCCAGGGCATAAGCCAATTGCTGTACGATGTTTGCCCCCGCATTCTGATAGACGGAAAGGTCGACGCCGAGCACATTTCGGGTTCCCCGGCTTCCTGCAGTGGCCAATAGGTCCTGAAGGAATCCAAAATCCTTTTCCTCATCGAAAAACCAATTTCCGGTCCGGGCCAGATGGCCTATGATATCGATGTCTGGATGGATGTTTTCGGGATACTTTCCCGCAACATCCAGTACTTTTTCTAGAAGGTCGGGGACCAAATAACGAAAATCGAAGTGTACCGACACCGATGCCAAGTCGACCCCGTCCAGTAACCGCTTTAGGTCAACGGCTTCGGATGCAACCGTAAAGATCAGTATTTCCGCACCCTTCCCAAGGGTGTCGAGTGCCTTTTTATTGGCATTTGCGCTATCGGCGACGAAAATTTCCTCGGCCACCTGCCATGATAGCTTCCCCTTTGAAGGGCCATTTCCCCAATTTTCCCGATGGGCTGCGTGATAGAGTGGATGTACACGGATGCCCTCTGGCGATTGCCAAACCAAGGTCTCGTCAAAGTCCCTTCCCTGAAGACCCTCCTGTATTTTCTGTTTCCAGGCCGAGACGGAAACCGGAACGAATTCGTGAAGAAGATTAGGTTCCATGCCCAACCAATGTACGGAAATTTCGGCACCACCCTACGGATGCTCCAAAAAATTCCCGTAATTTATGCCAAATATTTATTGGGAACGATTTGTACCTAAAATCCAAAAAATCGACTATGGGCTTTAAATATCCGAAGAGGCTTACCTATCTTTTTGCGTTGGTATGGTTCAGCTTTCAAGCCAACTACGGCCAAGACCTTTTAAAAGTAGCCGTAGTGGGCCTTAGCCACGACCATGCCCACGAAATCATGAGGGCCTACCGGCAAGACCGCATTCAACTGCTGGGCATTGCCGAAAAGAATACGGATTTGGTCGCCCGTTATAAAAAGGACTATCAGGTACCCGACAGTCTTTTTTTCCCGGATACGGAAACACTGTTAAAAAGGGTAACTCCCGATGTTGTCCTAGCCTATAACCCCATCGACGAACATTTGGCGGTCGCCGAGGTATGTCTGCCCCTGAAAATACCCTTGATGGTTGAAAAGCCCTTAGCCACTAGGGTAGCGGATGCCCAAAGGATGGCCGAACTGGCCCGGGAGAACGATACCTATCTCCTGGTCAATTTCGAGACGACCTGGTACGCCAGTAACCAGAAGATGAAATCCCTGATCGGGGAATCCGGTTTCGGAAACATTACCAAAATGATCGCTAAAGACGGACACGAAGGCCCCAAGGAAATCGGTTGCAGCAAGGAATTTTTGGCTTGGCTCACCGATCCCGTGAAAAATGGTGGGGGTGCGATAATGGATTTCGGCTGCTATGGTGCCAACCTGATGACCTGGTTGCAAGATGGCAAACGCCCCATCGCCGTCACTGCGGTCACCAAGCAGCTGAAGCCCGAAATATATCCCAGGGTCGACGACGATGCGACCATCACATTGGAATACGAAGATGCCGTGGGAATCATCGAAGCCTCTTGGGACTGGCCGTACGGCATTAAAAGCCTCGAGGTGTATGGGGACGAAAGTTCCTATCACGCCCCGAACAGAAAGATGCTGGTCAAGAAAGGGAATCCCGTCGAATCTGAAACGATAGCCCTGGATCAGGATTATTATCGAGATCATATCGCGTATCTTGAAGCGGTACTTGCGGGAGAGGTACATCCGAAAAATGACCTGTCGTCGCTCTCCAACAACCTGATTGTAGTTGAGATTCTGGAGGCCGCCAAAAAATCGGCGGAAACCGGTAAGCGGGTCGAGCTTTAAACCTGCACGCCCTTCATATACTCGGTAGGGGTCATATCGAACTGCTTCTGGAAATTACGCCCAAAGCTGGTCTGGGAGTTGTAGCCGACCATCTCGGCGATTTCATATACTTTATAATCCCCGGTACGCAGCAGTTCCGCCGCCTTTTTCAGCTTGGCGATGCTGACCAGCTCATTGGGACTCAAATCGGACATTTCCTTGATTTTACGGTACAGCGTAGAGCGGCTCATGTTCATGATCTCCGCCAGCACTTCCACGTTGAGGTGGGGGTCGGAGATGTTGCTTTCGATGACCTCGTCCAATTTTTTGATGAAGGTCTCATCGGTTTTGGTATGGGCGATACTGCGAATATGGGCCAACGGAGAACTGGAATAATGCTCTATAATGTTCTTCCTGTTTTCGAGTAGGTTGGCTATCTGCACCCTTAGATATTCCATGGTAAAGGGCTTTTCAATATACGCGTCCGCCCCCGATTCCAATCCCGCTATCTTTGCCTTTAGGGCACTTTTGGCCGTTAATAGCAGTACGGGGATGTGACTGGTCTCCAGATCGGTCTTTATCTTTTCGCAGAAGCTAAAACCATCCATTGCCGGCAACATGATATCGCTTATGATCAATTGGATATTTTCGTTTTCAATAATTGTCAGGGCCTGTTCGGCGCTGGTGGCCTTTAAAATCGTATAGTCCGTCATCAGGTCTTTGGATACAAAATCCAGTAGATCGACATTGTCCTCTACACAAAGTAGGGTCGGTCTATCCTTGTTATATTCCAGCTCTTTCAGGGCGTAATCATCGGTTCTTTCCGATTGGAGCTCCTCGGAGGGATGCAGGACAAATTTATTTTCCTGGTGAATGGGAAGATGCAGTACAAAGGAATTATAGACGCCAGACGCGGTATTCAATTGCAAGCTTCCATTGTGCAGCTCGGTAAGGGAAGCGGCCAGGGAAAGACCGATTCCCGTACCGGTGCGGCTTTGGTTTTCGATACCCGGAACCCTGTAAAAAGGTTCGAATATCTTGGTTTTTAAATGGGAAGGTATGAGGGGGCCGTCGTTGTTTACGGTCAGCTCAAAGGAATCCTCAGTGGCCTTCAAATACACGGACACTTTGTTTTCCGCATACTTAATGGCATTGTTAAAGAGGTTGCTCGTAATTTTGCGCAGGGCTTCGCCATCGACATAGGCGTATATCTCTTGGTTTTCCAAATGCATTTCAAAATCGATCTGGGCGGTTTCAATAGCCTGGCTGAACCGGGTTTGCGTTTGTTTTACAAGATCGGTAATGTTGGTCTCCAAAAAAGTGAGCCGGATATCCTCCAGTTCGGTTTTCCGAAAATCCAACAGCTGGTTCACCAGGTTCAGAAGGCGGCTGGTGTTTTTTTCCATAACCTGCAGCGTGTCCTTAAATCGGGGAATTTCGTCCATGCTCTGCATCATCTTTTCCAAGGGGCCTATGATAAGGGTCAAAGGGGTCCGGACTTCGTGCGCCACATTGGTAAAGAATTCGATTTTGGCCTGATAGATCTCCTTTTCCTTTCTGTGGTTCAGTTGTTTGAGGCGTTGCCGATTGTTGGCCTTGATTCTTTGGTGGTACATCCTAAAACCGGTAAAAACGATGAGACAGGCCAGAATGGCGTATAGCGAATAGGCGAGGGGGCTTTTCCAGAAAACGGGCAATACTTCGATTTGCAACGAGGCGGCTTCCGGGCTCCATTCCCGGTTATCATTGCGTGCCTCTATCTGTAAGGTGTAATCGCCGGCCGGAAGTTCGGTGAAGGATATACGGTTGGTTTTGTCCAGGTTGATCCAATCTTCGTTCAGGCCTTCCAGCCGGTACCTATAGCCCGTTTTCTTCGGGGCGGTAAAGCTTAAGGCGGCGAAGTCGATGGCGAAGGACGATTGACGGGGTGCGAGTACCAGTTTTTCGGTCATGGTGATGGACTGTTCCAAAGGCGATTCCTCGGTATCCACCTTTATTTCCTTTCCGTTAATCTGTAGGCCGGTAAAAAAAATGGGGGCATGGTAGGTATTCTTGGTAAAATCGGCAGGGTCAAATCGTATGAGGCCGTTTACACTGCCGAAATAGAGCTTTCCGTCGCCATCCTTATAGGCGGAAGCGTAGTTGAATTGGTTGCTTAAAAGTCCATTCCCCTCGGTGTACGTCTTCATCTCATGGGTCTCCGGGTCGAATTCCACAAGGCCATTGGAGGTAGTTATCCACAGTATCCCCGTATCGTCTTCAAGGATGGTGTAGAACACATTGGACGGAAAATTGTCATTGGTCGTAAACTTTTTAAAATGGCCCTTGTCCGGGTTAAAAAGGTTGAGCCCGTTCTCGGTGGTTATCCATATCTTCTGATTCGCATCCTGAAAAATGGCATTGATATGATTGTGCGAGATACTGTGAGGGGTGTCTTCGTCATATTGGTAAGATCCGGTCTTACCGGTCTTCGGATCGTAAAAATAGAGGCCTTCGGAATAGCTGCCGGCCCATAGGGTACCATCCTTCGCCTCAACGAAGCAGGTATAGAAGATATGCCGGGGAAAATAATCGACAAATTCAAAGCGGGCGGTTTCTGGATCGTAAATCTGGATGCCCGAAGTGGTAATTACGAAGATTTCCCCTTTTTCGGATTCAAATAGATGGAACACAAAATTGCTCCCCAAACCTTCTTCGCCTCCCGCACTGTAATGCGCCGTAATCGTATTGGTCGGTATGTCGAGCACGTCGAGCCCATTATCGAACATGCCGATATAAAGTTTGTCCTTGATGGGCAAAAGGCCATGAACGTTATGATGGCTCAATATGCCGCCCCTTTCCTTGGAAGTAAACTCCGTAAACCTTCCGGTCTTCGGATTGTACTTGTTTAGTCCCGCATCCTCGGTACCTATCCAAATATTCCCGTAGGTATCGGGCTTTATTTCCCGTACGGCGTTGCCGCTGATGGAGTTCCGGGAAGCCATCGGAAAGAATTTTTTAAAGGGATAGTAGGGATACGCGAGAAAGTTGATTCCCCCGAAATAGGTCCCGGCCCAGATACCCCCTTCCCGATCGACGGTCAGGGTGTATACGGCGTTGTCGGATAGCGCATAGGGATCGTCGTAATTCTTTTTTAGGTGGATCTGTTCGTCTTTCGTCAAATTATAAATGTAGATTCCGGTCTCGGTGGCCACCCAAAGCTCATCGTTGACCCTGAGCGCCATATCGCGTACATAGTGCGACGTATCGGTAAGGGGCGATAGGTTTTTGATTCGCCCTTGATCGAGGTCAAAGGCGATGATACCGTGGTTTTGGGTGCCCAGCAATAAAGTGCTTCCGTTCAGAAAGAAAAGGGTATTGATCCGTAGGGGATGTCGCATATCCTCGGCAATGTCTATGTCGAAATGTTCAAAAGAATCGTCCGAAGGGCTGTACCGGTACAGGGCGTTGGTGGAAGCAACCCATAGCACATCTTCAGGGCTTCTTGCGATCGTCACGGCATCGAAAAAGTCGTCCCGTGGATAGCTGACCGTCTTTTGTTGGGCTAAATTATGGCGGTAAAGGCCGCCTTCGGCGATATACCAAAGGTTGCCGTTTGCATCATGTTCAATATCGAAAATGGACTTTCGTTGGGTGCCTTTCAGAATTTCGAAATTTTCACTGCGTTCATCATAGCTGAACAATCCGTTGTCCGTACCCGCCCAGAGCATTTTGTCGAATTCATGCAGGCATTCGATATAGTTGCCCCTGAGACCGTTGTCTGCGAGGGGATCGTTCTGGAATCTTCGGAACGTATATCCGTCGAACCGGTTCAGGCCATCCTTGGTGCCGAACCAAAGAAAGCCATGCCGGTCTTGCAGGCTACTGAGTACCGTGTTATGGGATAGCCCGTTCTCGACTTTGTACTTTTTGAAATAATAATCCTGCGCCGAGCTCGGTATGGTAAAAAGTAAAATCAGGACCAAAAAGGGAAGTTCCCGATACAATCGTTTGACAAATCGTTTGGGACGCTTCATACTCGAGGAGGCCAAATGAGGAATATCCCGATACAATAGCTTAAAATATCTGGAAAAATGGATGCCCATAGTTCAACAAAATGTGTCATATCCCATCAATTTGTCTCAAATCGACTGGGTTTTAATACCAATATAGTATTTGATCCGAATATATGATAAATTGGGACAAAATAAATTCTGAAACATGTTAATTGGGGTTACTTTTCAGCCAGCATCTTGACCATGATCTACGATCGGTCCATCCGATTCGTCCGAGCCGTCGATAAATGCTTCACCTATTACCTTGTTTAATTTTGGCTTTTAATCCAAACCTTGATTCTATCCTTATGAAAAAAAAATGCCTTCTACTTTTTTTAGCGAGTTTTAGCCTTATGCCCTCATCGGCTCAATGGAAACCCGCGGGAGATAAAATAAAAACGGAATGGGCGGACAAAATCGACCCGGAAAATGTTTTGCCGGAGTACCCGCGTCCGATAATGCAGCGACCGGATTGGCACAACCTGAACGGACTGTGGGAGTATGCCATCCGGCCCCGTGGCAAAAGCCAACCCGAAAAGTTCGATGGCAAAATTTTGGTGCCCTTCGCGGCGGAATCCAGTCTGTCAGGGGTAATGAAGGAGGTCGGCACCGCGAACGAATTGTGGTACCGGACCAGTTTCGAAGTACCGGCGGATTGGGACGGCAAGAACACCCTGCTGCATTTCGGGGCAGTGGACTGGAAGACGGATGTTTGGATCAACGGCGTAAAAGTCGGTTCGCACGAAGGCGGCTATACCCCTTTTACCTTTAATATTACGCCGTTTTTGAACGAAGGGGAGCAGCAAATGACTGTCAAGGTCTGGGATCCCACGGACGATGGCCCACAGCCGAGGGGAAAGCAGGTCAAGAAACCCGAGGGTATTTGGTACACGCCCGTGACCGGTATCTGGCAGACGGTTTGGCTTGAGCCGGTGGGCCCTAAAAGTATTTTTCGCCTAAAGACCGTGCCTGATATCGATAAGGGCACCATCACCGTTGATGCCGAAATCGTTGGTGGCACCTATGGGGATATCGTTGAGGTCAGCGTATCCGATGGCGATACTGAAATCGCCACCGCCAAATCGGCCTTCGGCGAACCCCTGGTCCTCTCCATCGAAAACGCCAAACTTTGGTCGCCCGAATCGCCCTTCCTGTACGACATGCAGGTAAGGCTACTGGGCAGGGATGCATCGACAGGGAAGCATGAGGTGCAAGACGAGGTAAAAAGCTATTTTGGCATGCGCAAGATTTCGATGAAGAAAGATGACCACGGCATCGTGCGCATGCAGCTCAACAACGAAGATTACTTTCAATTCGGTCCTTTAGATCAAGGCTGGTGGCCCGACGGACTCTATACCGCGCCCACCGATGAGGCCCTGAAATACGATATCGAAAAGACCAAGGAGCTCGGCTTCAACCTGATCCGTAAGCACGTCAAGGTAGAACCCGCCCGTTGGTATACCCACTGCGATCGGATGGGGATACTGGTCTGGCAGGATATGCCCAACGGCGACGAGGGCCCACAATGGCAGAACCACAGTTATTTCGACGGTACGGAATTTAAAAGAAGCGCACGGTCGGAAGCGATCTACCGAAAGGAGTGGAAGGCCATTATGGACTTTCTGTATTCCCATCCCAGCATTGTATCCTGGGTACCCTTCAACGAGGCCTGGGGCCAGTTCAAGACCGAGGAAATATCCGAATGGACCAAGGCATACGATCCTAGCCGGTTGGTCAATGCGGCCAGTGGTGGCAATTTTTACCGTACCGGTGATATTGTCGACCTGCACAATTATCCCGAACCCAAAATGTACCTCTACGACGCCGAGCGCACCAACGTACTCGGCGAATACGGGGGCATAGGCTT
>DASSWC010000363.1:0-4807 GCA_035705395.1 Pricia sp. | reverse complement strand
GGCTGTATGGTCATCAAACCCTACGGATTCGCCATTTGGGAGAAAATGCAGGCGGGGCTGGATAAAATGTTCAAGGATACAGGGCACGAGAACGCGTATTTCCCACTGTTTATTCCCAAGTCCTATTTTAGCAAGGAGGCCAGCCACGTCGAGGGCTTTGCCAAGGAATGTGCGGTCGTCACCCACTATCGACTCAAAAATGCGGAGGACGGTAGTGGAATTATCGTCGATCCGGAGGCCAAACTCGAGGAAGAGCTGATCGTAAGGCCTACCTCCGAAACCATTATATGGGATACATATAGAAGGTGGATACAGTCCTACCGCGACCTGCCGCTACTGATCAACCAGTGGGCCAACGTCGTACGTTGGGAAATGCGTACCCGATTGTTTCTACGCACCGCGGAATTTCTTTGGCAGGAAGGGCATACGGCACACGCCACCGAGCAGGAAGCCATTGAAGAGGCAGAAACCATCATGCACCTCTATGCCGATTTTGCGGAGCAGCATATGGCCATGCCGGTGATCAAGGGTACAAAGAACGAGAGCGAACGTTTTGCGGGCGCCCTTGAGACCTACTGTATCGAGGCGCTGATGCAGGATGGCAAGGCTTTGCAGGCGGGCACTTCCCATTTTCTGGGCCAGAATTTTGCAAAGGCCTTCGATGTGAAATTTGCCACCAAAGAGGGTACACAAGAATATGTTTGGGCCACCTCCTGGGGCGTCTCCACACGTTTGATGGGCGCCCTTATCATGACCCATAGCGATGATAATGGACTGGTACTGCCGCCCAAGTTGGCGCCCATCCAGGTGGTCATCGTTCCAATTTATAAAGGGATGGAACAGTTGGATGCCATTTCCGAAAAAATGCATCCCCTCGTTACGGAACTCCGATCTAAGGGCATTTCGGTAAAATTCGATGATCGGGATACCCATAAGCCTGGCTTTAAGTTCAATGAATACGAGCTGAAAGGCGTACCTGTACGGTTGGCCGTGGGGCAACGTGACCTTGAAAACGGCACTTGTGAGGTGGCCCGAAGGGATACTTTGAAGAAGGAAACCGTTCCCATGGACGAGGTCATCGCCAAGGTCGAATTCCTGCTACAGGATATCCAAAAAAACATCTATGAAAAAGCGGTCGATTTCAGGGATACGCATATCACAAGAGTGGATACCTACGGGGAATTTAAGCAAGTGCTTGAAGAAAAAGGGGGATTCATTTCCGCCCATTGGGACGGTACCATTGAAACCGAAAATCGGATCAAGGAGGAGACCAAGGCCACCATCCGCTGCATTCCTATAGATGCCGATCGGGAATCGGGAACCTGTATGGTCACAGGGCAGCCTTCGGAGGGGAGGGTTTTGTTTGCGAAGGCGTACTGATTTGCCCTTCCAAAAAATTAGTGACAGTCTTGCGGTAGTTAAAAATAATCGTATTTTTGCATCCGCAATTGGAAAATAGCGAGATGTGGATTTCAGGATACCGGTTTTAGGGATATCCATTGAATCTCCATCCCACCGGGTAACAATTTTCAATTGCCAATAAACAGGCCCGTTCGTCTAGGGGTTAGGACGCCAGGTTTTCATCCTGGTAACAGGGGTTCGATTCCCCTACGGGCTACTGAAACAAGTTAAGGGTTATGAGTGATGAGTTAAGAGTTGTTGAAAGCTCTGGCCATAACTCTGAACTCATAACTCTGAACTCATAACAAGAAAATATGGCAAACCACAAGTCGGCGTTAAAGCGAATCAGAAGAAACGAGGCGGTACGTCTCCGCAACCGGTATCAGCACAAGACCACACGGAACGCGATCAAAAAATTGCGCGGTGAGGAGAAAAAGAAAGATGCCGAGGCTTTATTGCCCAGCGTGTACAGCATGATCGACCGTTTGGCAAAACGCAACATCATCCACGACAACAAGGCCGCGAACCTGAAAAGCAAGTTGGCTAAGCACGTGGCGGCATTATAGCCAAAACCGTACATTATGTGGCGGGGTGTTGTAATCAAAACCGTACACGTGGGCGCTGTCGCGATCGAAAGCACACCCTAGGCGGTGTGCCGTAGTTGATGCTGCGATTGCCAAGAAATAGAAAAGCCCCTTTGGATTTCTTCCATTGGGGCTTTTGCTGTTTGCGTCAGTACTATACCCGAATCTGTCCATCACCATATACGTAGTATTTATTGGTGACCAATTGTTTAAGTCCCAATGGTCCGCGGTGGTGTAGCTTGTCGGTGCTTATCGCCAGTTCTGCGCCTACGCCCATCGCCCCACCGTCGGTAAATCGGGTCGAGGCGTTATGATATACGGCAGCGGAATCGATCTGCTCCATAAATGTACTCGCCGCATTCGTATCGGAGGTCATGATTGTTGTCGAATGGCCCCCGGAATAGGTGTTTATCTTTTCAATGGCTTCCTCCAATCCGTCCACGGTTCCGATACAACATTTCATGGCCAGGAATTCCTCTTTCCAAACGGACTCGTCCTTAATAACAGGTCTATCCTTTAATACGGCACCGGTTCTGTCATCGACCAGGATAGACACCCCGTTTTCCGTTAAAAAAGCATCCAGTTCCTTCAGTTTTTCTGAATAATCAGGGAGGGAACTATCGACCAAAATCTTGTCCAATGCATTACAGGCCGAAATCTTATGGGTTTTGGAGTTCAGGATGACGTCAAGGCTTTTTTTCCAATCCGCTTGTTTATCGACATACAGAAAGTTGTTTCCCCTACCACTCACCAATACGGCGCACTGGGCGTGTTCCTTTACAAAGGCAATCAGACGTTCCCCGCCGCGGGGGACGATAAGATCGAGTTTTTCGGGCGGATTTTTCAAAAATGCCTGAGTTTCCTTCCGATCCATGACCATCAATCTGATCCAATCCGTATCCAGTCCGTTTTCCTGTAGGGCCCGGTGCCAGCAGGCTTCCAGAATCTTGTTGCTGTAGAACGCCTCTTTACCTCCTTTCAAGAGGATTTTATTGTTCGCTTTAAAGGCCAGTACGGCTGCCTCGATCGTCACATCGGGCCGTGACTCATAGATGATCATAATGGTGCCGAACGGGGCGGTCTTGTTCTTGATTTCAAGTCCGTTGTCCAATTTTCGGTCCGATTTGAGTTTACCCACGGGGTCGTCCTGGCCCATCACCTCCTTGACCGAGGCGATCATACCGTCGATCTTTTTATCGTCAACGATCAGCCGATCATAGAGTGCCTGGTCATCCCGATCAAAAAGTTCGCAATCCTTTTTATTGGCCTGCAGTATTTTATCCCTATCCGCATCCAAAATCGAGATCATCGATTTCAGCACTTTATTTTTTAATTCCGTATCCAAAATTTTCATTACTGTGTATTTTTAAATAGTTGTCTCTTGTCTCTTGTTCCCGTCTTTTGTATCCTCAAGCCGTTATCCGCGTACCCACCTGTTTGCCCTCCACGATATCGATAATAATATTGTCCCGTTTTCCATTGGCAATATACGTAGGGATGTTCTTGGCGGCCGTCTGCTTGGCGATGCTGAGTTTCGAGGCCATACCGCCCCGGCCCTCCGCCTCGCCTTTTTTAACCTGTTTAACGTATTTTTCCACATTTTCGTTGACACCGACGTTTTCTATCACTTCGGTATTATCGTCATCGGGGTGTCCGGTATAGAGACCGTCAATATCGGTCAAAATAATGAACTTATCCGCTTGGATCAGCTCGGCCACGAGGCTGGCCAGCTCATCGTTATCGGAGAACATAGATTTGGTGACCGACACCGCATCATCTTCGTTGGCGATAGGTACGACCCCCTCCGACATGAGTCCCTCGTAACAATTGATCATATTTTCACGGTGAATACCGGCGTTGAAATCCCGTTTGGTAGCGAGCACTTGGGCACATTTCATCCCGTAATCGCGGAAAATATTGTAGTACAGCCGCATCATACGGGGCTGTCCGATTGCCGAATACACCTGCCGGCGAATGGTTTTGTCGGTGATATGGCTATCTCCCAGCACTTCCATTCCGGCAATCACGGAACCGGAGGATACCAATACGGCCATGATATCGTTCTCGTAGAGCTCAGCAATCTGTTTGACCAATTTTTTAAGGGTCGGCCTGACGATGCGGTTGTCTTTGTTGGTCATTACGTTCGTGCCGACCTTGATGACTATTTTTTGTTTGTACATATTACGTGCTATGGATTTATCTTTACTTTCTAATCCTTACGAATGCCGATTCAAGCCTTTCCAAGTTCGACGGCCCTGTCGAAAGCCGCATAGGCTGCATCCTTGATCAGTTCCTGAACATTATTGTCATCCATGGAGTCCAGTGCCGCACGGGTAGTGCCGCCTTTTGATGCCACCCTGTCCATCCAGGTATTCGGCGAAAGATCGGACTGGTTAAACAGTTCGACCGCGCCCTCAAAAGTCTGGCTTACCAGCACTTTGCTATCGTTTTTCGAAAAGCCCATTTTTAACGCGGCTTCCATCATACTGTGCATAAAATAAAAAACATAGGCCGGACCGCTTCCAGATATTCCGGTAGAGGCATCGATGTAGTTTTCGGATTGTACGCGGATGGATTTTCCGGTAGTATCCAATAGATTTTCAACGGTCAGCAATTCGACCCGACTGATTTCGTCGGAAACCATATACGAGGTAATGCCCTTACCGACCTGTGCGGGAAGATTGGGCATGGCCCGTACCACTTTGTTAATGCCCAAAGCCTCTTTCATGGCCCGAATGGTTATTCCCGCCATGATGGAGATGATGATTTGGCCCGGATTGATCAGCGGTTTCATTTTTTGAAATAAATCCGCACTGTGGTAG
>DASSWC010000362.1:0-10000 GCA_035705395.1 Pricia sp. | reverse complement strand
ATCTATGATGCCGACGACCCCGTGATTGTTGATTGGCTTAAAAGACATCCCATCAAATCCAAATTATTGCCTTTTTCCATTCTGGGAAAAATGGAAGAAGGCGCCTATATAGAGAACCAAAAAATAAAAATACAAACCCATAACGAGACACTTGAAATGACAACGGACACACTGACACTAGAAGGAAAACACAATTTGAAGAACACGATGGCGGGCATGACGGCGGCCCAATTGGTGGGCATCCGCAAAAAGGCTTTGCACGATAGTATCGCCAGTTTCGAGGGAGCGCCCCACCGCCTGGAAAGGGTGTTGAAGATACACCACGTACAGTACATTAACGATTCGAAGGCGACCAATGTCAACTCCGTCTTTTACGCCCTTGACAGCGTAAAGGCCCCAATCGTTTGGATCGTGGGAGGAGAGGATAAGGGCAACGATTACAGGCCCCTGATGCGCCTGGTACGGGAAAAAGTAAAGGCCATCATCTGCTTGGGCATGGAAAACGAAAAGATAAAGGATGTCTTTGGCAACGTGGTAGACCTGTTGGTCGAGACCTACGCCATGTCAGAGGCCGTAAAAGTGGCCTACAAGATTGCCGAACGCGGCGACACCGTGTTGTTGTCCCCCGCCTGCGCCAGTTTTGACCTGTTCAAGAATTACGAGGACCGCGGGAACCAGTTTAAGGAAGCGATCAAAAATTTATAAATAATACCAATTTTGAAAATCCAATCAGTAATCAACAATCGGTGAAAGGTATATTTCAAAATATAAAAGGAGACAAAGCACTCTGGGCCGTCGTGGCCCTGTTGGGGGTATTTTCTTTTTTACCCATCTACAGTGCCAGTAGCAATCTGGTGTATGTAGTGGGTAGTGGTACCACCTTTGGATACTTGATGAAGCACGCCCTGCTGCTGATTTTGGGTTTTGGTATCATTTATGGCGTGCACCGCATTCCAGGGCATTTTTTTAAGGGACTATCCATTATCGCCATGCCCATCGTACTTGTGCTTTTGGTGTTTACTTTGGCGCAGGGAACGACCATCGACGGGGCGAACGCCAGCCGCTGGATCAGTGTGCCGTTCGTCGGCATCTCGTTCCAGACCTCCAGTCTGGCCGCTGTGGTGCTGATGATTTATGTTGCGCGCTACCTGACCAAGATCAAGAACAGTACGGTGACCTTTAAAGAAAGCGTGTTGCCCCTTTGGCTGCCCGTTTTTCTGGTCATAGCCCTGATCCTGCCGGCCAATTTTTCCACGGCGGGAATCATCTTTTCCATGGTACTGTTGCTTTGTTTTTTAGGAGGATATCCCATGAAATATCTGTTGGGAATCATCGGTGCCGGAGTGCTCTGCCTGACCCTGTTCGTGCTGTCCGCCAAAGCTTTTCCGGGACTGTTTCCGAACCGGGTGGATACCTGGTCCAGTCGTATCGAAAGTTTCGCCGATGATCGGGATACCGAAGCGGACTACCAGATCGAAAGGGCCAAGATCGCCATAGCTACGGGCGGGCTGATGGGCAAGGGCGCCGGAAAGAGTGTGCAAAAAAACTTTCTGCCCCAAAGCTCGTCGGATTTTATCTATGCGATCATCGTAGAGGAATACGGCCTCGTAGGCGGTTTCGCCGTGATGTTTTTCTACCTGCTGTTCCTGTTCCGGATCGTCGTGGTGGCCCATGGTAGCACGTCCATTTTCGGGAAACTGGTCGTGTTGGGTGTCGGGCTGCCCATCGTTTTCCAGGCCCTTTTGAACATGGCCGTGGCGGTAGAGCTGTTTCCGGTCACGGGCCAGACCTTGCCCCTGATCAGCAGCGGCGGAACCAGTAGTTGGATGACCTGCCTCGCCATTGGCATCATCTTGAGCGTGAGCGTAAAACCGGAGGAACGCCTGGCCATGAGGAAGCCTACCATCGATGAAAATAATCCTTTAGAAGTCTTGAGTGGACAAATATAGATCGGGTATGGCAACGAAAAATGGCGAACCAAAAAGGGTGCTGCGATTCATCCTTTCCGGAGGGGGAACAGGCGGGCACATTTATCCCGCCATCGCCATCGCCGACGAACTGAAAAAAAGACATCCTGGCGCGGAATTTCTGTTCGTCGGGGCCAAGGGCCGGATGGAGATGGAAAAAGTGCCCCAAGCGGGATATGACATTGAAGGATTATGGATTACGGGATTACAACGGAAACTCACCCTGAGAAACCTGATGTTTCCCTTTAAATTGATACGTAGTTTGCTACAAGCGGGAAAAATAGTAAAGCGATTCCACCCAGATGCCGTAATCGGTACGGGGGGCTTTGCCAGTGGGCCGACCTTACGGGTCGCATCGCGACGGGGTATCCCCTGTCTGCTGCAGGAGCAGAATTCCTATGCCGGGATTACCAACAAACTCCTAAAGAACAAGGTCGCGAAGATTTGCGTGGCCTACGACGGTATGGAAAAGTTCTTTCCTGCGGATAAGATCGTCAAGACCGGAAATCCGGTACGCGGTGATCTGGTACATAATTTTAAGGATAAGTCCGAGGCCCTCTATCACTTCGGGTTGGATTCCCAAAAATCTACCCTGTTGATTTTAGGGGGCAGCCTCGGCGCAAGGCGCATCAACCAATTGATCGCCCAAAAACTGGATTATTTTGAAGACCTGGATGTGCAATTGATATGGCAATGCGGCAAACTGTATATCGAGGAGTATAAAACATACGCATCGGAAACCGTGAAAGTAATGGATTTTATAAATCGTATGGATTACGCGTACGCCGCCGCCGATACAATCATTTCAAGGGCAGGTGCCGGCTCGGTATCCGAACTCTGTATCGTGGGGAAACCGGTCGTTTTCATCCCTTCGCCGAATGTGGCCGAAGATCACCAGACCAAAAACGCCCAGGCCTTAGCGGCCAAAAACGCCGCCCTGATGATCGGTGAAAAGGATTTGGATGCACATTTCGATACGCTTTTTGCCGAACTGCACCAAAACCAGGAAAAACAAAGGGAATTGGCCGCCAATATCAAAAAAATGGCCCTGCCCCATGCGACGGAAGATATCGTCAACGAAATCGAAAAATTGTTAACAAAGGCTAAACCGTGAACCTCAAAACCCTAAATAACGTCTATTTCATCGGTATCGGCGGCATCGGTATGTCCGCTTTGGCACGTTATTTCGCATCCTTGGGCAAAAACGTGGCGGGGTACGACAAGACCGAAACACCGCTGACACGGGATTTAGGCGATTTGGGTATCGAGGTACACTACGATGACGACATACATCTCGTGCCGGAGGCTTTTTATGATTCCGCGACCACGCTGGTGGTGTATACCCCGGCAGTACCCGTCGGGCATTCGGAATACCAGTATTTTTTGAACCGGGATTTCAATCTGAAAAAGCGCTCCGAAGTGCTGGGCCTGATTACCAAAGATAGTTTTTGCTTTGCGGTGGCCGGCACCCACGGTAAAACGACCACCACCTGCATCCTGGCCCATCTGCTCAAGGCCACCCAGGCGCGATTTACCGCATTTTTAGGGGGGATATCCGAGGATTTCAATAGCAATTTCGTCTTCGAGGGCACGGAGTATTCCGTGGTCGAGGCCGATGAGTTCGATCGTTCGTTTTTACGGCTGTATCCCGATGTGGCCTGCGTAACCTCAATGGACGCGGATCATTTGGACATCTACGGCAGCGAGGCCGAACTTAAAAAGGCGTTCGGCGATTTTGTACAGAAAATAAAGCCCGGCGGAAAGCTGTTCGTACGAAACGGACTAACGTTTGACGTACCGCCACAGGAAGGACCTCTGCCGGACGTACCTTCCCCGGGCAGGCCTTCCCCGGAAGGACCGCCACTGGACAGATTCACGTACGGCATCGATGACGGGGCGGACTTTTGCATTAAAAATATAAGGATAGACCGCGGCGCCTATATTTTCGACCTGAAAACGCCCGATACCCTGTTATCCGATGTATCGTTCAACAAACCCGGAAGGCACAACCTGCTCAACGGCCTGGTCGCTTTTGCCATGGCCTTGGAGACGGGAACCCCGGCCGAAGAACTGGCCAAGGCACTGGCAACGTTCAAGGGGGTGCAACGGCGGTTTTCATACAAAATCAAAAGGGATGATTTCCTGTTTATTGATGATTACGCGCACCATCCAACCGAGATCGATGCCGTGTACGATGCGATATCCGAAATGCATCCCGGTAGAAAGACGCTGGTGATCTTCCAACCACATCTGTATTCGCGAACGCGGGACTTTGCCGATGCTTTTGCGGATAGCCTATCCCGATTCGACAGCATCCTGTTATTGGACATCTATCCCGCCCGGGAAAAGCCGATAGTGGGAATCACTTCGGAATGGCTGTTGCAAAAGATGTCCCATCCCAAGAAAAAAGTACTACAAAAATCCGAATTGATAAAAGAAATAAAACGACAGAAGCCTGACATCTTGGTCACCTTGGGGGCCGGCGATATCGGCCTGGAAATCCAAAAATTAAAAATGGCGATGCATCATGAAGACTAATTGGAACTACATAAAATTCATGGCCCTATTGGCCATAATCACAGTACTTTATGCCTTTTCGAACGAAAGGAACGAACAAAAAAGGCAGGGCGGTATAGACATCGAATTTGTCGGAGAGCAAAATTTGTATATCACCCAGGGCGCAGTTAATAAATTGTTGATACAAAAATTTGGGTCCCTTGAAAATGTGCCCAAAGAAAAATTAGCTTTGAATACTATCGAAAAAACCATCGAGGCCAATAAAATGGTGAAAACCGCTGAAGTCTTCCTTACCGTAAACGGTCAACTTGCGTCGAAAATCGTTCAGCGCAGGCCTATCGGACGCATTGAGGGAGATTCCACATTTTACCTCGACGACGACGGAAAACCCATGCCGCTGTCATCCAGCCACTCCGCTCGCGTGCCCATCATCACAGGCAAGATTACCGGTAAAAGCCTAGAGGATGCCTATACGATCCTGGATTATATCAACGGCGACGACTTTCTACGTAAAAATGTCATCGGAATTCATGTGGAGGCCGAAGGAAGGTACCAACTGCGTTTTCGCACCGAACAGTTCACCGTGAACTTGGGCGGGGTCGAGAACCTGAAGGAAAAGTTCGACAAATTCAAGGCATTTTACGTCAAGGCGGATAGAGACGATACGTTGGACGATTATGATATTGTGAGCTTGGAGTTTAACAATCAAGTAGTATGCAGTAAAATTTAGATTATGGAAGTAGGTAATTATTCGGTAGGATTGGATATAGGAACCACCAAGATCGTGGCCATCATCGGGAAGAAAAACGAGTATGGCAAGATCGAGGTGATGGGCATCGGCAAGTCCAAAAGCCTAGGGGTGCACCGGGGCGTGGTCAATAATATAACCCAGACCATACAGTCCATTCAGCAGGCGGTGGAACAGGCAGAGGCAGACTCCGGTCTCAAGATCGGATCTGTGGTCGTGGGCATTGCCGGGCAGCACATCCGCAGCTTGCACCATAGCGATTATATCACCCGGGTCGATTCGGAAGAGGTCATCAACGATGCCGATCTCGATAAGCTTTGCAGTCAGGTGTACAAGCTGGTCATGCTTCCGGGCGAGGAGATCATTCATGTGCTTCCGCAGGAATACAAGGTGGACGGGCAGGCGGAGATCAAACAGCCGAAAGGGATGTACGGTGGCCGTTTGGAAGCGAATTTTCATGTCGTCGTCGGGCAGGTATCCTCCATTAAAAATGTAGGCCGCTGCATCAAAAGCGCGGGACTCGAACTGGGGAACATCACCCTGGAACCTTTGGCTTCGTCGGATGCTGTGTTGAGCAAGGAAGAAAAGGAAGCGGGTGTCGCCCTGCTGGATATTGGTGGCGGTACAACGGACCTCGCCATTTTTAAGGACGGTATCATCCGCCATACCGCCGTAATTCCCTTTGGCGGTGGTGTGATTACCGACGACATCAAGGAAGGCTGTTCCATTATCGAAAAGCAGGCCGAATTACTGAAAATTAAGTTCGGATCCGCCTGGCCCGGCGAAAACAAGGATAACGAAATCGTCTCCATTCCCGGACTACGGGGTAGGGAGCCCAAGGAAATTACACTTAAAAACCTTTCCAAAATTATACATGCCCGGGTCGTGGAAATCGTAGAACAGGTCTACACCGAAATCAAGAATTACGGCCACGAGGAACAGAAGAAAAAACTCATCGCCGGTATTGTACTGACGGGGGGCGGAAGCCAGTTGAAGCACTTAAAGCAGTTGGTGGAGTACATTACGGGAATGGATACCCGGATCGGGTATCCCAACGAGCATTTGGCGGGGGATTCCGACCCAGGGATAGCAAGTCCGCTATACGCCACTGCGGTCGGCCTGTTGATGAACGCCGTGGACAACAAAAGGGGGAAGGCAATCGAGGTGAAAAAGGAGGATGGCGAACTGGTCATGGCCGGTCACGAAGAAGTGGAAGAACGAACGAGTGGCGCAAAACCCAAAAAAGAAAGAAAATCCGTTTTCGATATCTGGTCCGAGAAATTGAAGGACTTTTTGGACAATGCGGAGTAACAATATTGAATTTTAACCCGTAATAAAAATACTATGAGCAACAACACGGAATTTGACGGAATCAGCTTTGATCTCCCCAAGAATCAAAGCAACGTAATAAAAGTAATCGGTGTGGGCGGCGGTGGCAGTAACGCCATCAACCACATGTTTCAGTCCGGTATCAACGGGGTCGATTTTGTAATCTGCAACACCGACAGCCAGGCACTGAACAACAGTCCGGTGCCAAACAAGATACAATTGGGCGTCTCGCTGACCGAAGGCTTGGGCGCCGGTGCCAATCCCGAAGTGGGGGAACAGGCCGCTTTGGAGAGTATGGAAGAGATCAAGGAGATGTTGGCCCGTACCACCAAGATGATATTCATCACCGCGGGAATGGGCGGGGGAACCGGAACCGGGGCCGCCCCCGTAATTGCCAAACAAGCGAAGGAACTCGACGTGCTGACGGTGGGCATCGTGACCATGCCTTTTGAGTTCGAGGGAAAGATGCGCTGCGAACAGGCCCGTATCGGTATCGAAAAACTGCGCGCCAACGTAGATTCGTTGATCGTAATCAACAATAACAAACTACGGGAAGTCTACGGAAACCTAGGGTTCAAGGCCGGCTTTTCCAAGGCCGATGAGGTTTTGTCAACCGCCGCAAGGGGAATCGCCGAGGTGATTACCCACCACTATACACAGAACATTGACCTTCGCGACGCCAAGACCGTATTGTCCAACAGCGGAACCGCCATCATGGGATCCGCCACCGCGACCGGCTCCATGCGGGCCAATGAGGCGATCATGAAAGCATTGGATTCGCCCCTGTTGAACGACAACAAGATTTCGGGTGCCAAAAACGTATTGTTGTTGATCGTATCCGGGGGTCAGGAAATCACCATTGATGAAATCGGCGAGATCAATGACCACATTCAGGCGGAGGCCGGCCATGGCGCCAATATCATTATGGGCGTCGGAGAGGATGAAGACCTGGGCGAGGCCATTGCCGTAACCGTAATCGCCACCGGCTTTAATGTCGACCAACAGAATGATATTGTCAACACCGAGGCCAAAAAGATCATCCATACCCTCGAGGATGAACAAAAGGCCCAACATGACCTAACCGAACCAAAGGGCATTGTTCACAAACTAGAAGAGGATGAAGATCCGAGGCCTCCCGTTATCAAGCACACCTTGACCGATGAGGTGAAGGACCCGGGTATGCCCGGCATGGATCTTATTCCCACCTCGAACTATATCAAGAATTTCAATGTATTCTATGAAGAAGTCATCGAGGAGATTGCGGATATAGACGCGACCAATGACGATTTTGTGATCATCGATTCCAAGGATGCCTTTCACGATATTGTTGTGGTCGATCCGGTAATCGTATCCTTCGACCAGAGGCGCGAAGAGCAGATGGCGATGAGTTTCGATATGCCCTTGGCAGAGACGTTCGATAAGGAAGAGGAACAGGATAATGTCATTACCTTCAGCCTCGATGAGGATGTAAAGGACATCGAGGTGAAGAATCCCGTGGAGGTAATAACGGTCCTCGAATACAATAAGAAAGGCGAGACCCGTTACAGTTTGGACGATTATATGGATTTGGAAAACAAATTGACCGGGGCGAAAGCCCAACCATCGCCACAAAAATCGGAACCGGTGGAAAAGGAAATGCAGATCGAGAAGAAGCCGATCGAAAACGACGTGCGGAATGTAAAAAAGGCGATTGGCGAAGAGGTCCGGCAAGAAAAGAAGGCGATTGCGAAGGATGGGGTATCGGAAAATAAACCGAGTGGCGAGGTAGATCCTATGGAGAGCCCTATCGATGAATTGCTCAAGCAGCGCGCCGACGAACGCCGAAGAAAATTGAAGGATTTCAATTATAAATTCCAGAACAACGTAAGCAGCGTAGACGACAATGAAAGGGAGCCAGCCTACAAGCGGCAAGGCATCGATTTGAGCGTAAATTCGCGGTACGGGAGCAAGGTGTCACGCACCACCCTTGGAGAGGACAGCAATGATGAAATCCAGTTGCGCTCGAATAACTCTTTTTTGCACGACAACGTCGATTAGGGATAAACGCGCACTACTTTGCACGACAACCTCGACGAGGATGTGCCAATAAGATAACGATGTAACAATTCTCTGGAATAACTCAATTTCCAGCGCTAACTCAGGCCAAAACCCGGAAAAATTCATTTTTTCGGGTTTTTTGATCTTGAACCCCGATAAACTTTTTGCTGGGAACCAAGAATATTTTTTATCTTCGCAGTCCGAAAATGTATGTATCGATGGCACTACAGCAACAGGTAATGGAGCAGATGAAAGTGGCGATGAAGGCCAGGGATAAAACCGCCTTGGAAGCTTTGCGCGCTATCAAGTCCGCTTTATTGCTGGCCCAGTCCGAAGCGGGCCGCAAAGAAGGACTATCCGAGGAAGCGGAGGTAAAGCTGGTCCAAAAACTGGTAAAACAGCGCAAGGACAGTGCCACCATTTTTAAGGAACAGGGCCGGGACGACTTGGTCGAACCCGAACTGGCCCAAGTAGCCGTCATCGAACAGTTTTTACCGGAACAGCTGTCCGAAGAAGAAATCGAAAAGGTGGTCGATCGCAGCATCGCTACCACTGGAGCGTCGGGCATGGAGGACATGGGCAAGGTAATGGGAATCGTCTCCAAAGAACTTGCCGGACGCGCGGATGGGAAGACAATTTCGACTATTGTGAAGAAGAAGCTGGCATAAAAGAGGCGGGTAGCGGTCGTCAAAAATAGCCGCCCCGTGCCATTGCCAAATTGTTGTTGCAATACTGACTGAGGTACTGGAATTGCAACTTCGGATATCAGATTAAAATAAGGCCCCGTGGCGCAACTGAATAGCGCATCAGATTTCGGCTCTGAGGGTTGCAGGTTTGAATCCTGCCGGGGTCACTAAAAGTAGAAAGTCCGTTCCCTTTTTGGGCGAAATAGGGTGTTCCGTATCTTTTTTGGTCAATTATGGCAACTCCCGATGCCCCCATAAATCCGTTGTTATAACCATTGGGCAAAAGGCCTCCAATCTTCCTTTTTACACATGGCTAGAATGTCAAATATTTTCCAGTTTTGGCACTTGTAATTTTTCAGTATCCCAGTTTGCTTTTTTAGCTCCAGCGCCATAGGAAGATTCCAAAAAATCAAGAAGAGTCGAACGCGGGTCATCTGTTTTTAACAGATTGCTATACGTTAATAGTGCCATGGGGCTACCATTACTATCAATCCATTCGGCTGCAGATGGCCTCAAAGGTTCCTTGTTTAATCCTTCGGGTGAAGGATAAGTGTATGAGTAGAAAGCAGGCTCTGGTATGTTTTCATCTCCTGCCCAAAAACCGAAACTGATACACTCGTGTGTATAGGCATCTTTGTCCGATATCCGTGCATCGGCATTCATAGCAGGTGCTTCATTGCCCGAGAAGCGGGTTACTGCCAAATCCATAGAATGCC
>DASSWC010000361.1:0-2843 GCA_035705395.1 Pricia sp. | reverse complement strand
GGAAGTACAGGAATATTGGGTCTTGGCAAGTTTTTTTCGGAGTTTCCGGCTCAGGTTTTCGGGCCCTATCAAATCATTGTAGGTAACGCCGACATCGGCGTTGGAAAGGATTCGGTCGGCAAAAAGCTGTTCCCCGTTGTCAAGCATCACCCCCACCGCCCGTTTTTGCTTTTCGCCTTTCAGTAGAATTTTACGTACCGCGGTACGTGTCCGTATCGTGCCCTTGTGGTCCTTGATCGCATTCGTCATGGCTTTGATAAGGGCGCCGCCCCCGCCCATGGGGTAATAGCCGCCCTGATAATAATGATACATCAGGGCACTGTGCAGCACGAAGGGTACCTTTTTCGGAGGTACCCCATGGTCGCCGCACTGTACGTTCAAAATGTTTATAAGCAAGGGATCTTTGACATGCCAGCCGATAACCCGACGCAGGCTGAAAAATCCATATTTAATAAAATGCCGAGTGCGGTAGGGCAAGGTCAATTTTTGCCAAAGGCCTTTGAGATAGGGAATGGAATAGAGCTCTTCGCTAACGTTACGGGTAAGGTCCAAATACCTTCGGATGTTTTTTTCTTCCTTTGGAAAACGTTTGGAAAGTCGGACGACCAAATTTTCAAAATTTGCCGGATAATCAAAGCGTTCCCCGCCGATTCGAACATGTTCATAGGCATCGGGATTCATACGGAAAAAGACCAAATCGTTGGCAATACCAAGGCCCCGGTACAGGTCGCTCGTTGCCTCTCCTTCACCCAAAAGTCCCACATAATGCACCCCCGGTGTAAACCGGTGGCCGTTTAGAAAGAAGCTATGACACCAGCCACCAGGCACGTCGTGTTGTTCGAGTACCAAGACCTTTTGACCGGCACGTGCCAGGCAAATCGCGGCCGCCAGACCGCCGGCACCGGAACCGATGATGATAGTATCCCATTTTTCCCCGGGTTTGCCGGGTGCGATACTCTTTTGGGTAACCGGTGTTGTTGTAGATGCCATTATCTATTATTTTCCCAAAGCCTCGGCAATCGCCTTTTCGACCATAGGTTCCATAACCTTATAGCCTTCTACGGTAGGATGTACGCCGTCTTCCGCATACTTTTTAGGGAGCCCATTCCGGTCATCGGCCATGGCGGAAAAGTAATCGAGATAGATATGCCCCTTGTCTTCGGCATAGGCCTTTATCATTTGGTTGAGTTCCACGATTTTTGAGGCGGGATCTAGGCCCGGTTTCCAAGGATAGTCGTAGGCGGGAAGGGTAGAGGAGAGTATCACGTTGATGCCGTTCGCTTCGGCGATGTCGGCCATGGATTTAATGTTGTCGGCAATCATTTCAAGGGTCGAGGGGCCCGTGTTTCCTGCGATATCGTTGGTTCCGGCCAGAATGACGACCACTTCTGGTTGAAGGGCTACAACATCCTGCCGGAATCGAACCAGCATCTGCGGCGTCGTCTGTCCGCTGATACCGCGGTTGACATAGGATTTTCCTTCAAAAAATTCCGGTCTTTTGTTCAGCCATCCTATGGTGATGGAGTTCCCCATGAACACAACGCGGTTTTCTTCGGCGGACGGAGCCTCCAATTTTTTATTGGCCTCCCTAAATTCCTTAAGGTTGGGCCAGTCTTGGGCCTGCAGGCTATCGTTTGCTCCGAAGATCATCAAAAAGGCGATTAAAAGACTTTGAATTGTTTTCATAAGGTATTTAGTTTGTCATGTCAATATTTGGCACTCTTACCCTTCGCCAGGGTCCGTTCGATAAACGCGCGAATGTCGTTATTGGCCTTTTGCAGGTCCTCGCGCCGTAAATACATCATATGGCCGCTGCGATATCCCTTGAACGTGAAGCGGTCTTTCATTCGTCCGCTCGGATCCACCTGCCACATCGTATACTTCGCGTTGAAATATGTGGTGGCACCGTCATAATATCCGCTCTGTACCAAGACGTTTAAATAGGGGTTTTGGGCCATGGCCTGTCGGAGGTCGTCGCGGGTGGTATCGTTTTCGTTGTCCCAGGGATGCACAGGGCCGAACATATTGTATTTGATATCCGTCTTAAAGTTGAGCTCTTCCTGCAAATAATAGTTGATGGCGGGCGTGAAGGAATGCAGCCATGAGCTCAATTCGGCGTTGTAGTCCGGCCTTATCCCGGCCGCCTGTTTGTCGAAACCCAAATAGCGGCTGTCGAGTCGCCCTATGGTGAAGTTCCCTTTGTCCTTTAAAAGGTGTTTCCAGAAATAGGATGTGCTTACCACAAGGTTTTGGTCGAGGATTTCCTGTTTGGACAGACCGGAATAATAGGCCATCTTTTCGGCGACGGAGTTCTTCTCGTCCTCCCCGATATTCCAGCCTTTGGCCAGGGCGGGAATGAGGGTATTTAACGTATAGTCTTCGGACTGTGGAAGGATGTCAAGCAAATCTTTGTTCTGCAGTTCGGGGGGGAGGACTTTATGATACCAGGCAGCAGCCGTAAAATAGGGTAGGTTGAGGGCATTGGACACAGGTCCGTCCCCCCGGATGACCTTGTAGTCGGCGGGGGAGACCATAATGACCCCGTTCAGGTACATCCACTGTTGGTCCTGTAGGGCCAGGGAAAGTCCCATGACCCGGGTACCCCCGTAGCTTTCGCCAATAATATATTTCGGGGATCGCCAGCGGTTGTTACGGGTTACGAAGGTGTTGAGCCATTCCGCCAAATACTCGATATCGGCATTGATACCAAAGAATTTCTTGCGGTCCTTTTCCTCTAATTTTTCGGGAATGGTGCGGGAATAGCCGGTATTGGCGGGATTGACGTATACGATATCGGTAACGTCCAACACCGAAAAGGGATTGTCCTTTACCCCGTAAGGTTG
>DASSWC010000360.1:0-4822 GCA_035705395.1 Pricia sp. | reverse complement strand
GGTCGGGTTCCGAAAGAACTGCAAGATCAAAACCAGCAAGATTACGGCCGCGATTTGCAACGGCCAACGCAACCAGGCGATATTCACGTAGAATTGCGATACCAAAATGATCGCCGATACGATAAAAAAGGTAATCAGTATTATTTTTTGGCCTTCCCTATGAAACATGTGAAAAAATATTTAAGGTTAAATAGGCGAAAGGGGCGGCAAAGACCAGACTGTCCAGCCGATCCAACATTCCGCCGTGGCCCGGTAAAATTGCACCACTGTCCTTTACCCCTGCAGATCTTTTCAGCTTGGACTCGACCAAATCGCCAAGGCCGCCCGCAACCACAATAACCACTGCCAGTCCGACCCACTGTATCGGGGCGATCAAGGGCTCGTACTTGGCCATTGCAAAGGCGGTTAGCAGCGCAAATACGAGTCCGCCCAAAGCGCCCTCAACGGTTTTTTTCGGCGATACCCTCGGAAAGAGCTTGGTCCTGCCCAAAAGACGCCCTACGATGTAGGCGAACGAATCACTTACCCAAATCAGTATAAAAATACCGATAATCAGAAACTTGGCAAAGTCGTCATCCGTATAGGGGATCATGGTCAAAAAAACACAACCTCCCCCAATATAAAAAAGTCCGATGATAAATTTTTGGAAGGTATTGAACAGTTTTTTCTTTTTCGAAAAAAGGTAGTATATCAAAGCTAAATTGGTGGTCAAGGTGCTGATCAGCAAAACATAGACCAGCCACATATCGGTAACAAAGTAAATGTAGGCCCACCATAACGCCAAATAGGCTACGTAGATATAGCGTTTCTCAAGGCCGACCAACTTTTTGTACTCGTTGAGGCAGGCCAGACCGAACACCATAAACAAAAAATCGAAGGCGTCGGAGCTTAAAAAGACCACGGACAGCAGGAGTATGATATACACGGCCCCGGTAAGTGAACGCCTTAAAATTTCCCTCATATCACAAATATACTCCTGCCACTTAGAATTTCAGGGCTTTGCCCCGCTTTTTTAAGGAACGGCTACAGGTCTTCCAAAAGCAACAGGTACAAATTTTTGGAACTGCTGCCGTAGGTCAGGAAATCGTCGGAGTTTTTGTCGTTGGCCTGAAAGTGTTTCAGGGTAGTAATGTTGGCCGGAATATTTCGACCGTATTTCTTTTTTATGGTCTTTAGCCCCTCGCCTATAGATTCTACCAACTGGCTTGTGGTGGCAAAAACGATGACATTGTACGGCAGTTCGTGGAGCTTTTGGTCCATCAATTGATTGGAACATACCAAAATGGAACCGTTTTGGGCAATAAGATGTTCGCAGGGTGTAAAAAAGACTTCGCTTTGTTGGACTTTATCGGTGAACTTGACGTTTTGGTTTGAAAATTGGTCCCTCAGTTTCGCATTGAGGGCATAGAAAATCTGGTCTTGCCAATCATTTTCCCGTATAATATTCTTCAGGGCCTCCGAAATTTCGGGAAACGAATCGCAATAGAGAAACTTGCCCCCGTTTTTTTTGAAGTGTATCGTAAATTTTTCATCGATGGGGATGTTGAGATCGGGCATATGGGCACCCCGGGTCTCCGCCGTAGCCTTGGAAACTCTTTTCTGTTTACCGCCACCGAATAATTTGTCAAATAGCCCCATTTAAACGGATATACTCCAAATATACTTTCCTTATGGTACAGGAACGTCCATTTTTATAATTTATTTTCCTTGGCTTTTTTCTCTATTGCCGTTTCTTCCTTAGGTTCGGGGATATCTCCCTCCTCTATTTTTTCCTGACCGAGCTTATCGAAGTCCTTATCAAAAGGTCTTTTGCCGAATATTTTTTCGAGATCTTCCTTGAAGATAACCTCCTTATCGAGCAGTCGTTCGGCCAAAATGGTCAACTTGTCCTTATGTTCGGTCAGAACGGCAATGGCCCTTTGATACTGCTCTTCGATAATTTTCGAAATTTCGGTATCGATTTTCCGAGCCGTATCCTCACTATAGGGTTTGGAAAATCCGTAGTTCTCCTGCCCGGAGGAATCGTAATAGGTCAGGTTGCCAATTTCTTCGTTAAGCCCATAGATGGTAACCATCGCACGCGCCTGCTTGGTCACCTTTTCAAGATCGCTCAGGGCACCGGTCGAAATTTTATCGAACACTACTTTTTCCGCGGCCCTTCCGCCCATGGTGGCGCACATCTCGTCCAACATTTGTTCGGGGCGCACGATCAAACGCTCCTCGGGCAGATACCAAGCGGCCCCTAGGGATTGGCCCCTGGGTACGATGGTAACCTTTACCAAGGGTGCGGCATGTTCGAGCATCCAACTTACCGTAGCATGGCCGGCCTCGTGATATGCTATGGTTTCTTTCTCCCCGGAGGTGATGATTTTGTTCTTTTTTTCGAGTCCGCCTACAATCCGGTCTACAGCGTCCAGGAAGTCCTGTTTGGTTACGGCTTTCCGTTCTTTTCGAGCGGCGATAAGGGCGGCCTCGTTACAGACATTGGCGATGTCGGCCCCTGAAAATCCAGGGGTCTGCCGCGCCAAAAATTGCATGTCCAGGGTCTCTGCCGTTTTAATGGGCCGTAAATGGACCTCGAAAATTTCTTTCCTTTCCCTTACGTCGGGCAGGTCTACGTAAATCTGCCTATCGAAACGCCCGGCCCGCATCAGGGCCTTGTCCAGTACATCGGCGCGGTTGGTAGCGGCGAGTACGATTACGTTGGTATTGGTGCCAAAACCATCCATTTCCGTAAGGAGCTGATTCAGGGTGTTTTCACGCTCGTCGTTGGAACCCGTAAAATTGTTCTTTCCCCGGGCACGGCCGATGGCATCGATCTCATCGATAAAAATGATGGCAGGGGATTTGTCTTTGGCCTGTTTGAAAAGGTCGCGTACCCTCGAGGCACCTACCCCCACGAACATTTCAACAAAATCGGAACCGGACAAAGAGAAAAAGGGAACCTTTGCCTCGCCCGCCACGGCTTTCGCAAGCAGGGTCTTTCCCGTTCCCGGGGGGCCCACCAACAAAGCCCCTTTCGGAATCTTACCTCCCAAAGAGGTGTATTTGTCGGGATGTTTAAGGAATTCCACGATTTCTTCCACTTCTTCCTTGGCGCCTTCCAATCCGGCGACATCCTTGAAAGAAGTCCGTGTGTCTGTCTTTTCGTCGAAAAGTTTGGCCTTCGACTTGCCGATGTTGAAAATTTGACCGCCCGCACCGCCACCTGCGCCGCCCGACATCCGCCGCATCAGATAGATCCAGATACCGATAATCAGTACGAAAGGCAAGATGCCCAACAAGAGATCCATCAGGTAATTGTTGTCCGTATCGAACTCGACAATCGTGTCAAGGTTGTTCTCTTTTTTGATGTCGGTGATCTCGTTCTGAAAGATCTGCAAGTCACCATAATCCAGAATATACTGGGGCACCGCACTGGTGGAGGGAAGAATGGAATTGTCGCTTACCTCTTGGTGCACATCTTTGGTCAGGGCCTCGTCGGTCAAAAAAACCTTGGCCTGCCGGGTGTTGGTAATGATCGTTATCTTTTGGACATCACCGTTCCGCAGGTATTCCTGAAGCTCTGAAGTAGTTGTTTTTTTGGTACTCGCAAAATTCCCGCTACCAAAAAATTGAAATCCTATGATCAGCATCGCGATCAATCCATAGATCCACCACGAGCTAAACTTGGGCTTCTTTGGATTCGTACCGTTCGAACTATTTGTATCTTTCTTAGCCATTCTTTTTTTTTACTGGTTCAAACTACTTTCCACTTCGGTTACTTTGGCATCTCCCCAAAGTCCCTCGATGTCGTAATATTCCCGGATGTGTTTTTGGAAAACATGTACAACGATGTTCACATAATCCATCAAGATCCATTCGGCATTGTTCTCTCCCTCAACATGCCATGGTTTGTCGCCGGAAGCTTTGCTAACGGTTTTTCGGATCGATCCGGTTATGGCATTTACATGTGTGTTCGAAGTGCCATTACAAATTATAAAGTAGTCGCAAACGGTATTTTCAATGTCTCCAAGATCTAATATGCGAATATCTTGGCCCTTGACTTCTTCAATTCCCTGTAAAATCAATGCAATCAACTCATCTGCACCGTCTTCGCTTTTCTGCATTCAAAAGTTTTAAGAACCCGTTTGGGGTCAATTTCTGCAAAGTTATTATTTTTTTGTTCTTTAGGGGCTGTTTTCCATAACAGATTACACCCCTATGACCATGCAATTAATCAAACTTGATGCCACGGACTCGACTAACGCATATTTACGGCGTTTATTGCCATCGGTCGCATGCGTGGACTATACGGTCGTATGGGCAAAAAGACAGTCGCAGGGTAGGGGACAGATGGGTTCGAGATGGCAATCGGAGCCGGGTAAAAACCTAACATTTAGTGTATTAAGAAAAGGTTTGAATTTACCTGCCAACCAGGGCTTTGTATTGAACGTCTGTACCTCCCTTGCTATTTACAGGGCTTTGGAAATGCTTCAGGTGCCCGAGCTTAGCATTAAATGGCCAAACGACATTCTGTCAGGTACGTGGAAGCTATGTGGTATCCTTATTGAAAATAAAATTTCAGGAAACCATATCAATACCTCCATCATTGGTATCGGACTGAACGTGAACCAATTGTATTTTAATAATCTTCACAAGGCTTCTTCCTTACGAATATTGTTGGACAGAAATTTTAATTTGGATGCGCTATTGCATGAAATCATAAACCAACTACAAATGCTGTTTCTGGGCCTTCAACAAAACGGATCCCGCGCTTTGTGGGATGCCTATGGAAAGGTACTTTTCAGAAATGGCATGCCCTCGGGATTTGAAGATAGCG
>DASSWC010000359.1:0-21372 GCA_035705395.1 Pricia sp. | reverse complement strand
CCTATATCGTGAACATCGATCATATCGATGCCCTGAATTCGAAGGATATTATGATCGGAAATACGCAAATTCCCATTTCAAGGGAATTCAAGGAATTTATCATTTCCGCCATGAATTCCTGATGATTTTTCCAACACCGATAGCCCGTTAAAAAAAATACCGTGGTATCTCCTTTTACCTTATAGTACCGTATTTAACATCCTTTACCACAACTTTTGGCCGTTTCACAACATTTTTTACTTTCACGGTCCGCAAAATCCTAGTTTCGTCCTACGATTCCGATAAGGGTATGATGATACCTGCGAAACTGATTTTCATATACATATAGTGTTCTCGTTAAAGGGTCTCTGCAGAAAGTTGGGGCTCTTTTTTGCTTGCATTCCATAAGTCTATGTACGTCCTTAAACCCCATTAATAGAATATGGGTAGTTTCGATATACGATTCCCCTTAAAAAACCGTTGTCTTACAACATTATGTCCCAAAAGGATAGCTTGTAAAATATTCGGACAAAATGTAACAATATGCCCCACAAGGTTCTATTTTTGTAGCATGTTTACCGAATCCTTCAAGGGACAGACAATAAATTCAGCAATAGTGCCCGTTACCGCTAATTTTGGATTTTGCCCGTTACCCCAATGAAAAAAAGGCCTTACCCACACGTTTTTATCCAATTGTTTTTTTGTTGCACCGTGCTACTGGGTGCGGCCCAGGAAAAGTCCGAAACGGACCGGAACCCTTTCGTGGAGTTTAACGGTCTGGATACCGCCGATGAACGCTTCAATTTCTTTTTTAACACAACGGACAGATATAGTGCCAATTCGACCTATGACTGGCTCGATGAGGTGAACGTTTATTTGAAAGACGCCACCGAGGAGGAGGATGAGGGCGCAATTAGAAAGTATGGGCTTATTCGCTCCCGAATTTATTACGATCTGGGCGATTATGACAAGAGTCTGGCAATAGCCAAGGAGCTCCATGCAAACATGGAGGAACTAAGCATATATTTCAAATCGAAATTGCTCAATCTGATGGACGAGAATTATGGACAATTGGCCATGTATCCCCAACAGGTAGAGATCCGGGAAGAGATCCGCGAACTGGGCATAACCGATAATGTGGCCTTCTACGATATCTATGCCAATTTGGGCATGTATAGAAAGGCTATGGGCGACTATATCGAAAAGGTCAAAAGGACACTGGAAGAAAACGACTTTTACGCCCAGGCGGAATACTATAACACCTTGGGAAATTTTTTGAGATTGGACGATTCTACCCCGACCGCCCTGAACCACTACAAAAAGGCCAAGAGTTTCGTTACCGTATACCTCAACGACGTTACCCGGAAAAAGACCGGTGGGGAAAAGGCCAAGGCCAGTCTGCTGAACGGTATCATACAGGGGAACATTGGAAAATGCCATGTGCAGTTAAAGGAATATGAAGAAGCCATTCCGCATTTGGAAAAGGCCATCTCGCTCATCAAGGAATTCGGCAATGGTACCCTGCCGGACGAAATCACCGAAAACAGCCTGGCCATTTCCGAATGTTATCTGCAATTGGAAAATTACGCCATGGCCACGGATTACCTGAGCGATCATCTGCAGACCAATACCACCGAAAACCTGCTGCGAAAAAACCGGTTACTATCGATCTACTACGATAAAACAGGGGACTATAAGAATACGGTGCTATACCTCAGAAAAATCCTCCGAATACGAGATTCGATTATCGGCACCGAATCCGAATTGCGCCGGCAACAGGTGGCAACGGTCATGCGTCAGGATCTCGAACTTTCACGAAAAATGGTAAAGCAACAGAAATTAGATCTTGAAAAGTCGAGAATCGAGATGCTGGCCCAGGAACGTACCAGCAGATTGGTATTGATATCCTTTTTCTTTACCCTGTTAGGATTTGCCGGCTTGGTATACGCCTATCTCAAAAGTATCAAGAACCAACGCCTGATCGCCGAACAGAAATATATCATCGAGAATGCGCTGCTGGAAAAGGATTCCCTTTTAAAGGAAATCCACCACCGGGTAAAGAACAACCTGCAGATGGTATCGAGCCTTCTAAGCCTGCAGACTAAAAACACCAGAAGCAAGGCGGCCATAGTCGCTCTCGAAGAGGGGAAGAGCCGGGTGAAGGCGATGGCGCTCATACATCAGAAGCTCTACCAGAACGAGGATTTATCGGTGATAGAGATGCAGGGCTATATCGAGAGCCTGATCAACAGCGTACAGTCCGTCTACCGAAAGGGCGGCCACAATATCGACATTTCTATCGATAGCGAAGGAGTGGAACTCGATATCGATAGGGCAATTCCCTTTGGACTGATACTCAACGAGCTGGTATCCAACACCTTCAAATATGCCTTTCCCGAGAACGACGAAAACGGAAAAATTAGTATCAAGATCCGAAAGAACGAGAAAGAGGGAGGCTATTTCGAGTATTCGGATAACGGCGTCGGTCTTCCCGAAGATACCGAAGATCGATCCCAAACTTCCATGGGCATCCGCCTGATGAACCGGTTGGCGAACCAACTGCAAACCACCCTGAACGTTGACAAAAATGTTGATGGCGTGCGGTTCTGGTTTAATTTTAAGTGATTTAGGTCACCTTACTGAGAGAATCATCCTGCAGCCCTTGTGGTCGAGTTCATAGGCCAGTGCCTCGCCGATGCCGGACGATGCGCCCGTAATCCATATCGTTTTCCCGTGGATGTTCGCCATGCTTGTGGTTTAGACCCAAAATATAGCTAGATTTGCAAGTATTGAAAGCTTCCTATAAAAAATATATGCTGGATTTCAAGCGCCCCAGCGGTACGTCGCGTGGGGTGCTCCATCAAAAGGAGACCTGGTTCCTTATTTTGGAACAGAACGGGAAATACGGCATAGGGGAATGCGGTATTTTCAGGGGATTGAGTTCGGACGATGTAGAAGGATACCGGGAAAGGATGGAATGGACCTGCGATAACATTGGGCGGGGAAAGAATGTCTTGTGGGAGGCCCTTTCCGATTTTCCAAGCATCCGGTTCGGGGTGGAACAGGCGTTTTTATCCTTGGAGTCCGAACACCCCTTCGCCCTTTTTTCCTCCAATTTTTTAGAAAAGGGATGTCCCATCCCCATAAACGGACTCATCTGGATGGGCGACGAAGCATTCATGCACGGGCAGATTCGGGAAAAATTGGCAGAAGGCTTCCGATGTATCAAATTGAAGATCGGGGCCATCGATTTCGAGTCGGAACTTTCTTTGCTGGCATCCATCCGAAATACATACTCCAAAGAACAGATCGAGATTCGTGTCGATGCCAATGGGGCTTTCGAACCGGCCCGGGCTTTGGAAAAACTAGAAAGACTTTCGCGATTTGACCTACATTCCATAGAACAGCCCATCCGTCAGGGAAGTCCTCTGGAAATGCGACGGCTTTGCGAAAGATCCCCGATTCCCATCGCGTTGGACGAGGAGTTGATCGGTCTATACGACGGTGCGGAAAAGGAAAAATTGCTACAGACCGTTCGACCGCAATACATTATTCTTAAGCCCAGTCTGGTCGGCGGCTACCGCAGCAGCCGAGAATGGATCGAGGTCGCGGAAAAACACGGCATTGGATGGTGGATTACGAGTGCCCTAGAGAGCAATATCGGCCTGAACGCCATCGCCCAATGGACGTATACCTTGGGTAATACAATGCCCCAGGGGCTGGGAACCGGTGGATTGTTCTCCAATAATTTCGAGTGTCCCCTTGAAGTCGAAAACGGCAAGCTGTTTTATAGAAATGATAAATACTGGAAAACGGATTTAATTGAAAAATTATGTACATAGCACAGGCTTACAAGTCCCTCAGCGATTCTTGGCGATATATTTTGGGTCTCTTCACCGTGTTTATTTGTTGGCAATTTTTAGGGAGTATCCCCTTAATTGCCGCACTGCTGTTAAAAGCAGATTCCCTTTCCACCATAGCCAGTGGCGATTTGGGGGCAATGGCCAATATGCTGGGGACCAACCTATTTTTATTTTTAATGTTGTTGACTTTTGTCATCGGCCTAATAGCGCTGTTCGTTTTTGTCAAGTTCGTACATCAGCAAAGTATTAAGGAGCTGACCACTTCCCGAAAGAAAATCGATTGGAAAAGAATAGCATTGGCCTTTGTACTTTGGGCCGCCATATCGACCGTGTTTATTTTTATCGACATTCAGGTTTCGCCGGAAGATTACCTTTTCAATTTCAAATTAAAGCCGTTTTTGATCCTAGCGGCTATTGCCATTGTGATGATACCCGTTCAGACCAGCATGGAAGAGTATTATATGCGGGGTTATATGATGCAAGGATTGGGTGTGATGGCAAAAAATAGATGGTTGCCCTTGGTGGTCACCTCCTTGCTTTTCGGGACCATGCACATTTTCAATCCCGAGGTCGAGAAATTGGGCTATGGCATTTTGATCTTCTATATCGGGACCGGTTTTTTTCTGGGGATACTTACCCTGATGGATGAAGGGCTGGAACTCGCCCTTGGGTTTCACGCCGCCAACAATCTTACCGCGGCTCTACTCGTAACCGCGGATTGGACGGCTTTCCAGACCGACTCCGTATACCGTGATATTTCGGATCCGGCGTTGGGATGGGATGTTTTAGTGCCGGTTTTTGTCGTGTATCCCATTCTGCTGATTATCTTCTCCAAAAAATATGGCTGGACGAATTGGAAAGAACGGCTGACGGGAAAAGTACCTTCAAAAGAAGTGTTTTTAGCACAGCAGACCGGTGGAGCTGCCGACACAAGAAAGCCATGACACCCGCAGCGCTAAAATCCGATGATGTTTGCCACATCGACACGCGATGAAACTCCCACTACCCTCAACCGATGGAACAGCACTTTTGGAATATTCATACCGCTTTCAAACTGAATGGCATTGCCTATTCCCGGGAAGATCTAAGGGAAGTCGCCTACAACCTGATCAAGGAGGGCGAACCCTTCGAAAGGACCATCGGCGATTTTTTGTTGGACTGGACCGACGAGGGTCCGACCTTGCAGGTGCGTACCTCCGGCTCCACCGGTGCTCCCAAAATGATTACCTTACAGAAATACCGTATGGTCAACTCCGCCTTGGCGACGGGGGCGTTTTTGGGGTTGGAACCCGGCACCTCGACCCTACTTTGCGTGTCAGCGGAATATATCGCGGGCAAGATGATGCTGGTAAGGGCCATGGTACTTGGCCTTGAACTGGATTGTATCGCCCCTTCCCCCAATCCGTTGGGGGATGCTTTCAAAACCGCAGATCTTTCCAAGAATACGGAAACCCCCAAACCTTACGATTTTTGTGCGATGGTACCGCTTCAACTTCAAAATTCCTTGGATGCCCTAGGGCAGATCAAGATTTTAATCGTAGGCGGTGCGCCCGTGTCGAAGAAAATACGGGTACAAATTCCAACGCAAGACCATGGCTTCCCGACTGCCGTATTCGAAACCTATGGCATGACCGAAACCATTACCCATATCGCCTTGAAAAAGTTAAATGCCGGAACCGAAGAGGATAGGCAACATTTCAAAACCCTACCAAACATTAGGGTTTCAAGCGACAATAGAGGTTGTTTGGTCATCCATGCCCAGAAAATCGCAGAAGCCCCCGTAGTTACCAACGACGTAGTTCATTTGGTATCGGAAACGGAGTTTAAATGGTTGGGGCGTTACGACAATGCCATCAATTCGGGCGGGGTAAAACTCTTTCCCGAACAGATCGAGGCGAAGCTAGTGTCCATTATTACCTCCCGATTTTTTGTAGCGGGACTTCCCGATGAGAGGTTAGGGCAAAAAATGGTGTTGGTAATAGAAGGCGAAACCGATCGCGAAAAATTATTCCAGATAATCAAATCGCAAAAGAACCTTGAAAAATTCGAGATTCCCAGGGAAATCCACCAAATCCCGGAATTTTCAATGACCGATACCGGTAAAATTCAACGAAAGCAGACATTGACCATGATAGGCGGGTAGGCGGCCGGGCCGTCAGGCGGATGCGCTTTTGATTCCAAACCCTAAGTCCCCTAAACCTGAAGAATCCCCATATTGAAATCCTTCGAAATTGGCGCATGGTCCGCAGCCTCGATACCTACTGAAATCCATTTTCGGGTGTCGGTGGGGTCGATGATCGCGTCCGTCCATAACCGCGCGGCGGCATAGTAGGGGGAAACTTGCTCGTCGTACCTATCCTTTATTTTGTCGAAAAGTTGTTTTTCCTTCTTTTCGGTGATGGTTTCGCCCTTCTTTTTCAGGGAGGCCTTTTCGATCTGCAATAAGACCTTGGCGGCGGAATTACCGCCCATGACCGCCAGCTCGGCACTTGGCCAGGCGACGATGAGCCTGGGATCGTAGGCCTTGCCGCACATGGCATAGTTGCCCGCCCCGTAACTGTTTCCGATGACTACCGTAAACTTGGGTACGACGGAATTGCTGACTGCGTTGACCATTTTGGCACCATCCTTAATGATGCCCCCGTGCTCGCTTTTGCTGCCTACCATAAAACCGGTAACATCCTGCAAAAAGACGAGGGGAATTTTCTTTTGGTTACAATTGGCGATAAAGCGGGTGGCCTTGTCCGCCGAATCGGAATAGATGACGCCTCCGAACTGCATCTCGCCCTTCTGTGTCTTGACCACCTTGCGCTGGTTGGCCACGATACCTACGGCCCAGCCGTCAATACGGGCGTAGCCGGTGAGGATGGTCTTTCCGTAGCCTTCCTTGTACTGTTGGAATTCAGATCCGTCTACCAAACGTTTTATGATTTCGAGCATATTGTACTGTTCCGTTCGTGCCTCGGGCAGCAGACCGAAGATATCCTCGGGGTTTTCCTTGGGTTTTTGCGCCGTTTTACGATCGAAGCCAGCCCTATCGAACGCCCCGATTTTATCGACGATGGTTTTGATGGTATCCAATGCATCCTTATCGTCCTTGGCCTTGTAATCCGTTACGCCGCTGATTTCGGAATGGGTGGCGGCACCGCCCAAGGTCTCATTGTCCACATTTTCACCAATGGCTGCCCTGACCAAATAGCTGCCGGCCAAAAAAATACTTCCGGTCTTTTCGACGATCAGCGCCTCATCGCTCATGATCGGTAGATAGGCGCCCCCGGCAACACAGCTGCCCATGACCGCGGCTATTTGGGTGATGCCCATACTGCTCATGACGGCATTATTGCGAAAAATACGTCCGAAATGTTCCTTATCGGGAAAAATTTCGTCCTGTAAGGGCAAATAAACCCCGGCACTATCCACCAAATAAACGATCGGCAAGCGGTTTTCTATGGCGAGCTCCTGGGCCCGCAAGTTTTTTTTCCCGGTGATGGGAAACCATGCCCCCGCCTTTACGGTCGCATCGTTGGCGACCACGATACACTGTTTTCCGGAAATCCATCCTATTTTGACGACCACACCTCCGGAGGGACAGCCACCGTGTTCCCCATACATTCCGTCCCCGGCGAAAGCACCGATTTCCACACTGTCCTTTCCTTTGTCCAACAGGTAATCGATTCGCTCGCGCGCCGTCAGCTTTCCCTGGTCGTGCTGCTTTTGTATACGCGCCTTCCCGCCGCCCAGCTTGACTTGCGCCAGCCGATTTTTCAGGGTGGAGACGAGTAGTTTGTTATGGTCTTCGTTTTTGTTGAATTTCAAGTCCATCCTATGCATTTCTTGGTATGGCTTAAAGATAGGGTTTTAGATTGGAGAGGGGTTCCTATCTGACCGGGATGTATTACATTTGAAAAAAACCAAGGATTGATTATGGCGAACAAAATACGATGGGGCATTGTGGGGCCCGGACATATTGCCCACAGTTTTGCAAGGGACTTGAAGTTGGTCCAAGGCGGTGAGCTGACGGCAGTAGCTTCACGAAATCTGGAACGGGCAAATGAATTTGCCGATGAATATGGTGCCGAGCATCGCTTCGGTTCATATCGGGAGCTCTTTGAATCGGACGTAGTGGATGTGCTTTATATTGCCACCCCGCATACCTCGCACTGCGAATTGGCGTTGGCGGCAATGGAACACGGCAAGGCTGTGCTTTGTGAAAAGCCCTTGGGCATCGAGGCCGATCAGGTGAAAAGAATGATTGCCACGGCAAAAGGCAACAAGGTTTTTTTGATGGAAGCCTTGTGGAGCCGTTTTAACCCCTCGATCGTTAAGGTCAAGGAGTTGGTGGACGAAGGTAGGATAGGGGATGTCTCCTATCTTAACGCCCACTTCGGGTTTTATGCCCTCGATAGGGAGGAAGACAGCCGTTTACTGAACCCCGATCTTGCGGGAGGTTCGTTATTGGATATCGGGATCTATCCCATTTTTATGGCCTATCTTATTCTTGGGAAGCCGGACAATATTGAGGCGGTCTCCCTGTTCCATAAAACGGGAGTAGAAATCCAAACATCGATGATATTTGAATATCCTCATGCCCAGGCGACCCTGGCGAGCGGGCTCCGATCAAAAATCCAGATGCGTGCGGAAATATCGGGAAGTAAGGGATCGGCTTTTCTACATGAGCGATGGCACGAGACCCAGGGCTATTCCCTAGAAATCGACGGGAGTATGGAGGATTTCGAACTTCCGACTACGGGCAAGGGCTATGCCCACGAGATCGAAGAGGTACATAGGTGCCTCAGGGAAGGACAGCTCCAAAGTGAAAAATGGAGTTGGCAAAATAGTCTGGACCTGATCAATTTGTTGGATGAAGTCCGCACTCTGACCGGAACGACCTTCCCGTTCGAGCAAAAGCGCTGAAATTGGTAAAGCGTTCAAAACAAATGCGAATAGCATCGGCCCTTTTCCCAATATTTCCGATATTTGAGGCTACCATAATTTGTATCACCTGAATGGGTATCACTTGGAAATTTACGAATGACCAAGGGTCCCAAAAATTCATCAAACCAAGAACATATGTCCATGAATAAAAATACCGTACTGGCCTGGGCCACCTTTATCATGATAATTGTCGGTTTGGCGTTGATCGCGCTGGGCGCTTTCCGCTACGACGACGTCGCCGGATGGGGTTTCGCCTCGGTCGGGATTGGCTTTTTCGCCATCGCATGGGTGTTCAACGCACTAAAGGGAAGGGTTTAACGCGGTTAGTCCCTGGCCCAAGAACGTGAAGTAATTGTCTCCAATTCCCTGAATTTTAATAAATAACGATCAATGAGCGACGATAAAAAAGTCATTTTCTCCATGTCAGGCGTCACCAAGACCTACAAGAACGCCAATACCCCCGTACTGAAGAATATTTATCTCAGTTTCTTTTATGGGGCGAAAATCGGCATCCTCGGCCTCAACGGTTCGGGGAAATCCACTTTGCTGCGAATCATCGCGGGAGAGGATAAAAACTACAATGGCGATGTAGTATTTTCGCCCGGATATAAAGTGGGGTACCTCGAACAGGAGCCGCTACTAGACGAGAGCAAGACTGTGCTTGAGGTGGTCAAGGAAGGGGTAGGGGAAACCGTAGCGATTCTCGACGAATACAACAAGATCAACGACATGTTTGCCTTGCCGGAAGTCTATGAGGATGCCGACAAAATGCAAAAGCTGATGGACAAGCAGGCCGCCCTTCAAGACCAAATCGATGCCTCGAATGCCTGGGAACTGGACACGAAACTGGAAATCGCCATGGATGCCCTCCGCACTCCGGATGGTGCGCAAAAAATCAGCGTGCTCTCGGGCGGGGAACGACGCCGGGTCGCCCTTTGTAGACTCTTATTGCAGGAACCTGAAATCTTATTGCTCGACGAACCGACCAATCACTTGGATGCGGAATCCGTCCATTGGCTCGAACACCATTTGGCGCAATACAAGGGTACGGTCATCGCCGTCACCCATGACCGCTATTTTCTGGACAACGTCGCCGGATGGATTTTGGAATTGGATAGGGGCGAGGGAATCCCCTGGAAAGGCAACTATTCGAGCTGGCTCGACCAAAAGTCCAAACGTCTCGCCCAGGAAAGCAAACAGGCCTCCAAACGGCAAAAGACCTTGGAACGGGAACTGGAATGGGTACAGCAGGGTGCCAGGGGCCGCCAGAAAAAGCAAAAGGCGCGACTCAATAGCTATGATAAATTGATGAGCCAGGACCAGAAACAGCTGGACGAAAAACTTGAAATCTATATACCAAACGGCCCGCGTCTGGGCACTAACGTTTTAGAGGCCAACGGGGTGAGCAAGGCCTACGGGGAAAAACTGCTCTATGAGGATTTGAATTTCAAACTTCCCCAAGCCGGTATCGTGGGCATCATCGGTCCCAACGGGGCTGGAAAGACCACCATTTTCCGGATGATCATGGACGAGGAGCATCCCGATAAGGGGGACTTCCAGGTCGGGGAAACGGCCAAAATCGCCTATGTCGATCAAAGCCATTCCAACATCCAGCCCGAAAAGACCATTTGGCAGAACTTTAGCGACGAACAGGAGCTGATCATGATGGGCGGCCGACAGGTGAACTCCAGGGCCTATCTCAGCCGGTTCAATTTTTCCGGTAGCGAACAGAACAAAAAGGTAAGCATGCTCTCCGGTGGGGAACTTAACCGCCTGCATCTGGCGATGACCCTAAAGGAGGAAGGGAACGTACTGCTATTGGACGAACCCACCAATGATTTGGACGTCAATACGTTACGGGCCCTGGAGGAAGGGCTGGAAAACTTTGCCGGCTGCGCCGTGGTCATCTCCCACGACCGCTGGTTCCTCGACCGGGTCTGCACCCATATTCTGGCCTTTGAGGGCAACTCCCAAGTTTATTTCTTCGAAGGCTCCTTTTCTGAATATGAGGAAAACAAAAAGAAGCGTTTGGGCGCGGACATTATGCCGAAGCGAATCAAGTACAAGAAGCTGATCAGGTAATCCGGGATCTGTGATTAAAGGGCAAGTAACCTATTTTTCCAAACCCTAGGCCCCGCGCATCATTTTAAGCGCGTATCCGCAAACATGGGCTCTGTCTCAATGGTCCCGAAGGACTACTGTTTCAGCGGCTTTTGAACTGTTTCCTCAATCTGGGTCTCGATTTTATCCTTATCCCCGACCACGATTAATGTCATATTCCCGGGTTTGATGTATTTCTGGGTCATTTCTTGCACCATTTTGGGAGTGACCGCATGCATGTTTTCCACTTTGCTCGTCAGAAAGGATTCCTCTAGATCGTGCGTATCCAAAAAAATCAGCTGCCCGATGATGCCGTTCGGGGTGGAGTTTTGTAGCACGAAAAGTCCCGATTCATAATTGATAATGCCCTCCATTTCTTCCGGACTTGGCGGTTCATCCTGTAGTTTTTTGATCTCTTTTTGGATTTCCTCCAGGGAAGCTCCCGTATGTTCGGTGGTAACGTCGGCCACCTCGTACCATACCCCGGATTTGTAATTGGCGTCCAGAATACTTCTTGGGGAATAGGTATACCCCTTATCCTCCCGAATATTGCTGGTGATACGCGACGCAAAAGACCCCCCGAGAATGGAATTGGTAATATCGAGGGCAATATAGTCTTCATTCGATGGGTCGGCGGCCACCGGTAGTCCATAAAAGATGGTGGACTGGGGGGCGCCGGGGCGGTCTATTATTTTGACCTCGTTGGCGACGACCGGTTCGGCCACGGAATAGTCGGCCGGAGTACCTTCTTTCCAATTCGAGAGGGATGTCTCTACGGCCTTCTTAACCCCTTCGGCATCAAAACTACCGACGACATAGATGGTGGTACGCTTGGCCCCAAAGTTTTCACCATAAAATTGTTTGATGTCCTCTACGCTATACGAATCGATCATTGTGTCGGTCGGAAAGATACGCCCGTAGGGATGGTCGGGGTAGATGGCAGCGAAGAACTCGCTGCTGGCCTGTGCCTGTGGTCGGGCCAACTGCACCGCAAGATTCCGTTTCATATCGTTTTTCAACCGATCGAGTTCCTCCGCTGGCCATTTGGGATTTATGAGTACGTCGGCCATTAGGGCTATCGCCTTGGGAGCATATTCGTACAATACCGAGCTGCTAATGGATGTCGTATGCGGCCCGACCCCAATGTTAAGATTGCCCCCCATACCTGCCATCTCGTCCGCAATTTGTTGGGCCGTTCTCGTGGTGCTACCTTCTTCCATCAGATCGGCCAACAGGTCGGAAAGCCAGACCTGATTTTCCTTTTCGTCGATATTTCCGGTCTTGATGCTGAATCGGATGGTGGCCTTGGGGATGGCGCCATAGGGAACCATGACTAGCGTAAGGCCATTATCCAGGGTTACGACCTCTTTTTTGGGAAGGGTGAAGTCTTTGGGCTCCCCGCCCTGAGGGGGCTTTTCTTTCTGCTTTTCTTGCCCATGGGCCGACAGGGCCAGTAGGGAACAAAACACTACCAAAAAAAGGGAAAATTTATGTATCATGTTATTCTGTTTTTTCGTTATCGGCCAATAATGGATTTACCGTCAGAATGGTACGGTTGGTTTTTCGTAGGTACGCGTCGATCGTTTTTTTAATCGTTTCGGGCGTTACTTTTTTAAATTTGTCCTCCAGGGTATTTATCCGTTCGGGATCATCGTCGAACAGCGCAAAACTCGCCAGCAGGTCAGCGCGTCCCAATCCGAACGTACCGCCCAACTCATCGTATAATTGCGAGCGGATCTTTACGACGGCCTTATCGATCATCTCCTGGTCGATAGTGTCCTTTAGGTTTGACATTACCTCGTCAATGGCGGCAAGCACCTCGTCCCGTGAGGTATTCTTGTCGTATGTGAAATCATACATCCATAGCATGGGACCTTTGTAGTTGAACATGTTGCCGAGGTAGTTGATGCCACCGTTGACATCGGCAGTGAAACCCTCTTCTTTTTCCAATTTTTGGACTAGCAGGCCGTTGTCGCCCTGAACCAGTATTTGATCTAAGAGGCCCATGGCATAGTATTCCGGGGAATTTCTTTTGGGCATGTGATAGGCCACGGCAATGGCCGGTTTGTTGGCCAGGGAGTCATTGATTACAAATTGTTTTTCCTCTTTCTGCCGAGGTTCTGAAATATCGGGCGGTGGGGGCAATTCTGAGGCCGGGATATCGCCAAAATACGTTGAGATCCATTTTTTGGTCTCTTCCATATCAAAATCGCCCACCACCGCTAGCGCCGCGTTGTTGGGCGAATAATAGGTGTCGAAGAAATGGGCCACATCCTCGAGATTGGCAGCATCGAGATCCTCAAGATCTCCATAGAAATTGTGGGCATTGTACCAATTTTCATTGGCGTACTGAGGCATATCCAACCAAGGGAAACCCCCATAGGGTTGGTTCAGTACATTGACTTTTACCTCGTTTTTGACAACCCCCTGTTGGTTGGTCAGGTTGTCTTGGGTAATGTCGAGTCCCCGCATACGATCGGCCTCGGCCCAGAGCATGGTCTCGAGTTTATGGGAAGGTACAATTTCAAAATAGTTGGTGAAGTCGAAGCGTGTCGATCCGTTGAGTACCCCCCCGTTTTGCTGTACCAGCTTTATGAATTCCATTTTACCCAGATTTTCGGACCCTTGGAACATCATATGCTCGAACAGGTGCGCGAATCCGGTGCGATTCTTCGGCTCTATGCGAAAACCGATGTTGTAGTACACGGCAACGATGGCAGTGGGAGCGGTCTTATCCTGTGAGAGTATGACCTTGAGCCCGTTGTCCAACGTGTAATATTCGACCGGCACCTCGAAGGTGGCGGTCGTCTCTTTTTTGGCTTCCTCCTCGGCGCAACTGGCCAAAAGTATCGCCGTAAGCAGCATAAAAAGTGGTCTTGCCGGTAATTTCATATTAGCTTGGTTTTAAGGGTATTTCACAATAAGGGACTCAGGATGCACTTGACGGATTAGGCATTCTTTTAGGAAAAAGGTTCCCACTTTTTTTCATATTCTTTTCAATAGTCTTCCGAGGGATACCAGTCCATTTGCACCACCTCGATATTCTTGTTCCCCGCGTTCACGAGTTGCTTGAATCGGGATACATCGCTCACGTCCGGGTTGCCTCTATAATGGTAGGGATACACCTGATCAGGTGCGAAGGCCAGTACGCCTTCTGCGGCAGCTTCGACCGGCATGGTGTAGGGCAGGTTCATACAGATAAAGGCCATATCGATATTCTCGAGATTGCGCATTTCGGGAATATCTTCGGTATCCCCTGAAAAATAGAGCCTTTTTTCGTCCATATTCAGCACATAACCGTTGCCACGGCCCTTTTCGTGGAACTGTTTGGCCTCTTCCCTCAAATTGTACATGGGTATGGCCTCGACAGTAATGCCATAGTGTACCTTGGAATCACCATTATTCAGCACATCGATTTGTGGGGTGAATTTTTCCGGCATTTTGTCCGCCACGGCTTGGGGCATCATTATTTTGGCATTCTGGGTATCGAGGACCTCTAAGGTTTCAAGGCTAAAATGGTCTCCGTGGATATCCGTTATCAATATCAGGTCCGGTGGATCTTGCCCCTCAAAGGCTTCCGCTCCGCCTACCGGGTCGATATACATGGTAATATCGTTCCATTCCAAAACGGCCGTGGCGTGGGATATGGGGATGATTTCAATATCTTTCATTGAAGGCGGTGGGGGTGGGGCAGGGGCATCCGAAGTCCCGCTTACCTTGTCAGGATTTGAATCAAGTAAAGGGGATACCTCGTTCTTTTTGGTCTCTTTGCATCCTGTTATCAGCAGGAAGCCGATCACTAGTGCGGAAAGTATATGCTTCATAGCAGCCTGTTTTTGTTTCATTTTCTGTTTTCCAAAGATAGGCATCCAATTTCACAACCTCCCAGCAAAAAAAGATTTCCAGATAGTCGCGATTACATCCTCGAAAAAGTACGGTATATAAGGGTTTAAAAGGGATGTTTTTGAGCAACATCCTACAAATCGGGATGCGCCGGCCCCTAAAGTTAAAATATTTAGTAATTTTATACGGGATATAATTTGTCTTTTTAACGTCAAAAAATCTAAAAATAAAATCCTACCGTATATAGATGGAATCAAGCAAACAAATCAAACACTTAATTTTCACATTATGAACGAAACAAAAAGTAACAACGGATTGAAGGTACTGGCAGGTCTGCTGGGCGTGGTGCTATTGGGTACCATCATCTATACGGTCAGTCTTTACCAGGACAAGAAAAAGACCAAGGCCGCACTTACACAAGAAAAGCAGCTGGTGGTCGAGGATCTTAACAGCCTAAAATCGGAATACGACAAGGCGATCTTGGAGAGCAATGCCACGAATGAGGAATTGGTCGAAGCACGGGACAATATCGCAAAATATATCGATTCGGTACAGAACATGAAAGCAGATATCTCGTCATTGTCCCGCTACAGAAGACAAGTAGGCGTTCTGAAAGAGGAGCGAGAGCAATTGCTTAGGCAGGTCGATTCGCTACAAAAATCGAATACTTTGATTGCCATGCAGCGTGACAGCACCTACTCGGAGTTGGAGAAACAGACCATTTTCAACGATTCGCTAGTAGTCCAGAATACACAATTGGCCGATGTGGTGGAAAAAGGTTCGGCGCTGAATCTCTCCAAATTCAATGTAGACGCGGTTCGGGAACGCAACAGCGGTAAATTGTCATCGGTAAATAGGGCCAGCAGGGCCGACAAATTCAAAATTTGCTTTACCGTGGCGGACAATGTAATCGCCGAGGCAGGCGACCGGGAGTTTTACATCGAAGTACTCGATCCGCAAGGCAACGTTTTGGGCGAAAGCTACTCAAAGACCAACGATGAAGGCGCTTCAATAACCTATAGCAAAAGTACGAGTTTCTATTACGAGAATAAACTTTTGGATGTTTGCGACTATATTGGAAAACCTTCCGGCGATTTTCAGGAAGGCAATTATATGGTCAACGTATATGACAACCAGCTAAAGTTGTTGGGTACGTCTAAGTTCGAGCTGAAATAACAGGATAACATATCCTAAAAAAGGACCGGTCTTAATTGACCGGTCCTTTTTTTTATGCCATTTATTCAAGCATACCGAGCTTTGGTTGCGCGTTCACACCATATCCTCCGGCCGCACCCATTCATCATATTCCTCGGCGGTCACGTAGCCCAAGTTTACAGCTTCCTCTTTTAAGGTCGTACCGTTTTTATGCGCGGTATTCGCTATTTCTGCGGCCTTATAGTAGCCAATCTTTGTGTTCAGGGCCGTCACGAGCATCAAGGAGTTGTTCAGCATCTGTTCGATGACCTTGTGGTTGGGTTCGATGCCGATGGCACAGTTTTCGTCAAAACTGACACAGGCATCCCCGATCAATTGGGCGGATTGCAGTATATTGGCCGCCATAACCGGTTTAAACACGTTGAGTTCGTAGTGCCCTTGGGTACCCCCGACGCTGACCGCAACATCGTTGCCCATCACCTGGGCACAGACCATGGTCAGGGCCTCGCATTGCGTGGGATTGACCTTTCCGGGCATAATGGAACTGCCAGGTTCATTGGCGGGAATAGTGATTTCCCCTATACCGGAACGCGGCCCGGAAGCCAGCATGCGTATGTCGTTGGCGATTTTGTTCAAGGAGACGGCCAGTTGTTTCAGGGCGCCATGACTTTCCACTATGGCGTCGTGGGCGGCCAGGGCCTCAAACTTATTGTCCGCCGTACGGAAGGGTAAGCCCGTGAACTCGGCGATGTATTTGGCCACCAGCACGTCATAGCCCTGGGGCGTGTTGAGTCCCGTCCCCACCGCGGTGCCGCCCAAGGCGAGTTCGCTCAAATGGTCGAGGGTGTTCTTTAAGGCCTTCAGGCCATGGTCTAGCTGCGAGGCGTAACCGGAAAATTCCTGCCCCAGGGTAAGGGGCGTAGCATCCATGAGGTGGGTGCGTCCGATCTTGACGACCTTTGCGAATTCTTGGGATTTATTACGGAGCGTATCCCGTAGCCGTTCCACCCCGGGAATGGTAGTTCCCACGATTTTGTTGTAGACCGCAATATGCATCCCCGTGGGAAATGTATCGTTGGAAGACTGGGATTTGTTCACGTCATCGTTGGGCTGGAGGGTCTTTTCGCCTTCCCCGATCTTTTTCCCGGCGATTTCATGGGCACGGTTGGCGATGACCTCGTTGACATTCATATTGCTCTGCGTTCCGGATCCGGTCTGCCAAATGACCAGGGGGAACTGGTCGTCATGCTTGCCCTCCGTGATTTCGTCGCAGACTTGGGCGATCAGGTTCCTTTTTTCCATGGACAATACCCCAAGTTCACAGTTGGTGAAGGCGGCCGCTTTTTTAAGATATGCGAAGCCGTAAACAATTTCCAGCGGCATGGAGGCAGCCGGACCGATCTTGAAATTGTTGCGGGAGCGTTCGGTCTGCGCGCCCCAATATTTATCGACGGGTACCTTGACCTCCCCCATAGTGTCCTTTTCGATTCTGTATTCCATTGCTTATGCTATTTTGTTCCTTCCCCACAAAGGTAGGGGTTCAGCTGTTTATGTTTGAACCCATTTCATTTTTTTCTTTGGTATCCGGTGGGCGTTTGAGGTTCCGGGAAATTGGTCTGAATGCATAAGTAAAAGGATCATTGTCCTAAATATTTGATCGGGCGTTTGCAATTCTACCTGTTTTACAAGTATCTTTGCAAAGCAAACTACAGGATATGGAATTTGACCAGTACCTCGGATTTTTAGCCTTTTTGGCCATTCTAACCATCGGCTTTTGGTTGATGATGTTTTTATTGATGTTTGTAGTACCGTATTGGTTGGGAGGCAATCTTTTTGAGATGTACAAGGAATGGAGGGCAAAGAAAAAGGCCAAACGCGAGATGTCGTAGTTGGCCCTTGTATAAATTCAAGCTTCCCATGTCCTTGCGTTCGCAATTTCAATTTTTCCAGGATTACCCCTCAAATTCCCCTCCTCCTCCTTCATCATCGCCGCCGCCACCATTCCCGCCACGTCTGCCATTTCGCTCCTTGGGTTGATTGAAGCGATAGACAAAGGAAAAGGTAAACGAGCGCTGCCGCCATTGGAACTCGCTTCGGGAAGTAAAGAAAGGTGTTTCGGTAAGGGACCGTCGCTTTTGCGAGTTCAAGGCGTCGTTCACGTTCAGGGTCAGGGTACCGTTGTCGTTCAATATGTCCTTGCTAAACGCAAGATCCAACGAAAAGATACCTTCGGATTCGGTCTGGGCGTTTTGACGGGGGCCGCGATAAAAAGCGTTAGTCTGCCATTCGACTTTGGCCGGTAAGGATACCTTGGAGCTAAAACGCGCGAACCAACTGGTATTGTCCGTACTGTAGTCGACCCCGTTGAAGCTTCCCTCCGATTTGAACTTGAAGATGTTGAAGCTGGCGTTCATTCGCAACCAGTCCTCAGGGTTATACAAAATTGCGGCCTCGCCCCCGTACCGGTTTTCGGTGGACAGGTTGATGGGTATCGAACGGATAATTGGGATACTATCGGTGGTTACTTGTCCGGTGGACTCCTGTACCCGTTCGAAGGAATCGGTCTCCCTTTGATAATAGATCGAAGAGGTCAAGGTCAGCTTGTCCCACCTTTTCAGATAGCCCAGGTCAAAGGAGTTCGAAAAGGCTGGATTCAAATCGGGATTCCCTTGAAATATGTTGGTGCGACTCGATCTTGAGGGAAAAGGATTGATGTACCATCCACCGGGACGGTTGATCCTACGATTATACCCAAGTGAAATAGTTTCCCTACCCTCTTCGTCAAACTCGTAGATCAGGTTGAGGGTCGGAAAAAGGCCAAAGTATTTTTTGTCGAAATCGGCGTCCACATCGATTCCCAGCTCTTCTTCGAACTGGCTGGAATCGAATTCGGAATTTAACTGGCCCTTGAGCTGCGTATGCTCAAGCCGTAGCCCCAAAAGAAATGAAAAACTGCCGAATTTATCGCCGTACTGGGAGTATAAAGCATGAACGTTTTCGTTGTAGGTAAATTTGTTGGACAGGTTTTGGTTGACCACGAATTGGCCACTGTTTTGATCCAGGGAATCGAGTCGGTAATCCGTAATTTCCTCTTCAAAAGTACCGCGATAACCGGCTTCGAACTGTGCTTCTTCCATCGGTAGCACGTAGTCGATCTGAGCGAGGTATTCGTTTTCCTTTTCGTTCTCGAAGACATCCTCGAGAACTAATAGATCGTCATCGGGCAACGTGCGCCGTTCCTCGATGGTGGAATTTTTAATTTCGTCGTCGTTGGAATACTGAAAATCGGCCGTCAGCTCATGGCCTTCGTCATCGAATCGGTTGATATAATTGACGGACAGCTGATAGCTGTTGTCCTCTTCGTTTTCCAGCTCCTCCCTAAAGGTACGGCTGCTTAGCTGATTTGCGACGAACCGCTGGTTAGTGTTCTCCGTAACGTCCTCGTCGTTGGAAAGCCGGTAAAAGATACTTCCCGTCAATGACGAGCTCTCGTTAAAGAAATATTCCGCACCGAGATTGGTGCTGAAACCTTTGTCCAACCTGTTGTAAAGTCTGTCCTCGATTACTCTATCGAATCTACTCAAGGTATCTTTATAGATGTTGTCAAAAAAGGCATTTCCCGGGGCATCGCGGTATCGGTAACCGGTCGTATTGAAGATATTGAATTTGTCAGTCCGCAAGTTGACGTTGGCCGTAATACCACTGCTTGCGGGATAACCGACATAAGCGTTGACGGATCCGTTGAAGCCCAGCGTTTTTTCTTTTTTAAGCACGATGTTGATGATACCCGCAGTGCCTTCGGCGTCGTATCGTGCAGAGGGACTGGTAATAACCTCGACCTTTTCGATGGCATCGGCAGGCAGTTGGCGCAGGGCTTCGGTGGAGCCAAAACCGGCCATGGCGGATGGTTTTCCGTTGATTAGGATCCGCACATTTTCGTTACCCCGAAGACTGATGGCACCTTCGACATCGACGCTGACGGAAGGCACGTTGCCCAAGGCGTCGCTGATGGTAGCGCCGCTGGTCGTCAGGTCCTTGCCGATGTTGTAGATTTTTTTATCCAGACGCACCTCTACCGTGGTCTTTTCGCCGACGACCGATACGCCTTCGAGTTCCGAGGCGGCAATGGTCAGGGATATTTCTCCCAGATCGATGGATTCGTCAAAGGTTTTTTGGGGAATTGGATAGGTCTTGTAGCCGATATATTCCACGCTGGCGTTATACCTTCCGGGGGCGGTCTCCACCTCGAACTTGCCGTCGATATCGGTGATTCCGCCAGTGACCTTACTCGGATCCCCGATGCCTCGCAGTACGAGGGTCGCATATTCCAACGGCTGTCCTGTCTCTTGGTCCACTACCGTGCCGGTAATCGTGATCGCTTCCCCTTCTTGGCCTGGTTGGTTTTGTTGGCCTTGTTGGTTTTGGGAAAAAATACTAAATGAAATCAGGAATAGGAAAAGGGGGAAGCTTTGTTTCATAGGGTTTGTTAGGTTTTGTCTTTCTTTTTCTTTTTGCGTTTCCGCTCTTTTTTCTTCTCTTTTTTGGTCTTTTGGATGCCTTTTTTCTGCATCTCCACAAAGGCCTCGTACTTTTCGGGGGGCAGACCCGCCTTGAGTTCCTCGTCCTGCGCCTTGGTAATGTTCTCCATGCCCTCGCGCATCTGTTCGGGGGTCAGCTCCAAAATCTGCATTTCGATGCGTTTCTGCACATACTTTTTGAGCACGGAACTCAGTACGGCCACTTCGAATGCGTTGAGTTCCAACGTCTCGGCAATCTCGGGCATTTCCCCGTCGACGATTTCCGCCGCCGTTTTTGGCTCGGGTTCCTTCGGGGTTTCCTGCACTTGGGGGATGGCCCTTCTTTGACGACCGTAGCCATAGCCATAGCCGCTGCCATAACCGTAGCCCCTGCCATATCCATATTGGGCCTGTAGATCGCTACCGGCCAGTAATAGGACAAAAAGGAAAATTAGGTGTACACTTTTAATTTTCATGATACTTGCTTTAGGATATTCAAAATATAGGATGGTTTAATGCGTGTCGGTTAAAGCTTTGTTAAAAGGATGGCTTACTGTTCTTCTACCTGTCCCATCATCATCAAAAAGGCCTTGAGAAAAGCGTCAATGTCCCCGTCCATTACGGCATCTACGTTTCCGGTCTCCTCGGAGGTGCGGACGTCCTTGACCAACTTGTAGGGATGCATTACGTAGTTTCGGATCTGCGAGCCCCATTCGATTTTCATCTTCGAGGATTCTATGGCCTCGCGTGCCTCCATTTTTTTGCGCAGCTCGATTTCGTACAATTGGGATTTCAACATCTTCAAGGCCGTAGCCCGGTTCTCATGCTGGCTTCGGGAATCGGAACAGGATATCTGTATGCCGGTAGGATGATGTACCAACTGCACTTTCGTTTCCACCTTGTTCACGTTCTGCCCCCCCGCACCGCTGGACCGTGCCGTGGTAATCGTGTAATCCGCAGGATTGATATCGACCTCGATG
>DASSWC010000358.1:0-3514 GCA_035705395.1 Pricia sp. | reverse complement strand
CTATTGATCGGCCCACGGTCTGTACCTTAAATTTCGGATTCCCGCGGTATTCGGAGACAAGCGGTTGCAGGTCGCGGTGTTTGATGCGGCGTTTGTCTAACGAGGCTTCCCGATATTTGTCGTAGGTTTCGTAGAGGGATTCGGTGATGTCCCCTTGTTGGGCGTTGCAAAAAGTAACCGCAAGTAGGGCAAAAATGAAAAATTTCAGCGTCATTCTGTCTTGGTTTTGTCTGGCACTGGCTTAAAATTAAGCTTTTCGGTCGCTTTACGGACTTTTCGCATAAAATCTTTGCCAGGATCGGTTTTTTCGGTGCGGTATGCGTCGTCTTTTTCCAACCAAAACGGGTGGCCCTCGAAATTTGTGTATTCATAGTGGCCGATCAGGTATTCGATGTTGTAGGTATCGGCCAAATATTTGACCAATGCGATGTTCGATTCTAGCTGGGCCTGCGTGAGGGGTCGGTTTTCGGTACCGCCTACATTCTCTACGCCGATGGCCGTATGGTTCAACCCGATGACATGCCGGGCCATGGTGGTTTCGGGCATCAGGCGATAAATAGTACCGTCTTGGTCCACCAAAAAGTGAGAGGATACATTCAGGCTGCTCGCTGCTTGTACATACTTTCGCCAGCCTCCAATTTTGGAAGGGTAGAAAGCATCGAACGAGCCTTCGAACGTGGGAATAGCCGTCCAGTGCAATACGATCATTCTCGGGTCGATGGTCGGGGCATCCTGTTCCAGTCCGTAATGGTCTTGTAGATATTCCAACGTAAGGTCCCTGCGCGTATCGTCGAAAATTATAGGTTTCTCGATGATTTTGGGTTTGGTTACCTCAACATCCGATTTACAGGAAAAAAGGACGCCAATGGCCAAAATCGACATTAAAATTCTTGGTATCATGATTTGGTATGTTGGTAAACCGTTATCTGGCGATGCGAAAACCGTTATCTGGCGGTCTTGTTCCCCTCCCTTTTAACCCGATATTGGATTTTCAGTTCTTTGATGCCCCATTCCCTGGCTTTTTTGACGTTGTTGCCCATGTAAATGTCGATCCGGTTCGTCCAGCGGCTTCCCATTTTATCCTTGACCAAAAAGATACCGTCAAATCCCTCGATCTTTACTTGGGTATTGTGGTCAAGGCCTCGTGAGATGAGGTCGCGCGATACCGCTATGGCCTTCATACCGGGGACCAGGGTATCGCTCCATGCCGCCAGGGTCGGCAAGCCGTCCGTCTGGGCCCCGGTAGAATTGTAGGCGGACACGGTCACTTTCATGGACTTCCATTTGTAATCATTTTCCCTTTTCTCTCCGCACGAAACCGACAGCAGCGAAAAAAATAAAAAAAATAGGCTAATTCTTTGCATATAAACGGTAAGGTTTGATTCGCCCCGGGGCTACCCTCAAAAGGATGGCTCCAACGAAAAAAAACGTACATATTGCCAGGCCGTAGCGGGTCGCGATTGCGATATTCCGAGCGGATTGGAATTCCAACACCCCACAATATCGGTATTTTTTTTGGGTTGTCCGACCCAATGGGAGCATAACCTTCGGGCTTGGTGTTACTTTTTAAGGATGGATTGGCGTATTTTTGGTGGAAATCCTAATCCAGCCAGACACCATGAAATTATTTAAAAGAATCCTGCTCCTCGTCTTGGTCATCCTGATTGTGACTGCCTACTTTCAGTATCCCAAGCTCAATATCATATCCGGATACGCTTCCAAGACCATGGCGTCGACTTTATTTATTACCGATAGAAGCGCTGAATCGGTTACCCTGAACGACAATAATACACCCCTTATCAAGCTTGCTGATGCCGAAGTGGATGTCGAAGAAAATCAGGCTACGGCCTCGGTTTTTGGCCTGATGGAACGCCGATCGGTCTGCAATGAGGGACTCGGCTGTTTTCTGGTCAACGAGAAATACGACCCCAACGTCATTATTCCCGCGCCACATCGCACCGTCCTAAAAAATGATTTGCCCTTTCCCTACGGCAACAACGGAATTAAGGATACCACTTTTGCCAATGTGGACTATCAACGGTTGGACAAGGCCGTGGAGGACGCCTTTGGAAACCCCGATTCCCAAAAAACCCGGACGGTACTGGTAACGTATAAAAATCAGATCATTGCCGAAAGGTATATCCAAGGTTTCAACAAAGATACGCCCATACTGGGTTGGAGCATGACCAAAAGCGTACTGGCGACCTTGTACGGTATTTTGCAATATCAGGGCAAAATCGACCTCGACGAGCCCGCTCCCGTACCAGAGTGGCAAAGCGACGAGCGAAGGAACATCACCTTGAACCACCTGTTGCGCATGCAAAGCGGTCTCGCTTGGGACGAGGACTATTCCTCCATTTCCGATGTCACCAAAATGCTGTTCCTCGACGCGAATATGGCCAAGGCACAGGCCGACAATGAAGCGATAGCCCCACCCGGCCATGTGTGGAACTATTCGTCGGGCACCACCAACCTACTGTCGGGAATTCTACGGGACCAATTCAACACCCACCACGAATACATCGATTTCCCCTACGTTGCCCTTATCGATAAGATCGGAATGCACTCCATGCTTATGGAAACCGATATGGCAGGCAATTTCGTGGGGTCTTCGTACGCTTGGGCCACTACGCGCGATTGGGCCAAATTCGGACTCCTGTACCTAAACGGGGGGCGTTGGAACGGCGAACAGCTTTTCGCGGCGGAATGGATCGACTACGTACGCAAGCCGACCAATGATTCCGAAGGGGACTACGGTGCCCATTTTTGGCTGAACGCCGGCGAGAAATATCCCGACGTGCCCAAGGACATGTATTCTGCCAACGGTTATCAGGGGCAACGGGTCTTTATCATCCCCTCCAAAGACCTGGTGGTTGTCAGAACCGGTCTTGCCGAGGAGCCTGAATTCGATATTAATAGCTTTTTGGGGGGTATTGTGGCTTCGATACAATAGAACTCGACTTGAGTTCATAGACTCCAAGGTTTACGGGATCCACTTATTGTTCCCGAAATCCGGCTTCCTTTTTTCCAAAAACGCGTTTCGGCCTTCCTTTGCCTCTTCCGTTCCGTAGGCCAAGCGGGTCGCCTCCCCCGCGAACACTTGCTGCCCCACCATGCCGTCGTCTGTCAGGTTCATGGCGAACTTTAACATTTTTATGGAGGTGGGGGATTTTTCCAATACTTCCTGCGCCCATTGGTAGGCAGTCACCTCGAGTTCATCGTGGGAGACTACGGCGTTTACCATGCCCATTTCATAGGCTTCCTGTGCGGAGTAATTACGACCTAAAAAGAATATTTCGCGGGCCTTTTTTTGGCCCACCATCTTGGCAAGATAGGCGGAACCGTATCCCCCGTCAAAGCTGGTAACGTCGGCATCGGTCTGTTTGAATATGGCGTGTTCCTTACTGGCCAGGCTCATATCGCAGACCACGTGCAAACTATGTCCCCCGCCGACAGCCCACCCGGGTACCACGGCAATGACTACCTTGGGCATAAATCGGATCTGACGCTGCAC
>DASSWC010000357.1:0-7899 GCA_035705395.1 Pricia sp. | reverse complement strand
AAGACGCAGTGGGCTGCGGCAACCACCGCCACAAGCATCAGCTATTCCTTTTCCGTCGTGGAGCGGAACGACCAACGGTTTCTGGACATCGAGGTCGGATGTGAATTCTATCCCCAAAAATCATGGTATAGGCCCGAGCTGTGCGATGCCTTGATTTTGAGCCACGAACAGTTGCATTTCGATATTGCGGAACTCCATGCCCGTAAATTCCGAAAAAAACTAGGGGAAACCCGCTTTACCGATAACGTTAAGGAAGAGGTCCGGGAAATCTATGCGAATGTCCTCAAACAGCTGTATGTCTTCCAGAACAAATACGACAGGGAGACTAATTTTTCGAGGGATCTACAACAGCAATTGGTCTGGAAGCGAATGATCGCCAAGGCACTGGCTTCTATAGAAAACCAAGGGACAAATGCCGGGAATCCCAAAAATTCCTTTCCAAACAAAAAAGCTATAGGAATTCAATAAAAAAACCTTCCCAAAGTTCTGTTTTTGAAAAGGTTGTTTTTTTGGAAGTAGTATACCGTTAGAAGCGAAAGGCGGCTCCCAGGGTCAGGAACGCCACACCGTAACCCGCCTCGGCAAATACCCCAAAATTTTCGTTAAAGTACCAACGGCCGCCAACGTACACGCTGCCCGAAGGAAAAGTGTCGATATCGACATCATTGTTACCGTCATAGGATGCAATGTTCAAGGATAGCATCGCCCCGCCATATACGTCAAGGTTTTCAACATTCAAACCATTAAAGTGGTAGGCCGCCCTGGCTCCGACAATGTAATATCGCCATGAAAAATCATCATTGCCGATACCGAAATCCCCATCGTACGCTGTTGTGCCCAGGTAACCGCCCAAGCTTATAACACCCGGGCCGCCTACTTCCCAAATGCCACGTTCGTAGCTGGCGCTCAGTCCAAGTCCGGCTGTTGCCGACCCAAAGCCACTGGGCGAAAAGCTACCTCCGATACCGAATCCGGCGTTGATGACATTCGTACCCTTATTGAATTCTTGGGCAGATACTGTATGAACCATACATAGTGCGATGACCGTAATCGCAAACGAGATAATTGATTTTTTCATATCAAATTAATTTAGAGTGTTACATGTTTTTATAACATACTTTCTTCCGACAACCGCTACACGTCACAGATAGTAACCCCCTGCTTCAATGCCGCGATCTTATCGTCCCATGACGGAACGAATTCCTGCGCAACGTGGCCCTTGAATCCGGTTTCGACGATGGCTTTCATGATGGCTGGATAGAACAGTTCCTGGGTTTCGTCGATTTCGTGACGACCGGGGTTGCCTCCCGTATGGTAATGCCCGAAATATTGGTGGTAGTCCTGAATGTTGCGGATGACATCGCCTTCCATGATCTGCATGTGGTAGATGTCATAGAGCAGCTTGAAATTTTCGGAACCGAGCTGTTTGCAGAGCTCAACGCCCCATAGGGTATGGTCGCACATGTAATCGGGATGGTTTACCTTAGAGTTCAGCAGTTCCATCTGAAGCACTACCCCGTGCTTTTCGGCGTCCGGTAGTACTTGTTTCAGGCCTTCGACACAGTTTTGGAGTCCTATTTCATCGTCCAAACCATTGCGGTTGCCACTAAAACAGATCAGATTGGTATAACCCGCCTCGGCAACCAGCGGTATTACCCTTTGATAGTCCTGTATGAGTTCGGTATGTAATTTGGGGTCGTTCCATCCCTTTTCGATGCCCAGACCTGCACCCCAGCACATCGACGCGTGGATACCGTGTTTTTTCAATAACGGCCAATCTTCCGGCCCGACCAGGTCGATGGCCTTGACGCCCAGATCGTTCAGGTTTCCCAAAAATTCATCGAGGGGAATGGGATTATAACACCAAAAACAGGCACTGTGATTGATGTTGTTCTTTAATTTCAAGGGACTGTTTTCTGAGGATGTCATTGCGTCTCCACTTCGGAATGGCGTGGCGTTTCCGGTTTGGGCTGCCAACATTCCGACCGATGCTGCGGCCGAGGTGCCGATAAAGGTCCTTCGTTTCATAGGGGGTAATTTACATTATTTTTTTCGTTGATCGAGCTTATTGATTTTCTCGTTAAATATAGTATTTTTACTTTACAAATGAACGTTTCCCCCGACAAAGAAAAGCGTATCGAACTGGCCCACTACCGGATGCCGTTCGGAAAATTCTTCGTACCTTTGCATCCCGTAACAAGGAATTCACCATGTCTGATACCAAATACATTTTCGTTACGGGGGGAGTAACTTCGTCCCTGGGCAAGGGAATTATCGCCGCCTCGCTCGCCAAACTACTACAGGCCAGGGGCTACAAGACGACCATACAAAAACTGGATCCGTATATCAACGTGGATCCAGGCACCTTGAACCCATACGAGCACGGGGAATGCTATGTGACCGACGACGGGGCGGAAACCGACCTCGACCTGGGCCATTACGAGCGTTTTTTGAACGTGCGCACCTCACAGGCGAACAACGTAACGACAGGCCGGATCTATCAAAGCGTTATCGAGAAGGAACGGCGAGGGGAATTCCTGGGCAAGACCGTGCAGGTGGTGCCACATATCACCAATGAAATCAAGGAACGCATACAATTGCTGGGCAACAGCGGTGAGTACGATATGGTCATCACCGAAATCGGCGGTACCGTCGGCGATATCGAATCGCTGCCCTACATCGAGGCGGTGCGGCAGTTGCTCTGGGAACTGGGCGAACACAACGGTATCGTCATACACCTGACCCTGGTGCCCTATCTTTCGGCCGCGGGCGAGCTGAAAACGAAGCCCACGCAGCACTCGGTAAAGACCTTGATGGAAAGCGGTATCAAGGCCGATATTTTGGTCTGCCGAACGGAACATGAGATTCCCGACGACCTTAGGGAAAAACTGGCACTTTTCTGTAACGTGAAACCGGAGGCCGTGGTACAGTCCATCGACGCTTCTACCATTTACGACGTACCGATCTTGATGCAAGAGGAAGGCCTTGATGCCGTGGTACTACAAAAACTGGCCTTGTCCGATACGACCAGTCCCGACCTGACCCAATGGAAAGAGTTCCTGAACCGACATAAAAATCCCAAACACGAGGTGAATATCGGACTCATCGGGAAGTATGTCGAACTTCAGGATTCCTATAAATCCATTTTGGAATCCCTGATCCATGCCGGGGCTGCCAACGAGGTACGCGTGAACATCCGGTCCATCCATTCCGAACACCTTTCGGAAAAAAACCTGGTCACCAAACTGGAATCCCTTGACGGGGTGGTAGTGGCCCCTGGATTTGGAAATCGGGGCGTCATCGGAAAGATCAGGGCGGTTCAGCATGCCCGTGTGAAGGGAATTCCCTTTTTAGGGATATGCCTTGGGATGCAAATGGCCGTCATCGAATATGCCCGGAACGTTTTGGGAATGACGGATGCCAATTCGACCGAAATGGAGGCGAACACATCCGACCCTGTAATCAGCCTGATGGAAGAGCAGAAAAACGTGATCAACAAGGGTGGCACCATGCGATTGGGGGCATGGGACTGCGAATTGATGGAAAACAGCCTGGTACAGAAAGTCTACGAAGGGGCCACCATTATATCCGAAAGGCACCGCCACCGGTACGAATTCAACAACGCCTACAAGGCACAGTTCGAAGCGGCCGGATTAAGGGCATCGGGCATCAACCGGGAAACGGGCCTCGTAGAAATCATTGAATTGCCCGACCATCCGTGGTTTATCGGGGTTCAGTACCATCCAGAATACAAGAGTACCGTGGCGAATCCACATCCCCTCTTCGTCGGATTTGTCAAGGCTGCCCTCGCCCAAAAATTAAAGCGTACCAGTACCGTTTCGGCTTGAGACAATACTTGTGCCAGTATGGCATAAACCGTACCTTTGGGCACATTTTTGACCCATAACGCACAAACCACCTGTTTAAAATTTTTCATGGAAGAAAAGAAGATCGACATAAATTCCATCATCGGTTTTATACTGATATTCGGTTTACTCATTTGGATGTTCTACCAAAACCGGCCTACGCCCGAGGAGGTAGAGGCCGAAAAGGCGAAACAGGAACAGATGGCCGAAGAGGCCGACCAACCTACGCCTGAAAATCAAGGTACGACCGAACCGGCGCAAGTGGACTTTCAGGATTCCACCGCCGTGGCCGAGTATAGGAGCAAGATGGGGGCTTTTGGTTTTACGGAGCCCTCGGACCAAACCACGAAGCTGCAAAACGACCTGGTCAGTTTGGAAATCAGCAATAAAGGGGGCCAGATCGTCGAGGCCCGCATGAAGCAGTACCACACCTACGATTCCATTCCCGTATATCTTATCCGGGAAAACAATGCCTCGTTCGGCTTGCAGTTTTACACCTCCGACAACCGGGTGCTCCATACCAAGGACCTGTACTTCGAGCCCACCTTGAGCGAAAGCAACGGCAACCAGGTACTTAGCATGAAGGCGAAGGCGGGTCCGGACCAATATTTGGAATACCGCTACGAGATGAAACCGGACGACTATTTGGTCGACTTCACGATTCGTACAAAGGGCCTTAACGGAACAATCGATGCAACCAAGCCGATAACACTGGAATGGACGCTAAAAGGTATACGGCACAGCAAAAGCGTGGAATACGAAAACCGATATACCGAGCTGATCTATAACTACGAAGATGGCGACATCGATTATTTGTCCGCCGGGGGGGATGATGACGCTATCGAAGAAGATGTCAAGTGGCTGTCTTACAAACAGCATTTTTTCAGTTCGATATTGGTAGCCAATGACGTGAATTTCAAGACCGCCGAATTTGAATCCGTCAACTTGGTGGAAGAGGAAAGCAAGGAGACCAAGTTCACCAAGCAATTTAAAACGGAAATCCCGCTGGAAAGCGTCGGGGGCGAACTTGCGCAGAATATGTATTGGTATTACGGCCCTACTGACGTAGACGTGCTATCCCAATATGAGCAACTGGGCCTTGCCGATTCCATTTCTTTCGGATGGGGCATCTTCGGTTGGATAAACCGCTATGTCTTTACCCCTTTCTATTCCTTCTTGAGTTCGTTTCTGCCTTACGGAATCGCTATCATCGTGATGACGATTCTGGTGCGTATTGCCATGTCGCCCGCCACCTATAAGTCGTACCTGTCCCAGGCTAAGATGAAGGTGTTGAAACCGGAGATTGCAGAGCTAAGCGAAAAGTACAAGGACAATGCGATGAAAAAGCAGCAGGAGACCATGAAGCTGTACAGCAAAGCGGGTGCAAGCCCCATGAGCGGATGCGTACCGGCCCTTTTGCAAATGCCGATTTTTTATGCGCTCTTCATGTTCTTCCCATCTTCTTTTGCACTACGGCAGAAACCATTTTTATGGGCAGAAGATTTGTCGTCTTACGACGTGGTGGCCGAGTTGCCGTTCAATATCCCTTTTTATGGGGATCATGTCAGTTTGTTTCCTATTTTGGCATCGGTGGCCATTTTCTTTTACATGATGATGACCACGGGCCAAAATATGCCCACCCAACCGGGTATGCCGAACATGAAGTTTATCATGTACCTCATGCCCTTGATGATGCTGTTCTTCTTCAACAACTACGCCAGTGGCCTGAGCCTGTACTATTTTGTTTCGAACTTGATTACCATTGGCATCATGCTGGTCATCAAGAACTTTATCCTGGATAATGATCGCATCCATGCCCAGATCCAGGAAAACAAGAAGAAACCCAAGAAGGAGAACAAGTTCCAGCGCAAAATGCGGGAAATGATGGAGCAGGCCGAGGAGCAGAAAAAGGTCGGAAAGCGGTAAAAAACCTATCGCAAAATAGACCAACAAAAAACCCCGACGTTTCCATCGGGGTTTCAAGCAACAAGTTTAGGTTGGTTTGGTAAGATTTGGGAGGGTAAAGATGCGAACTAATTCCCTTTTTTAAAAATCGAAGTTGTCAAGCGCCAGTTTTTGTATGTTAACCCAAGGCATTGTGTTGTTTGCTACTTTCAGTATTTCCATTTTAGTGCAATGACCGCTTTGTTTTTCGTATTTTTGCGGCTCCATTATCCAAGTATTCAAGGCACTTAAAATCAGTATACCCAAACTATGAAAAAGGTAGTAGTCGGACTTTCGGGCGGCGTTGATTCCAGCGTAGCGGCCTTTCTGCTTCAAAAGCAGGGATATGACGTTATCGGCCTTTTTATGAAAAATTGGCACGATGATTCCGTGACCATTTCGGGGGAATGTCCTTGGCTCGAGGATAGCAACGATGCGCTTATCGTCGCTGAAAAACTGGGCATTCCCTTTCAGACGATCGACCTGAGTACGGAATACAAGGAGCGTATCGTCGATTACATGTTCAGGGACTACGAAAAGGGGCGTACCCCCAATCCCGATATCCTCTGTAACCGGGAAATCAAATTCGATGTTTTCCTGAAAATCGCGCTGCAATTGGGAGCCGATTACGTGGCGACGGGGCACTATTGCCAAAAGGGTATCCTAAAAAATAGGGATGGTAGCGAAACCTATCAATTATTGGCGGGGGTGGACGACAACAAGGACCAATCCTATTTCCTATGCCAGCTTTCCCAGGAACAGTTGGCCAAAACCCTGTTTCCCATTGGCGGACTGACCAAGCCTGAAGTCCGACAAATCGCGGCGGCCAACGATTTGGTAACCGCGGATAAAAAGGACTCCCAAGGCCTTTGCTTTATCGGGAAGGTGCGGTTGCCCGATTTTCTGCAGCAAAAACTAAAGCCCAGGAAGGGAGTTATTGTGGAAGTACCTTCGGATGGGGCCCATTATCAAAGGCAGGTACCGGAATTTGAGGACAAGTCCGACGAACTGGCCTATCATTCAACAAAGCCGCTGTATCAAGTTGCAGACGGCATTATCGTGGGCGAACATCAAGGGGCGCATTACTTTACCAAAGGCCAGCGCAAGGGCCTGGATGTTGGTGGTACCAAAGAACCACTTTTTGTAATCGATACCGATGTCGACGGAAACATCATCTATACCGGTTTGGGAAAATCGCATCCGGGACTTTACCGAAAAACCTTGTTTGTACATGATGATGAACTCCATTGGGTTCGGACCGATTTGGCGCTTGGTGTTGATGGGACTATGAAGGTGAAGGCCCGTATCCGCTACCGGCAACCCTTGCAAGCGGCGACCTTGTACAAAACCGAAAAGGGATTGTACGTCGATTTTGAGACTAGCCAGTCCGCCATCACCGAAGGGCAGTTTGTAGCGTGGTATATAGAGGATGAATTGATTGGCTCGGGGGTTATTTCGTAGTTTGGGCTTTCAAATAGGATATCTTGTAAGTAGCTATGTACGTAACTATGTATCCTTCAATTCGGTTTTCTTGCCCATGAAAAACAGGATTACGGACCTTTTCGGAATACAATATCCCATTGTTCAGGCCGGGATGGTCTGGGCGAGTGGGTGGCGCTTGGCATCGGCGGTCTCCAAGGCCGGAGGATTGGGTCTCATCGGTTCGGGATCGATGTACCCCGAGGTGTTGCGGGAACATATCCAAAAATGCCAACAGGCAACCGACCGGGCGTTCGGGGTGAATGTACCGCTCATGTATCCGGATACGGACAAAATCATGGATAACATCATCGCAATGGGCGTAAAGATCGTGTTCACGTCCGCCGGAAATCCCAAAATCTATACTTCCCGTTTGCGGGAAGCGGGCATCACGGTGGTGCACGTAGTCAGTAGCTTGAAATTTGCTTTGAAAGCACAGGAAGCCGGGGTCGACGCCGTTGTGGCCGAAGGTTTTGAGGCGGGGGGACATAACGGTAGGGACGAGACCACAACGCTGACCCTGGTTCCCGCTGTTAGTGAAAACATCGGTATTCCCCTTATTGCCGCCGGAGGTATCGCGACCGGTCGCGCCATGCTCGCGGCGATGGTG
>DASSWC010000356.1:0-2598 GCA_035705395.1 Pricia sp. | reverse complement strand
AGGCTATTGGAGAGTTGATCAATGAGGCGGAACGTAGTGGTGTTGAAACAGGGAGCAACATTAATTACAATAATTTTACGACCTATTCCTTGGAACAGGCGTCCCTAAAAATGGGGCTGTCCGCAAGCTATATGGGAGCCTCCGTTGCATCCAGCTTAAGTGCCAATATAAGCAACGAGAAAAGGACGGTTACCGCTTATTTTACACAACAGATGTTCACGGCTTCCATGGTTTTGCCCCAATATCCCGAAGATGTTTTTAGTGAGGATTTTACCGAGGAGCTTCTGCAACGCGAACAGGAGAGCGGTAGAATGAGTCCGGACAATCCGCCTGTTTACGTTTCCAGTATCGTTTACGGTCGTATCTTGATGTTTTCCTTTACGTCAACCTCTACAGAAGTTAAAATTAAGGCAACCCTAAATGCCATGTATAATGCCGGGGAATTTGGCGGGGAATTGGATTCAGAATTGCAAACAGTTTTGGATGAAGCGGAAATCAATGTAGTGACCGTAGGGGGTGATGCCGATCAGGCCATAGACCTGATCAGGGAAAACAATTTAGCGGCATTCTTTACCACAGATGCACCTTTGACCACCGCAAAACCAATTTCGTACACGGTGCGTAATTTAAAGGACAACGCCGTAGCAAGAGTAAGTGAAACCACCTCCTACGACCTTAGGGAATGCAATCCCATCGAACCTACCGGGGCCGAATACACGTTTCAGTTAACACGGTTGGAAATAGTAGCTTTGCCCGATATTGACAATTCTGACTTGATTACCCAACAAGGGGAATTTTATTGGCAGCTATACTTTGAGGATTTGGCAGGGCCTCAGGAAGCTGCATATACCCCTTATGATCTAATTCCTCCTCATGGTCAACCAAGAGGTTTTGATAGATTGGGCGGCGGGGAATTTGCAAATCTAGTTCATTTTGAGAGTTCCGGACTGTTGGCTAGTTCTACCGAGCCCGTTAAATTTGATAGCGTGCCCCTTCACAGGGATGGAAGGGATTATATAAGATTCCATGGAAGCGTTTGGGATCATGATGAATATAATGCAGATGAGGAATTCCCCATCTATCGGGAATTTAAGGGCGAAGAAGGTCATTTGGCCCTTAGTCAGGATGACGAAAAGCGTCAATTTAAAATAAGAAGTGCAGATGAATTTGGGAATATCATTGAAATTTTCGGAACGTACCAACGAACTAAAATTCTCTATGATTAGAAACCATTGACCCAAACTTAACAAGCCGTAAAACCAGTTCACTGATCTGGTTTTACGGCTTGAATTTAGGGCCTGTTGAGAAATAACCAGTAGAAATGTACGGGTTATTTTTGAACAGTTTCACCCTTTGTTTTCGTTTCATTTGGCCCCAGAGAAATCCATGTACAAATTTTTAGGACTATTTTACATATAAAACACATTGAATTTATGGCCATCCGGATCGGTAAAAACGAAGCCATAATATCCTTTCCCGAATTTCTCGGCAGGGGAAATAATCGTTCCCCCTGCTTTTTTCACCTCGTATTCCCAATCGTTAACTTCCTCCTTGCTGTCCGCCGAAAGCGTGAATACCACTTCATTTCCGTGCTTTCTTGACTAGGTATACTGCTCGTTGTAATTGATCATCCAGCCAATACCGAATTTATCGACAAAGCTGCCAAAGTAATCGCCCCAAAACTGGTCCTGCATCGGCATTTCGATTTCCCCGCCTTTCGAAAGGCCGTTGAAAAGGCGATCGGCATCCTCCCGACTATCTGGGTGCAACGAGATATAATTGTTGTTTCCCTTGACCAAGGTATGGCCAGCGGAAGGAACTATGTCCGATGCCATCAAGACGATATCCCCGCCAAGGGGTAAAGAAATATGCATGGTACGGTTTTGTTCTTCTTTCGGTAGTTTTTCGGATTCGGGAGCCTCGCTCATTTTCATATTTGCGGTAAATTCGCCGCCAAATACCGATCTGTAAAATTGGAAGGCTTCTTCGGCCTGCCCGTCGAAATTCAAATAAGGGTTTACTTTCATGATGTTTGTTTTTATGGATTAAGAATTGTTTTAATCATACGGGACGGGAACCGTCGCTTTCACGCGTCGGGAATCTCCGGTTCGACCAGTTTTTTCAGTTTTTCCAAGGATTCCTGCCAACCCAGATAACACATTTCCGCCGGAATGGCCTCGGGGATGTCCTCCTGCACAATATGAAGATCTGTACCACAGGAAACCTTGCTCAGCCGGATGGTGACGGTCATCTCCCCAGGCAGATTGGGGTCATCGAATTTGTCGGTGTATCGGATGAGTTCGTTGGGCTTAATCTCCAGATAGTTCCCCCCAAATGAATGTCCATTGCCCGTTGTAAAGTTGGTGAAGGACATTCTATGGGTACCGCCCACCTTAAAATCCAGTTCATGCACCTTACAGGTAAATCCGAAAGGGGGCAGCCAGAAGGCCATGGCATCTTCATTGGAAAAGGCCCGAAATATTTTCTCCGGAGAGGCAGTCAATACGCGATGCAGTGTTACTTTGTTGCTTGACATGATCTTTGTTTTTAAGGTTTTGTTATCTGTTTATACAAAGATAAAAAGGAAAGGACTTAATA
>DASSWC010000355.1:0-18073 GCA_035705395.1 Pricia sp. | reverse complement strand
TAGTATTCCGGCCACACGCCACTGCCATTGCGCCAGCCGAACTCCGCACCCGGCACGACGTGGCAGATCCGGGTCGGGCGATACCACGGCGTACCGAGATCCCACTCCATATCGGAATCGTAGGTAAACATATCGCCCAGTTCGTTAAAGGCCAAATCAAAGGCATTGCGAAAACCGGCGGCGACGAGCGTCCAATTTTTCCCATCGGGATCGATATGGGCAATCCATCCGCCCGGGGCACCGCGGTCGTTGGCATGGCCGCGGGGGTCCTTGATCAGGGGGAACAAATTGTCATCCTCCCAGACCTTGGGCAAGCGATAGGAATCCATTTCGGGAAGGTCGGTATGGTTTCCGGCGATGACGTAGAGCGATTTTTGATCGGGGGCCATCACGATGCTGTGGGGACCGTGTTCCCCGGCACCGTTTAGACTCTTGAGCAGTTCGATTTTGTCATATTGGTCGTCGTTGTTGGTATCCTGTAGCCGGTATAGGCCACTGCTCTTTTCGAATTCGTCGTCACCGCGGTGGTTGACCATGACGTACAGGCTGTTGAAGGCGTAAAGCAATCCCTGGGCATAACCCATTTGAACCACCGAATCGGCCACCTGTTCCCCCGTCTGTATTTTGAGTCTCTCGATCTTGGGAGTCAGGTTTTCCGAACCAATGGCCGGTATTTCCAACCGATACAGCGCACCGTACTGGTCCGAAGTAATCAAACGCCCCTTGTCATCGAAGGTCATGGCCACCCAGGAGCCTTCACCCTTATCTCCGGGACTATACAGATGCTCTGCCTCAAACCCGGGTTGCAGTTTGAGTTTGGCCAATTTAGGGGGGAGGTTTTCGGTAGTTTCGGTACCGGCTTTCTTTTTATCTTCACAGGAAGCGGTCAACGCCAAGGTCAACAACAGTACACAAAGTGTTCTGATCATTTTTAGTTTTTTTTTTAGATTCGTCATTTTCGCGTTCCAAAGTACTTAAAAATTCGGATTTAACGAAGATTCCGAGGCTGGAAGTGCGTAGAGCAGGCTAATATTCGAAAAAGCATTTCCTCGCGGTGCCGTTCCTTCGGGGTAATAGTAATCCAGTGGGTTGGCCTTAATCCTGTTTCCGTAGGCCGTAATTACGTCAATGGCGCGACCGGTCCTGACCAAATCGAACCAGCGTTTGTTTTCAAAGGCCAATTCGACCCTGCGTTCCTTAAAAATCGCCTCGCCCAAATCTCCGGTGGCATCACCCAAACCGGCCCGACTGCGTACTTGATTCAGATAGATGGCCGCTTCAGCCGCTTCTCCCTGTTCTTCCAAAGCTTCGGCCAAAAAAAGCAATACTTCGGAATACCGATACACGGGCCAGTTCATACCGTGGTTACCATGCAAAGCGTGTGGTTCGACATATTTTTTGATTATGGGATATACCCCATCCTTCCAGAAGCTTTGGCTGATAGTAACATACTGTATGGACGCCTCTTCCCTCAGATCCCCCTCTTCATAGGCCGCAATGATATCGGGGGTCGGGATATTGTTCCCTTCTCCATTAAGCGGTTGGGGGTTCGAGGTTCCGGTAATACTGCCAACCTCTTCCGCGGTAATATTTCGCGGTAAAAAATTGTATAGAAAAGTCCCGTTCAATCCTTCGGGTCCCTCCTTGAACTGGATTTCGAAAACCGATTCCATATTGTTCTTATTGTCCGTATTCCCGGAAAAGGCATCCGCATAATCGGGCATCAGCATGTATTCGTTACTGTCTACGATTGCCCTTAATTGGGTTTCGGCAGCCGCCCAGTTTTCTTGAACGATATAGGCATTGGCCAATAAGGTACGTGCCGCCCCTGAGGTAGCCCTACCCGGTTCCTGTTCCGATTTGGGGGGCAATAGGTCAATAGCCTCTTGGGCATCCGCTATAATCTGGGTATAGATATCCTCTACGGGCGACAGGGGCAACGCTGCTTCGTCACGGGCGGTCACGGGAACCAAATGAAGCGGTACGCTTCCGAAATACCGTACCAATTCAAAATAGGCATATGCCCTTAGAAAAAGGGCCTGCCCTTTTAAATTACGCTTTGCGGCCGCGTCAAACTCCGCCCCATCAATAGTGGTCAATATCTGATTGGTACGTGCGATAATCTCATAATCTTGAACATATTGATTGTTCACATGTACGTTGGACGTAATCCCATTGTCGGTGGGAATGGCGAAATCGGCAATATCCTCTTGCTGTTCGGTAGCGCCAAATGCGGGATTCCTGGCAAAATAGGTATTGTCCGAATGCATCTCCGCAAGATAGGGTCCCGGCCCGTTGATTATTGATCTTAAAGGTACATAAGCCCCATTGACAGCCTGCCGAAAATCGACCTCTGTCTGAAAGAAGGTAGGTTCACTAAGCGAATCTTCGGGGAAAATCGTCAGTTCATCTTCGCAACTGGTAAGTATAAGACCCAATAGGACAAAAAATGTCGTTAGCTTTTTCATTTTTATATTTTTTGATGGTGGATGTGGAAAAATCTGTGTGTTTTTCATTTTCGTTGGACCTAAAAGTTCAGATTTAAGCCGATGCTGAATATTCGTGGCACCGGATATCCGGATAGATCTACGCCCGGGCTAAGATTTCCTCCGTCCCCGTCCCCGTCAGGTTCGGTACTGATTTCCGGGTTCGGGCCGCCCCAGTATTTGGTAAAAATATAAGCGTTTTGAACCGATCCGTAGAGACGGACGGATTTGAAAAAACTATCCAAGCCGTTCAACGTATGCCCTAGAGTTACGTTTTGAATCGTGAAAAATGAGGCATCGGCCACAAAGCGGTCGTTGATCCAGTCCCGTTCGATTCCCGTCACGTTGCCCCCGCCCACGGTGGTACCAAAAAAGCCCCTACCGGGATTTTCGACGGACCGAAAACGGTATTTTACGCGATCCAGTAAATTGAACACGCCGTCTAGATTAGCCGTACTGTACAAATGGCGGATCAACAATTGGTTGCCCTGTGAACCGGTGCCCACGACCGAAAAGTCCCAATTACCATATTTTATGGTATTCGTGATACCATACGTAAAATCCGGAAATGGATTTCCGGTTATGGCACGGTCGTCATTATCACCTCCATTGGTTATTACCCCATCCCCGTTAACGTCAATCAATTTAATGCTACCTACCGTCGATCTTCCCGGAACCTGGGGGGAACTGTCAAGATCCTCCTGGTTCAGGTAGACGCCATCGGAAAGATGTCCATAAAATTGCCCAAAGGGTTCGCCCACTTTGGTAATGTGCCAACCGTTTTGACCATAGACCCGATCGATACCTTCGGCGAGTGCAATCACTTTATTGCGGTTAAAGGAGATGTTGGCATTGGTCGTCCACTGGAACTTTCCCGTAGTATTTACGGTATGTAGCGAAAATTCATGTCCCCAGAAATGGATTTCCCCGATATTATCACTGAAATTGGAAAAACCGGATTCTTGGGGCACCTGAACATTGTAAAGTAAATTTGTGGTGTTTTTGGTGTAATAATCATAGATAAAGGACACTCTATCATTAAACAAGCTCAAATCTAAACCCACATCAAATTGCTTCGTGGTTTCCCAACCGAGATTAGGGTTTGCCAAGGAAGTCACCGCCGATCCGGGGGCGAGGTCATTCCCAAAAACGGCATTGACCGTATTATCGATCAGGGCATATTGGGTATAGTTACCAATATTGTTATTTCCCGTAACCCCATAGCTGGCCCTAAGTTTTAAAAGCGATATGGCTTCCGAATTTTCGAAAAAGGATTCATCCGAAGCTATCCAACCCACGGACACGGAGGGAAAATTTCCCCATCGGTTCTCCGAACCGAATCGTGAGGAACCGTCCCTACGAATGGAGGCGGTAAGCAGATATTTGCCCTTGTAGTTGTAGGTAAGTCGTGAAAGAAAGGAAACCAGGCTCCATTCCTGTACCCTGGAGAAGGTGCCGTTTCTATCGATATTGGCGGCTCCCTGAATGGTAGGCAGACGGTCATCCGCAAAATTATTGGCGGCCACCCTATTGAAATCACTACGGAATTTTTGAAAGGTAAATCCGCCTAGCAGCTGAAAATTATGGTCGCCGAAGCTTTTGGTATACGTGGCGATGTTTTCGTTCAACCAGGAAAAATCGGTGGTATCTTCCCAATAGCCCTCGGAGGTAGTCGGTATGGGCCTATCTATACGAAAGGTTGCCGTAGTGGGACTAAAAAATTGAAATTGTGAGTTATACAGCTCGGCATTCAAACTTGTTTTAATGACCAGGCCCTCGATGGGTTCATACTCCAAAAAAGCATTGGTCAATACATTGACGTCCTTGTTCTCGTTGACGATCTGTTTCGCGGAAGTTACCCAATTGGCGTAAGAAAAAATATTGCCCGTACTGGCAGGAAAGTTGTTAAACGTCGTCAAAGTGGTCCCGTCGGCTTCATAAATTGGCATAATGGGCCACGTATGAAGGGCATTGAAGAGAATTCCGGTGCCCCTGTCCCCATCGGTCCTTGGCGTGTTGTCTTTTATATAGGATGGTGCTACGTTAAAGCCGATACGCACCTTGTCGGAAAAGCGATAATCCACATTGGCGCGCAGGGAATACCGGCGATAATCCGAATTTATGACCACTCCGTCCTGCTTAAAAAATCCGGCAATTACAGAACTCCGTAGCTTTTCCTTGTTGGAGGTAATGGTCAGGTTATAGTTTTGTACGGGTGCCGTTCGAAGCAAGGCACCGTACCAGTCGTTGGTCTTGCCTTGGTATTGCAATGGGTCCTGGAAAATTTCGGGAACCGGATCGCCTTGATCTTCATAGTATTCCTTTTTAAATTGCGCGAACTCGACGGCATTCATCATATCGATTCTACCCCGCTCCGGTACCTGCTGGATTCCCGTGGAAGTATTGAAACTGACATTGGTCTCCCCGGGAACTCCCTGTTTCGTCGTTATCAAGACCACCCCGTTTGCGGCCCGGGAACCGTATAGGGAAGTCGAGGCGGCATCTTTGAGAACGGAGATATCTTGGATTTCGTCAGGGTTTATGGCGCCGATACTTCCTGTTATGGGAAAACCGTCCACCACATACAATGGGTCACTACCCCCTGAAACGGACAATTGTCCGCGGATACGTACCGAAACCCCTTGACCGGGTTTGCCCGTGGTCTGGTTGATCTGTACGCCGGCCAGTTTGCCTTGTAGTTTCTGGGTGATTTGGGAAACGGGAATGTCGGCCAACTCTTGGGCATCTATGGTCTGTACCGCGCCCGTCACCTGTCTTTTGATCTGGGTACCATACCCCACCAGCACCACCTCTTCCAGGGCGGTAGCATCCTCGGACATTGCTACGTCGATCTGCGATTGTCCGTCCACCGGTATTTCCTGCGTGGCAAACCCGACATAGGTAAATACCAGGGTGGCGTTGACGTCAGAAACGCTAATACTATATTCCCCTTCAAAATCGGTTACCACTCCGTTTGTTGTACCTTTCTCGACCACATTGACACCCGGCAGGGCCAAACCGTCATCCGCAGCGGTTACCTTGCCCGTTATGGTGGCTTCTTGGCCAAACGCGAAGCAGGATAGGAATAGTGAAAAGGCAAGGCATTGTCCTTTCAGCCTCGTAAACTTCATTTTCATAATAGCGTTTTTTTTGTCGATTAGTAACTGGAGATCTAATATTTCTCGATGCTCCAAATTTAATCGATTAAAGGACGCATTATATCGATTAAAAACGTTTATGTGGCCTAAGATGTGAAAATAGTGTTGAAAAATCGTTCACTTCTTGTTGAATTTGGAGTAGAAAAAAGGGAAAAAATACCTGTCTCAGCTCTTTAAAATCAAGGGATTTAAGAAAACCTTTCTCAGGGACGCATAAAAATGGGATTTGCCATTGTTATTGTTAAAAACTTTTAGAAATTAACAATTCTAGATGTCCATTTTAACGGATATAGCTAAAGAACTCAAGACGAGTTCAAGGCCAAAAAGGAGACGTAGGGCATTTTAAATCGAATCCCTATCGATAAAATTAAAGGGATTCTTGACCTTTCCTTTTGTTTTGTCCAAAATCATCCGCGCCGCTGTTTCGCCCATACACTTAAAATCCGTTGAAATACAGGTAATTCCCAAAAGTTCTTTCAGGGGAGTGTCATTATAGGATATTACCCCGATATCGCCGCCCAGGGAGAACTCCTTATCCCTGATCTGGTTGACCAGATTGACAAGATCGGACTCCTCAATGGTGATAAAGAGATCTCCCTTTTTAAGGATGATGTCATCATAGATTTCTTCAAGTATCCCATACTCCAATGAAAATTCATCACAAAACTTTCGAAATCCATGTAAAATCCTTCTTGGATACGGATAGACGGAATTCTCGGGATACACCAAAAACAGGGTTTGGTATTTTTGAATTTTTAAAAGCCCCTGCCTTAGGGCCTGGTAGATATCGTTCTCGAAGTCCTGATAGATTTCGATAAAGGCGTTCTTTACAGCCATCTTATTATTGTCCATGATTACCAGCTTGTCCCCCGGTATTCGGTTAATGGCCTGTACCACCTCGTCGGTATAGCTGATATGTTTTAGATCCCCCGTCTTGAAATGGGGCATGATAATGTAAAAATCATACGCGTTCCTATTTTTTTCGAGTAGATTGAGAAACAGCGAATTGTCGCAATGGTAAATATGCAGATCGGTGTGGGAATTGCCCCCGATACTGTTGATAAAACTGTTATAGATGCGCATCTTGTAGGTACTCAATTTATTGATCAGGAACAGGATGTTTACTTTCGAAAGCAATTTCGTACGGGTAATGTAATAGCCCTTCCCCCTAATGGAGGTAATGATCTGCCGCTCCTTTAAAATGGAATACGCCTTTTCTACCGTATCCCTAGACAGCAAATATTCCTCGCTGAAACTGTTGATCGAGGGAATTTTTTCGTCGATTTTAAGGTTTCCGACCGAAATATTGTGGATGATCGCGTCCACAATCTGTCGGTATTTTGGCACCCTCGATTCTTCGTCGATTTCCAGGTACGTGAAAATATCCATAGTTTTCTCCTTTCGATCGGGTAAGATACCGAACTTGCGGGAAATTAAGCGAGTTTACAAGTTTTGACCCTGATAGTGCAGTACAGTGCAGGATACAAAGCTAACTTTCACATCTTATTTTAGCGGATCGTATAAAACAAAAAAAATACAATGGCAAATCCGGTCAATGACTTCAAATACGTAAATTACCTCTGGGACGCAAAAAAAGCGGAGGAACTGGGCGACGATCAGGTCCAACTTTTCCTGTACCGCTCCAATATTCTTGGTGCAGATCTGCGCATCACCAATTATGGTGGAGGTAATACGAGCTGCAAGACCATCGAAATAGACCCCTTGACCGGGGACGATGTAGAGGTCATGTGGATCAAAGGTTCCGGTGGGGACATCGGCACCTTGACCCGAAAAGGAATCGCGGGACTCTACGTCGACAGGTTACGGGACCTTAAAAATGTCTATGGAGGTCTGGAGGATGAAGATCGGATGGTCGGATTGTTCAATCACTGCATCTACGATCTCGATAGCCGGGCGCCTTCCATCGACACGCCCTTACATGGCTTATTGCCGTTCAAACATATCGACCATCTGCATCCGGATGCCCTGATCGCGGTCGCAGCGGCAAAGGACAGCGAAAGGGTAACTAGGGAACTTTGGGGCGATACCATGGGATGGGTGCCCTGGCAACGGCCCGGGTTCGATTTGGGACTGCAATTGGAAAAGTGCCTGAACGACAATCCGGGTATCCGGGGCATCGTTCTCGGAAGTCATGGCCTGTTCACCTGGGGCAATACTTCCTATGCATGTTACATGAACAGTTTGGAGGTCATCGAGATGGCCTCGGAATACATTGCCAAAAAAATAGCCGAAAACGGGGAAGTCTTCGGAGGGCAAAAGGTCGAAAGCCTTCCTCCAAAAGAACGCCAGGAAAAAGCCGCCCAATTGATGCCGATGCTACGGGGACTCTGCTCCGCCGAAAACAGGATGATAGGTCATTTTAACGATAGCGATACGGTGCTGCAATATGTTAATAGTAAGGATTTGTCGCGCCTGGCCCCGATGGGCACTTCCTGTCCCGATCACTTTTTACGTACCAAAATACAGCCGCTGGTATTGGAATTGCCTCCCGACGAAGATATCTCGGACACCGAAGCGGTCCATAAAAAATTAAGGCCGGCCTTTAAACAGTATAAAAAGAAATATACCGAATATTACCAAAAACATAAGAGGGATAACAGCCCCGCAATGCGCGATGCCAGTCCCGTAATCATCATCTATCCCGGAGTCGGTATGTTCAGTTTTGCCAAGAACAAACAGACCGCACGGGTAGCGAACGAATTTTATGTCAACGCCATCAATGTAATGCGCGGGGCAGAGGCCATTACCGAATATACCTCCTTACCCCGGCAGGAAGCCTTCGATATCGAATATTGGTTGTTGGAAGAGGCCAAACTGCAACGCATGCCCAAGGAAAAACCGCTTTCCCGAAAAATAGCCCTTGTTACGGGTGCGGGTGGAGGTATCGGTAAGGCCATCGCGGATAAGTTGTCCCAAGAAGGCGCCAATGTGGTACTTACCGATATCGCGGAAGACCGGTTGCAGGAGGCCCTGGAGGCGTACGGCAGCGACACGGCCACCTATGCGGTCTGCGACGTCACCAAGAGGGAGTCCATTGCCGATGCGTTCAAAAAAGCCTGTCTGGATTTCGGGGGAGTCGATATCGTGGTTCACAGCGCGGGACTCGCCATCTCGAAACCCCTTGAGGAAACCACCGAAAGCGATTGGGACTTGCTGCAGAACGTACTCGTAAAAGGCCAGTTCGAACTGGCCAAACAGGCCGTTGCCATCATGCGAAAACAAGGGCTGGGCGGGGATTTTATCAGTATCGCCAGTAAAAACGGACTCGTATCCGGCCCCAATAATGTGGGGTATGGCACGTCAAAAGCCGCACAGCAGCATATGGCCCGGCTGTTGGCTACCGAACTGGCCGGGGACAAGATACGGGTGAATACGGTAAATCCCGATGGGGTCATCGTGGGCAGCAAGATTTGGGAAGGCGATTGGGCCGAAGGCAGGGCCAAGGCTTACGGCATTTCCGTTGAGGAACTTCCCGCCCACTATGCCAAAAGAAATCTGTTGAACGAAATTATTTATCCCGAAGATATCGCCAACGCGGTTTTCGCCCTGGTCGGCATCCTCGATAAGAGTACGGGGAATATCATTAATGTGGACGGAGGCATGGCCAACGCATTTGTACGGTAGGCCACCGGACATAGGTAGCAGGAATGACCCGGACGGTAATCAAAAAAACTCGTAATGCGAATTAGCAAACAACACATAGAGGATGTCAACCAAAAAGCGCTGGACAGCCATGTCGAAAACTTCGATCATACGGCGACCCAATTGAACCGAAAAGGGGTCGATGTGGGCCATGTCGTCGAAAGGCTTATGGACTTTCAAGTGGCCATTCCCAGCTGGGCCCTAGGCGCAGGCGGTACCCGCTTCGGACGCTTTGGCTTTCAGGGCGAGCCGGGCACTCTGGAACAAAAAATCGATGACGTGGGTGCCATCCATGCCTTGACCCAAACGGCGGGCGCCATCTCCTTACATATTCCCTGGGACGTTCCCGAAGACTACAAGGCGATCAAGGAATTGGCCGCATTCCATAGTCTAAATTTCGACGCGGTCAACTCCAACACCTTCCAAGACCAGAAGCGGGCTGCGGTAAGCTACCGCCACGGCTCCCTGAGCAACAGCGATGAGGCGGTCCGCCTTCAGGCGGTCGAACATAACATCGAGGTCATTAAAATTGGGGAAAAACTGGGCTCCAAAAGCCTGACCGTCTGGTTGGCGGACGGGGCCTCCTTTCCCGGGCAGACCAATTTCCAGACCGCCTTGAAACAAACACAAAAAAGCCTTCAGGAAATTTATAAAACCCTGCCCGAGGACTGGAAACTGTTTATCGAATACAAACCCTACGAACCCAATTTTTACAGTACGGTCATCCAGGACTGGGGCACCTCGTTCATGCTGGCAAACGTCTGTGGCGACAAAGCCTATACCCTGGTCGATCTGGGACATCACCTTCCCAACACGAACATCGAACAGATTGTCTTTACCCTGATGCTCAAGGGGAAGTTGGGAGGGTTCCACTTCAATGATAGCAAATACGGCGATGACGATCTCACCGTGGGCAGCATTAAACCCTATGCCCTCTTTTTGATTTTCAATGCCTTGGTCTACGGTATGGAGAACAACCCGCAGAACCCCTACCCCGCTTGGATGATCGATGCCAGTCACAACATTAAAGATCCGTTGGAAGACATCATACAATCGTTGGAGGCCATCCAGGAGGCCTATGCGAAAGCACTTCTGGTCGACCAAAATGCCTTGAACGATGCTCAGCGAAACCATGATGTGGCCCAATGCCAGGAAATTCTCCAGGATGCCTATCGCACCGATGTACGGCCCTTATTACAAAAAGCACGGTTACTGCGCGGAGGCGCATTGCACCCTTTAAATGCCTTCCGTGCGCTGGAGGTCCGAAAAAAATTGATCGGGGAGAGGGGCAAGGATTCCAAGGCATCGGGACTATGAAAAATAGATCCACAAATCAAAACAGAAAAAGAAAATATTCATACCCGGTTGGGTACAGGCACAGTAAAAAATAGCCGCCATATCCGAAATAGGCAAAAGGCCGACAAACTATCTCTGCCCGGTTCCATGGCAGTAAGACTATGAAAGAAGTAACCGCCATATTCGACATTGGGAAAACCAATAAGAAATTCTTTCTCTTTGACAGGGACTACCAAGAGGTATACCGTGAATATACGCGTATTGATGAAATTACCGATGAAGACGGCTACCCAACGGAAAACTTGGCAGGACTTGAAAAATGGGTGAAAGCCGTTTTTCACCGCATGATGGATGCGCCCGAATTCGATATTATTTCCTTGAACTTTTCTTGCTACGGCGCAAGTTTAGTACATATCGATGAATATGGCAACGTACTTACCCCGCTCTACAGTTATATGAAGCCGTTGAAAGCTGAAATCTACGATACCTTTTATGACCAGTATGGTCCGGAATATGAGTTGTCGAGAATTACAGGATCCCCCAAATTGGGAATGTTAAACACCGGCATGCACCTGTTTTGGCTGAAAAACACCCAACCGGAAGTTTTTGGGAATATAAAATATTCATTGCACCTGCCCCAATACCTCAGCTACCTCTTCTCTGGGGTCCCATTCAGTGAATATACCAGCATAGGTTGCCATACGATGCTCTGGGACTATGAAAAAAACAAGTATCATGATTGGGTCTTTCAAGAAAGTATCGATACACTTTTGCCCCCGATTATCGGCATCAATGAAACTATCCCCATAATACACAAGGACAAGACCGTTAAAATAGGGGCTGGTATTCATGACAGCTCCGCCGCGTTATTGCCCTACATTCGAAACATGGCAACCCCTTTTTTGTTGGTATCGACAGGAACCTGGAGCATTTCCATCAATCCGTTTCCCAAAGGAATGTTGACCATGGAGGATATTTGCAACGAAAGCCTTTTCAACATGCGTATCGATGGCAGTCCCGTTAAGGTCTCACGCCTGTTTCTAGGCAATGAATACCAACTGCAGGTAAAGATGCTGGCTGCGCATTTTAATGTTTCCGATGACTTTCACAAGACCGTGAAATTCGATAAAGGGACCTTTTTTAGAATCCGCAAGAATTTTAAGCCCATGTTCAAATGGATAAGCATTGCCGCAGAAAACGAACCCAGCCAAACACATATCCCCTATGACCGATTTGAGGATGCCTACCATCAATTGATGATCGAGCTGGTATTGCTCCAGGTGGAAAGCATCAAAAGAGCGGTAGGGAACGATAAAATCGAAAAAATATTTATCGACGGGGGCTTCAGTGACAATGATGTTTATATTAAATTGGTCTCCCATTACCTGAGAAACATGGAACTGCGCACCACCGACTCTTCCTTGGGCTCGGCTTTGGGTGCGGCTATCGCCGTTATGGACAGGGAACCGAACCCCAATTTCCTAAAAAGGAACTATGCCTTAAAAGTACACCCCCCGGCCATCCCAATCCCGGATCCGTAGCGCATGGGCATCTTAACCGCACGACCAAAAACCGATGCAAATCCCATATCTTTATCCCGTGACCTTTAATCCAACGAGACCCCTGGACCTGAAACCTTCAACGGGTACCAGCAATTTTTGATCTTGAACCCGTAAGTCTTTTAGCCATGAACTTTAACCCCGCTTACCCCTCCGTTGACGACCTGAGGAAAAAGGCCAAAAAACGGGTACCCCGATTCGCCTTCGAATATCTCGATGGCGGCTGTAACGAAGATGTGAGCATTTTCCGAAACACTTCCGAACTACGTGAGGTGCAATTACAGCCGCGTTATCTGAGAAACTATGGCGATAGTTCCCTAAAGACCAAGGTTCTGGGTATGGAATTCGACGCCCCGGTGGGAATTGCCCCGGTGGGACTCCAGGGACTGATGTGGCCCAACTCCCCCGCCATTCTCGCCCAAGCCGCCCACCAACACAACATCCCCTTTATTTTAAGCACGGTAACGACCATGGATATCGAAAAGGCCAGCGAACTTACCGAGGGCAGGGCATGGTTTCAACTGTACAATCCCGTTGAGGCTGCAGTCCGCAACGACATCCTTGATCGCGCCGAGGCGGCCGGGTGTCCCGTTCTGGTGCTGCTCTGCGACGTACCCACCTTTGGCTATCGGCCGCGGGACTTCAAAAATGGATTGGCCCTACCCCCGAAAATGTCCGTCGCCAACATCCTACAGATCCTGGGCAAACCGACCTGGGCGTTCCATACCCTAAAATATGGGCAGCCCACCTTCGAGACGTTGAAGCCCTACACCCCCGACGGCCTTAATCTGAAACAACTAGGCGCATTTATGGACAAAACCTTCTCCGGTCGCCTGAACGAGGAACGTATAAAACCAATCAGGGACAAATGGAAAGGGAAGCTGGTATTAAAAGGCGTAGCCTCGGAACGGGATACCGAGGATGCCATCCGGATGGGGTTTGACGGAATCATTGTCTCCAATCACGGGGGAAGGCAACTGGATGCCGCCCAGTCCACGCTCCACTCCATGCAGGCCATTGCGGAAAAATACAGCGACCAAATCGAGATTATGATGGACAGCGGCCTCCGATCCGGTCCCGATATCGCCAGGGCCATGGCCTGCGGCGCTAAATTTACCTTTATGGGGCGGGCGTTTATGTACGGGGCGGGCGCCTTGGGCAAGAAAGGCGGTGACCATACCATCGCCATGCTAAAGACCCAGTTCAAGCAGGTCATGGATCAGCTCTGTTGCGAACGTGTCGAGGATTTGCCCAAGCATCTGATTACGGAATGAAATTAACATCAAAAAGTACCACACCCGATTCCCGGGCCTTTCCTCCCGATGGGCAGTGTGCCTTATAAATCTAACGACCGACCACCATGAGCCTAAACAAAAAAGAAGAGAAGGTAATCCAAGAAATCGCAGGCGGGGAATTCGAACGCGAACCCGTACCCGAATCGAAACTAAAAAGCTGGAAAAGTTTTCTGGGCATGTACGCCGGGGAGCATGCCGCGGGCACGGAGTTCGTCATCGGTCCGCTTTTTCTTACTACCGGAGTCAGCGCCTTTGACCTGATCATCGGCCTATTGCTCGGAAACCTTATGGCCGTGCTCAGCTGGCGGTTTTTAACGGCCGAGGTAGCCGTGAAAAGAAGGCTTACCCTCTACTACCAGCTCGAAAAAATCTGCGGAAAAAAATTAGTCATCGGCTATAATTTGGCGAACGGAATCCTGTTCTGCTTTTTAGCGGGTGCCATGATCACGGTCTCCGCCACTGCGGTAGGTATACCCTTTGATATGGAAATGCCCAAATTGACCGATACGATGCCGAATGGCTTCACCTGGGTCGTCATCGTTTTAATCATTGGCGCCGTCATTTCGCTGGTAGCCTCTAAGGGATATGGGATGGTCTCCACGGCTGCCAATTGGATGTCTCCGGTGATCGTACTCGCCTTTTTGGCCTGCGGTATCGTGGCCTTACAGCAACTGGGCGTAGGAAGTTTCTCCGAATTTTGGGAAATCTGGGGCGAAGGCGGGGCACCCTTTCCCGGACAGTTAAAATACACCTTTTGGCATGTTTTTTTCTGGTCCTGGTTCGCCAATGCCGCCATGCACATTGGCATGTCAGACCTTTCGGTTTTCCGGTTTGCCAAAAAACCAAGCTCGGGATGGACCACGGCAGCCGGTATGTATGTGGGTCATTATATGGCATGGATCGCGGCGGCACTGATCTATGCCGTTTATATTAGGACCCCCGAAGCCCAGGCCCTGTTATCCCAAGGCCAAGCGCCTACCGTAGCGCCCGGACCATTGGCCTACAATACCCTCGGCTTCTTTGGTATCATTGCGGTGGTGCTTGCGGGCTGGACCACGGCCAACCCCACCATTTATCGGGCGGGACTTGCTTTTCAGGCCATTATGCCCAAAGCTTCCACGTTTTGGGTGACCATTTTGGCGGGCAGCATCGCCACCATAGCGGGCCTTTTTCCGGCCTTTGCCATGAAATTATTGGATTTTGTAGCATTGTACGGATTCATATTGGCCCCGGTGGGTGCCGTAATCGTATTTGAACATTTCTTTCATAAAAAATACAATATTGTACAGGACTATGCTGAACTCGCGGACCTAAAATTCAACCGGGCGGTGCTTTTGGCCTGGGCCATCAGTTTCGGGCTGTTCTATTTCATTTCCCTGCAATTCGATGTTTTTCTTTCATTTGTTACATTACCGGCCTGGCTATTGTGTGGCTTCCTATTTTTAGTGTTCAGCAAAATGATCCAGAAAAAATCGCTTTCCATTTGAGACTTGCCAAATTAAAGTTTAACTTTATTCTCTGATTTGCCGATCGCGGCATTGACGATCGCGGCATTGCCGATCGCGGCATTGTGGCTGAACGATTAGTTCAACTTAACTTTTTTGTTATGGCAAAAATCGAAATCAAGGGTACTCCGGAAAAACTGGAGCGCATCGCAATCTTTTTAAAAGCGAATAATATCCAACATAGTATTACCGACGATTTTGGCAACCACTCCAAAGAAGATCTGGAAAAGTATCGTGAGTTGATGGCAAAACACAATAACTAAGCTTTGCCAAAACTGACAATGACGAATTCGGAAAATGAAAAGAAAAGGGCTGCAGCACAATCGATCCGTTGGATAAAGGAAGGTATGCTCGTCGGCTTGGGATCAGGGTCTACCGCCGCCTATATGGTCGAGGAATTGGGGAAAAAAATGGCCGCCGGACTTTCCATCAAAGGCGTACCCTCTTCCGATACCACGGCCGAATTGGCCCGGAAGGCCGGTATTCCTTTGTTAACCTTGGAGCAAGCGGGGACATTGGACATCAATATTGACGGGGCAGACGAGTTCGATTCACAATTTCAGTTGATCAAAGGAGGCGGAGGGGCACTGTTGCGGGAAAAAATCGTGGCCCACAATGCCCGGTTCAATCTCATCATCGCCGATTCGGCCAAGCAAGTCCAACGCCTGGGGAAATTTAAACTGCCTATCGAAACTATTCCCTTTGCCACCCAAACCATCATGGCGGAACTGGATGGAATGGGATTGCGTCCCGTGCTGAGAATGAAAGATTCGGAACCCTACAAAACCGATGAAAACAACCGGATCGTGGATGTTGATATTTTTGAACAGGACGATTTATCGCAATTGAACGATACCCTCATCCAGATTCCCGGGGTGGTGGAAACCGGTCTTTTTCTGGACACGACCGATGTCATCATCATGGGAAAGGGCGATGAGGTCGTGGTACTAAAAAAGTAAGGCATAACCGAAAAGTTAAGTCGACCCATTGTCAAGGTAAACCTTTCGGGAAGGCCAAAGGCAACCGCACTTAAAAAACCAAGTGACCGTTAGTCATTTTGGGCTCTCGATTGCGCTCGAACAGACAATTCCCCATCGCTTACCGTACTTCAACCACAAGCGGATTCTTCAGTTTCTTGGAAAACTGGCTCAAATACGCTTTCCATTCCGCCTGGGTCTCGAATCGACCGCTCTTTTTCCATCCGAAACCGACATAGTAAACCGCTTTGCCTTCCTCATTTAATTGGATGTGCGCAAAAAGGTTACTCCGGTCTTTTTCATCGGATTCGTATTTTTCGTGTCCCACCATTTGGCCGCCAGGTACGACGATGCCCGTTCCTAGTTCGGAATCCTCATGGGGCTCCCAGTAACTGATCCACCCCTCTTGCTCTTCAACGCCGGTCGTACCTTTGCCTTCGTGAAGGGTGAGGCCCGCTGAGATGGTATCGGCTCCTTTAATCTCTATCTCAAACCGGGATAGGTTGCTGCCATAATCCAGTGAAATGTGTTTTTCTTCCGATATCTTTTTTCCGGCGGCGTCCCAATCGGCATACGTCAGTATAAAGCTGGTGCGGATGGGTCCGTTATAGAGCCTTTCCCAAGAAGTGAAATTCTTGCTCACATGATAGGTATCGTCGGCCTTCACGGCAATGCCCCCTACTCCCCTGCTCACACCCACATGGAAGTTATCAAGGCCCTCGCCCGTGTCTTCATGGTAAGACCCATCGGTCTCGAGCTCTTTCTTATACCACTTGTTGATGATAGGATATTCCACCCGCTTCAACCAGGCATCGATGCCGCTGGATAGCGTGCCGCCCTTGACCTCGTCCTCGAACATCTTTTGGGCCGTGGGACCGTAGGTGCGGAAGGCGACCCGATTGTTTTCCCAGGCATAATCGTCGGTGCGTTCGGGCACAAAACGGGAATAACAGCGTGGAACGCTGTCGTTGGATGTTGCCAATGCATCCGAACCGGATGTCGTTGCGGTGGAGTCCGATCGGGTTACGGTAAAAACGGATTCAGAGTTGGCCTTTACCTTCGGTTGAAACAGGATGGTATCGTCCGTACCGTCACCATCGGCATCTATAATCTGGCTGACTATGGGTTTCTGGGTCGCATCATCAATGATGACAATCGCTCCCTCGTTCCCCTCGGTGCCTTTCAAATACAGGGAATCGATGGGAAGGGACACCGTTTCAAGGCTCCGGTCTGCATCCATCGTATTCTTGACATAGATTTTTTTCTTTGGCGCGGCTTGTTCAGCACATCCTGTAAAAATCGTTCCGGCCAGTAAAAGGTAAAGAAATTGTTTGAAGTGCATAATATCGGATTTAAGTTTTGGCGTCTTGTTTTCGTAATTGGTATTTAACGTAAATCGATAATCTTGGCCACATCCATATCGGTGTAGTCCAGATTTTCACCGGCCATGCCCCAGATAAAAGTATAGTTCGAGGTTCCGGAACCACAGTGGATGGACCAGGGTGGCGAGATGACGGCCTGGTGGTTCTGAATCCAGATATGACGGGTTTCCTGCGGCTGTCCCATTAGATGGCATACGGCTTGGTCTTCGGGGACATCCAAATAAAAATAAACTTCCATACGGCGATCGTGTACGTGAGCGGGCATGGTATTCCAGACACTCCCGGATTTTAATTCGGTCATTCCCATTTGCAATTGACAGGTATCCACAATACCACCGATAATCATTTGGTTGACCGTGCGGTCGTTGGCGGTTTCCAGGGAACCCAGTTCCAGTTTGTTGGCATCGGCCAGGCTTACCTTTTTGGTAGGATAGCTGGTATGGGCCGGGGCGGAATTCAAATAAAATAGGGCGGGTTTGTTCGCATCGTCGCTCTTAAATACGACCTTCTTTGCGCCTCTTCCGATATACAGGGCATCTTTATGGCCGAGGGGATACGAAGTTCCGTCCACCTCGACGGAGCCCGCTTCCCCGACATTGATAATTCCCATTTCGCGGCGTTCGAGAAAATAATCCGCGTTCAGCGGGTCGATGCTTTCCAATGCAAGGGAATCCGTAGGAACCGCAGATCCGGCAATATACCGGTCGTAATGCGTGTAGGTCAGGTTGATTTTTCCCTTTTCCATGAGATTG
>DASSWC010000354.1:0-5230 GCA_035705395.1 Pricia sp. | reverse complement strand
TATAAATCAAATATGTACGGGAAACTACCCGGTCTTTACCACCAATATGTCATCGAAGCTTCTTTGGATGGAAAAAACTGGGAACCGATAGTTGACCGAAGTGAGAACAAAAAGGATGTGCCCAACGATTATGTGGCCCTCGATACTCCCATAAAAGCCAGGTTCATCCGATACCAAAACATTCATGTGCCTACCCCCTATCTTTCCCTTTCCGATATCCGGATTTTTGGTACCGGTTATGGAAAGGCGCCGAAAATGGTGAAAGGACTGACCGTCGTTAGAAACGACAAACGACGCGGTGCCGAAATCAGTTGGAAACCCTTAAAAAATGCGCAGGGCTATAACGTGCTCTGGGGCATCGCCCCCGACAAGTTGTACAGCTCGTGGTTGGTTTATGGGGAGAATGCCTTGCAGCTCAAATCCCTGAACACGGACCAAGCCTACTATTTTGCCGTGGAGGCCTTTAACGAAAATGGGGTTTCGGAAAAAAGTCCGGTAACGGAGGTTGATTAAAGATCTAAAACAGAAGTTTAGTACAGAAGTCCAGAAAAAAAATAGGAAGGCAAGCCCATGATTCCATACAGAAATTCCAAAAAAATGAAATCAGCAAAATTTTTTTTAGCGGTATTTCTTCTGGGCTATCTTGCCCCTCATACGATTTGGTCGCAAGATAAAATATGGTACAAGGGAAACCTACATGCCCATTCGTACTGGAGCGACGGGAACGAATTTCCTGAAATGATCATGGATGGGTACAAAACCGCTGGATATGATTTTACCGTTCTCTCCGACCACAATATCTTGGCGGAGGGCGAAAAGTGGATTACCCTATCGGACAAGGAATATTTACAGCAGGCCTTTCAGAACTACCTAAAAAAATATGGGGAGGAATGGATAGAACATCGATTGGACAGTACAGGCCGCACCAAGGTCAAACTGAAAACATTGCAGGAATACAGACCTCTTTTCGAGGAAGACGGCAAGTTCTTGATCATTCAATCCGAAGAAGTGACCGCTAATTTTGGGGATAAGCCCATCCATATCAATGCGACCAATATCCAAGAAAAAATAGCCCCAAAGGATGGCGGGAATGTGGTGGAAATCATCCAAAATAATATAGATGCCATTTTGGAGCAACGCAAGAGGCTGCAGGTACCCATAATGCCGCACATCAACCACCCGAATTTTGGGTACGGCATTACCGCGGAGGATTTTATGCAGTTAAACAAGGTACGTTTTTTTGAGGTGTACAACGGACATCCTTTGGTCAACAACGAAGGCGATTCAACGCATTTAGGTACCGAAGCCATGTGGGATCTGATCAACGTTTCATACCTACAGGACGGCAAACCCTTGCTATACGGAGTGGCCACCGATGACAGCCACAATTACCATCGGTTCGGCAAGAGGTATAGCAATCCCGGAAGAGGCTGGGTCATGGTCAGGGCCGACACCTTGACCGCTGCCAGCATTATCGAAGCCATGGAAAATGGGGATTTCTATGCATCTACCGGAGTGACTTTGAAGCATTTGGAAACGGGTAACGACAGCCTCCACATTGAAATAGCGCCCGAATCGGGGGTGAGGTACGAAATTCAGCTGATCGGAAAGGATGCGAAGGCGAACACTTTCAAAATACTCGAACGGGTAAAAGGCACAAAAGCAAGGTTCGCGCTGCCCCACGGATTCGGTTTTATAAGGGCCAAGATCGTATCCGACAAAACGAACCAAAACTTTTTTGACCAGACCGAATATGAAAAGGCTTGGACACAGCCCATCACCCTCAAAGAATCGGACTGATATGAAGGTCGAGAAACAAATTGCTGTCCTAATCTATATGTGTTTTGGGGCTTTAGCAGTACAAAGCCAAAGCCCGATTCCCGAAGTGGAAGCGCTGCTTGAAAAAATGACCTTGGAGGAAAAAATAGGGCAATTGAACCTGTTGACCCCCGGTGGCGGCATTGCGACCGGTTCCGTGGTCAGCGAAAATGTGGAGGCCAAGATCAAGGAAGGAAAGGTAGGCGGAATTTTCGGCGTTACGGGCCCCGAAAAAGTGCGCAAAGCACAGGAAATAGCGGTCAAGAATTCCCGCTTGAAAATTCCCCTGCTTATCGGTGCGGATGTCATCCACGGATACAAGACGACCTTTCCGATTCCCCTTGGCTCCGCCTCGAGCTGGGATATGGACCTCATAAAGCAAGCCGCCCAGGTCGCGGCCAAGGAAGCTACCGCCGACGGCATCAATTGGAATTTTTCCCCGATGGTCGATATTGCCCGGGATCCCCGCTGGGGCCGTATCGCCGAGGGTGCCGGCGAAGATCCCTACTTGGGATCGGCTATCGCAAAGGTCATGGTAGAGGGCTATCAGGGAGAAGATCTATCCCTACCCCATACAATGGCCGCCTGCGTTAAACACCTGGTCCTCTATGGAGCGGTCGAGGGAGGCCGCGATTACAATTCGGTGGACATGGGCAAAGTAAAGATGTTCAACCAATACCTGCCGCCCTACAAAGCGGCCGTAGATGCGGGCGTGGCCAGTGCCATGACCTCGTTTAACGATATCGATGGTATTCCCGCCTCGGCCAACAAGTGGATGATGACCGATCTGCTACGTGGGCGTTGGGGTTTTGAAGGTTTTGTCGTTTCCGACTACACCTCGGTCAACGAAATGGTCGCCCACGGCCTGGGCGATCTACAGGCCGTTTCAGCACGGGCCTTAAAAGCGGGACTCGATATGGACATGGTCGGGGAAGGCTTTTTGACCACCCTCAAAAAATCGGTGGACGAAGGCAAGGTCACCGAAGCGCAGATTACCACGGCCTGCCGACGAATCTTGGAGGCCAAACACAAATTGGGGCTATTTGAAGACCCTTTCCGATACTCGGACGAGACACGTCCTGAAAAGGACATCCTGACCGATGAAAACCGCGCGCTGGCCCGCAAGCTGGCGGCCCACAGTTTCGTGCTACTAAAAAAACATCAAAACACCCTTCCCTTGAAAAAAACCGCTAAAATCGCTTTGGTCGGACCTTTGGCGGACAGTCGCAACAACATGCTGGGTACCTGGGCGCCCACCGGGGAGCACAAACTGGCCGTCACGGTGCTGGAAGGCTTTAAAAATGTCGCCCCCGAGGCATCGATAACCTATGCCAAGGGCGCCAATATTACCAACGATACCGTCATGGCCAAAAACGTCAATGTTTTCGGGCCCAAGATCGAGATCGACGCGCGTTCCCCCGAAACCCTTTTGAACGAAGCCCTTGAAGTGGCCAAGGCCTCCGATGTCGTCGTCGCCGTTGTCGGCGAGGCCTCCGAAATGAGCGGGGAAGCGGCCAGTCGCACGGATATTTCCATTCCCGATGCCCAAAAGAAGCTGATACAGGCCTTGGCAAAAACAGGCAAACCGGTAGTGCTCGTGTTGATGAGCGGCCGCCCCCTGACCATTGTAGAGGAATATGCCCTTCCCGTCAGCATTTTACAAGTATGGCATCCGGGAGTGGAGGCAGGTAACGCCATTGCCGATGTGGTCTTTGGCAATTACAATCCTTCGGGAAAACTGACGGCCACCTGGCCGCGGAACGTGGGACAAATCCCGATCTACCACAGTATGAAAAATACAGGACGGCCCGCGGCGCCAATAGACCGGCCCGACGCAGCCCCACCCTTTCAGAAATTCAAGTCCAATTACCTGGATGCCCCCAACACCCCCCTGCTTCCTTTCGGCTACGGCCTGAGTTATACCGATTTTGAATATTCCGACCTGCGGGTAAACCCCTCCGAAATCGATACCGGCGAAGCCGTAACCATTTCCGTAACGCTCAAAAATAGTGGCAATTACGACGGGGAAGAAGTGGTGCAGTTGTATCTACGGGATATGGTACGCAGCATCACCCCGCCCAAGCGTCAACTGAAAGGTTTTAAAAAAGTCTTTCTTAAAAAGGGGGAAACCCAAACCTTAAGCTTTAAATTGCGTCCCGATGACCTGAAATTCTATAACAGTAATCTCGAGTTTGTTGCTGAGCCCGGCGTATTCGAGGTTTTTGTGGGAACGGATTCCAATGCGGAATTGAAGGCATCCTTTACACTCAAATAATAGACCATGAAAGCGAAGACCAAGGTATTGCTGCTTATTTTTCTATCGATCGGATTATCAATTCCGGCATCCGCCCAAAAACCAAAAAAACAAAAAGACAAAGATTGGATTCCCCTCTTTAACGGAAAGAACCTGGACGGCTGGAAAGTCGGTGAAAACGCGGATACCTTTTCGGTAAGCGATGAATCAATAAAAGTGGCGGGGCCTACGGCCCATTTATACTACCAAGGCGATGTAAAAAACCACGATTTCAAAAACTTTGAGTTCAAGGCGACCGTGATGACGAAGCCCAGTGCCAATTCGGGAATCTATATCCATACGGAATATCAGGATGGCGGCTGGCCCTCCCAAGGATACGAGGTTCAGGTCAATAATTCGCAAAAGGACTGGAAACGTACCGGCAGCCTCTACAACATCGTGGATATCAGGGAAACCTATACAGGCGACAATGAATGGTATACCGAATACATCAAGGTAGTAGGAAATCGTATCATCGTTAAAATAAATGATATCGTTGTAGTGGACTATACCGAGCCTGAAAATCCAAAACGCGGGGATGGCGAAAAAAATCGGGTATTGGACTCGGGAACCTTTGCGCTGCAGGGCCATGATCCCGGAAGCGTCGTTTTTTACAAAGATATTATGGTTAGGCCCTTGCCTTAAGCGAGATCCACTACAAGCCATACGCCCATCCCATTCCTTTGGTAACAAAAAAACTTTAAATGCAGAAAATGATACGCCATTTCAGTATAGTTTTTGTTGCTATCCTCTGTTTTTGGGGGTGTAGAACGGAGAACAAAAAAAAGCTGGCCGAAACAAAACGGCCCAACATCCTCTTTATCATGGCCGACGACCATGCGATACAGGCCATCAGTGCCTACGGACATCCCATTAGCCAATTGGCGCCGACCCCCAATATTGATCGAATTGCCGAGAACGGGGCGCTGTTCCATCGTGCCTATGTCACCAATTCCATCTGCGGGCCGAGTCGTGCGGTCATTCTCACGGGTAAGCACAGCCATATCAACGGCTTCCGCCAAAACGGCGACCGGTTCGACGGCAACCAGCCTACCTTGCCGAAAATGCTCCAAAAAATAGGATACCAGACGGCCATCACCGGTAAATGGCACCTGCACG
>DASSWC010000353.1:0-5393 GCA_035705395.1 Pricia sp. | reverse complement strand
CCCAGCGCAGTGATACTAATGAGTAATCCAGTGGTCGATGAGGTGGTATCGCCGCCTACGAAGTCCACTTTATACAGTTCCGTGGCCAAGGCGATACCGGCATAGAGTTCTTCGAGCGCTTCCAAAGGAAAACGGCTTGAGACCGCTATGGATACCGTAATCTGGGTCGCCGTGGCGTTCATGGCATACACATCCGAAAGATTGGCCATCACGGCTTTATAACCCAGATGTTTCAAGGGCATGTAGCTGAGGTCGAAATGTACGCCCTCGACGAGCATATCGGTGGTAAGGATGGTTTTTTTATCCTTGAAATCCAGCACCGCCGCATCGTCCCCGATTCCTTTTAGGGTAGAGGTACGGGAAATGGGGAAACCTTGGGTCAAATGGTCGATGAGGCCGAATTCCCCCAGTTCTTCCAATGCGGTACGTTCTTGGTGCTTGTCTTCTAGCATGCGGGAAATTAAGTTTCCATCGTTACCCCACGGAATACCCGTCCCTATACGTCCGCTTCACATATTTGTTGGCCGGTTCAAAGTTGGTGATTTTCATGTTCTCGGCATCCCACCGAAGGCGTTTTCTGCCCCAGAACTGTTCACCACCGCCCCAGAACCCCTTGTTCTCGGCACTGGGATCGACTTCGAAATAGGCTTTTAGCGCCAAGTTTCCGATCAGGATGCTCTCGGTAAACGGCCCGGCATAGTCGAACGACGAGCTCGTCTCCGCATTGCCGTAGCCCGCCATACAGGCGTTGACCCACTGTAGGTAATGCCCTTCCGGAACCCGGGGGAGGGTCTCTTTGACACTGATCTGCTCGTTGAGCGTCAGGGGTAATAATCTTGGATTCTCCCCATAGCAATCGGCCAATAACTTCCCATTGGTACCAATAAAGAGCACGCCGCCGTCCCAGTTTCCAAAAGCCTCGTCGTCGCCGAGTTCGTCGGGCCTTCCGGGGCGGAGGCCGCCGTCCATCCACGTGACGTCGATACTGCCGGTTCCGTCCGTTTTCGGATATTTAAGATGGATGATACTGGAATTGGGGAAACTTTCCGGATAATTGGCGGTCTCGAACTTGCCCTTAAAGGCATCGGAAATACTGCATTCTACCGTTGTTGGATAAAGAATGGGCAGAATGCGATACACGGGATCCATGATATGGCAGGCCATATCGCCGAGGGCGCCCGTGCCGAAATCGGACCAACCTCGCCAATCGAAAGGGAGATAGGCATCATTGTAGTCCCTTTCTTGGGCTGTGCCCAACCATAGGTCCCATTCTAGCCCTTTCGGTATTCTATCTTTCTTTGTGAGGGTTTCCAGGGCCTGGGGCCAAATGGGACGGTTGGTCCAGCAGTGCACGGTATGTACGTCGCCGATCAGGCCGGCATCATGGATTTCCTGCATTTTGCGCACCCCGTCACCGGATCCGCCCTGATTGCCCATCTGCGTCACCACCTTAAATTTTTTGGCCGCCTCGGTAAGCATTCGGGCTTCCCAGATGTCGTGCGTAAGTGGCTTTTGAACGTATACGTGCTTGCCCATCTCCATGGCCTTATAGGCCGCAGGGGCGTGGTTGTGATCTGGTGTGGACACGGAAACCGCATCGATGTTGCCCTTTTCCTTGTCCAACATCTCCCTAAAATCGTGATAATACTTGGCTTTGGGATAGGCTTCCCGCGCCTCGACCGCCTGGCGATCGTCGACATCGCAAAGCGCGACGATGTTCACATTGGGACTCTCCGCAAAAGACGAGAGGTCGCTCCTTCCCTTTCCGCCTACCCCGATACCGGCGATATTTAGGATGTCGCTAGGGGCCACAAAACCCGGCCCTCCGAGAACGTGCCGGGGTACGATCATAAATCCCGCGGCCGCCAGCCCCGAATGTTTGACAAAATTCCTACGTGATTTACTGGACACCGGACTTTCCTTCTTTTTTGACATATTGTTTTTTCTGGTTTGGAAAAGGTTTAACATAAACAGGGCCTCAAGATACTCGAATTATTTTTAAATCGCCAATACATTATAAAAAACACCTATAGGCCCATACGTTATAATAATGTTAGTGATTATGGTAAACCCCTGCTAAAACCGTATATTTGTAGACTATTTAGTACAAGACAAAGAACTATGATCCAAGTATCTGAAACAGCAAAAAAAAGGGTAGTCGATCTTATGACCCAAGAGGGGTATGACGCTGCCAAGGATTTTGTACGCGTAGGGGTGAAGAGCGGCGGGTGTAGCGGCCTGTCCTACGAACTGAGATTCGACAACACCCAAGATGAATCCGATAAGGTTTTCGAAGATAACAACGTGCGCATCCTGGTGGACAAAAAAAGCTTTTTATACCTGGTCGGCACCACGTTGGAATATTCGGGAGGGCTGAACGGAAAGGGATTTGTTTTTAAAAATCCCAATGCGCAGCGTACCTGTGGGTGTGGCGAGAGTTTCTCGCTTTGAAATTTGAAAATGAGGCCATTTGAAAATTTGAAAATGACCCATCTTCAACTTGACAAATGTTCAAATTAATCGATCGAAAAAATGGCATATACAGAAGAAGAATTAAAGAAAGAACTGGAAACCAAGGAATACGAGTACGGTTTCTATACGGATATCGAGTCGGATACGTTGCCCGTGGGGCTGAACGAGGAAATCGTCATCGCCATTTCCAAAAGAAAGGAAGAGCCCGAATGGATGACCCTATGGCGGTTGGAAGCCTTCAAATATTGGAAGGAGATGAAAGAGCCCGAATGGGCGAACGTGAAGTACAAAAAACCGGATTTTCAGAATATTTCCTACTATTCCGCGCCCAATAAAAAGCCCAAGTACGATAGTTTGGACGAGGTCGACCCGGAACTGCTCGATACTTTTAAAAGATTGGGCATTTCGTTGGATGAGCAGAAGAAATTGGCCGGTGTGGCGGTAGATATCGTAATGGATTCCGTTTCCGTAGCGACTACCTTTCAAAAAACCTTGGCGGAAAAGGGGATTATTTTCTGCTCCATATCCGAGGCCATTCGGGAACATCCCGAACTGGTGAAGCAATATATGGGTTCGGTGGTGCCCAAGCGTGATAATTTCTACGCCGCACTGAATTCCGCCGTATTTTCCGATGGCAGTTTCTGTTACATTCCCAAAGGGGTGAAATGTCCCATGGAGCTTTCCACGTATTTTAGGATCAACCAGGCCGGTACCGGCCAGTTTGAACGAACCTTGGTCATCGCCGAGGAAGATAGTTACGTCAGTTATTTGGAAGGATGTACCGCTCCTTCCCGGGACGAAAACCAGTTGCACGCCGCGGTGGTGGAATTAATTGCCCTGGATGGCGCCGAAATAAAATACTCAACGGTACAAAATTGGTACCCAGGTGATAAGGAAGGCAAGGGTGGTGTATTCAACTTCGTCACCAAAAGGGGATTGTGCGAAAAAAACGCCAAGATTTCGTGGACACAAGTCGAGACCGGTTCCGCGATTACCTGGAAATACCCATCCTGTATCTTAAAAGGGGATAATTCCATCGGCGAGTTTTATTCCATCGCCGTCACCAATAATTTCCAACAGGCCGATACCGGTACCAAAATGGTACATTTGGGCAAGAATACCCGAAGTACCATCATCTCCAAAGGCATATCTGCCGGAAAATCCCAGAACAGCTATCGCGGTCTGGTGCAGGTCAACAGCCGTGCCGAGAACGCCCGGAACTTTTCCCAGTGCGACTCCCTCTTGATGGGCAACGATTGCGGGGCACATACCTTCCCCTATATCGAGGTCAAGAACAAGACGGCACAGATAGAACACGAGGCCACCACCAGTAAGATCGGGGAGGATCAGATTTTTTACTGCAACCAGCGCGGTATCGATACCGAAAAGGCCATCGCACTGATCGTCAACGGTTTCAGTAAAGAAGTTTTAAACAAACTGCCCATGGAATTTGCCGTAGAGGCCCAAAAACTCTTGGAAATCAGTTTGGAAGGATCGGTCGGATAGACCTAGGTGCACGTGCCCTAAGGCAGCACTTGAAGCCAGTTCAATTTTTAAAAAAATACGAAAACATGTTAAAAATCAAAAACCTACACGCCAGCGTAGAAGGTAAAAAAATACTAAAGGGGATCAACCTCGAAGTCAACCCCGGTGAGGTACACGCCATCATGGGACCCAATGGTTCCGGCAAGAGTACCTTGGCCTCGGTCATCGCCGGGAAGGAAGAATTTACCGTCACCCAGGGTTCCATTGAGTTCGAGGGTGAGGATCTGGACGACATTTCCCCCGAGGAGCGGTCGCACAAAGGCGTGTTCCTATCCTTTCAGTATCCCGTCGAAATCCCGGGGGTTTCGGTCACCAACTTTATGAAAACGGCCATCAACGAATCCCGAAAAGCCAGAGGACAAGAAGAGATGCGCGCCAATGAGATGCTAAAGCTTATCCGTGAGAAATCGGAACTGTTGGGTATCGATAGAAAATTCATGTCCCGTTCCATTAATCAGGGCTTTTCCGGGGGCGAGAAAAAGAGAAACGAAATATTCCAAATGGCGATGATGGAGCCCAAGCTCGCTATTTTGGACGAAACCGATTCCGGCCTCGATATCGATGCCCTGCGTATCGTCGCGAACGGTGTCAACAAATTGCGTAGCGGGGATCGGGCGACCATAGTCATTACCCACTATCAGCGGCTATTGGAATACATTATTCCCGATTTTGTCCATGTTATACACGACGGTAGGATTGTGAAGTCCGGTGGCAAGGAATTGGCATTGGAACTGGAAGAAAAGGGTTACGATTGGTTAAAGCAGGAAGCTGCGGTTTAAGAATTACGTAAACAGGGGTCAGTACATCGTGATCGGCAATACCGACAACCGCTTACTGTTCCCCGAATACCGATTATTTAGAAATATGGATTTAAAAGACAAGTTAATATCGTCCTTTATGGCGTTCGAGAACAATATCGATGTCGAACACGCGGTACACGACCTGCGTACGGCGGCCATGAAGAATTTCGAGCACAAAGGCTTTCCCTCGAAAAAGGAGGAAGCCTGGAAATACACCTCCCTAAGAAGCATCCAAAAGACCGACTTCAGCATTTTGCCCAAGGAAGGACCGACCTTGGAATATAAAGATGTGAAGAAATATTTCGTCAACGAAATCGATTCCTATAAAATCGTTTTTGTCGATGGCATCTATAGTTCCTATCTCTCTGAAACCACGCACGATGGGGTCGATATCTGTTTGATGAGCTCTGCCTTGACAAAACCCATGTACAAGCCGGTCATCGATGTATATTTTAACAAGGTGGCCTCGAAAGACGAATCCCTGACCTCCCTAAACACGGCCTTCAGTAGGGAAGGGGCGTATATTTACATTCCCAAGCACAAAATGCCTAAAAAGCCGGTCGAAATCGTACATTT
>DASSWC010000352.1:0-3054 GCA_035705395.1 Pricia sp. | reverse complement strand
GGTCCAGGGTCGACCCCAGCCCGTCGACCCGTCCGGGTTGGACCGTTGTCGGCCCCCAGAAGATGGCCGGTTCGCGCATACCGCCTTCCCAAGTTGTGCCTTTTCCCGCCCGAAGAAGTCCCGCACTGCCCCCATGGGTCTTAAAAGGTAACCAAGGGCCGTTGTCGGAGGTAAAGACCACGATGGTGTTTTCGGCAAGTCGCTCTTCGTCAAGCGCGGCTAGAATCTTGCCGACGCCATCATCGATTTCGGCGACCACATCGCCGTAGAGTCCCCGCTTGCTCTTTCCCAGAAATTCTTCGGAAGCGAATAGGGGGATGTGCGGCAGGTTATGGGCCAGATATATTAAAAAAGGTTTTTCTTTATTTTTTTTAATAAAGGAAATAGCCTCTTCGGAATACCGCTTGGTGATGGTGTTCTGGTCGGCGGGGCGCTCGATGATCTCCGTATTTCGCATCAGGGGCACATTGTAGTCCTGGATCTTTATGGCCGAAGGCCCTTCCTTGGCCGCCTCTTTGTAATTTTTGCCCCCCGTTTTATTCATATCGTTGGAGTAGGGGATGCCGAAATAGTAATCGAAACCGTTATTGGTGGGGAGGTACTGTTCCTTATGTCCCAAGTGCCATTTTCCGATACAGGCCGTGGCATAGCCTACATCTTTCAATTGCTCGGCCAAGGTGATTTCAGCGGCGGGGAGTCCGTTTTTGGAATCGGGAAAAAGCACCCGATGTTCATTGCTCGCCATTCCGCTGCGCACGGGAAGCCGTCCGGTCAGTAGGGCCGCCCTACTGGGGGTACAAACGCTGGCAGCGGCGTAGAAATTCGTCCATTTCTGGCCCTCGTACGCCATCCGGTCGAGGTTGGGGGTTTTAATGGTGGGATGGCCGTAAACACCCAAATCGCCGTAGCCCAGGTCGTCTGCAAAAATGATAATGAAGTTGGGAGGGCGCTGTTCTTCGCCAGCTTCCCCGGGTGGAGTTTGTGGGGATGCAAGATGCATCCCTAGAAAAAGGAACGAAAAGAAAAAATAGCTTGATGGTTTTGCTGCGTTCATTTTGGAGGGTTTTATCGGGATCGGAAGATAAAGAAATATCGCCAATATCCATGAACTTGTACTAGAATGGCCAACGTTGATAACTCGTTACAATTCTTTGCACGACCTTTTTCAAAAGCGTATCCGATTGTCTAATTTTACAGGATGACGTAAACGACATTGGCTTCCTTACGAACAACGAATTCTTTTATATGTACCTGATTTTCGACACCGAAACCACTGGCCTCCCCAAACGCTGGAACGCCCCCATCACCGATACCGACAACTGGCCGCGCTGTGTACAGATCGCTTGGCAATTGCACGATGCAATGGGTAAACTGGTAGAGCATCAGGACTATCTGATCCGTCCCGAGGGGTTCAATATTCCCTATGATGCGGAGCAGGTGCACGGTATTTCCACGCCCTTGGCGGAACGGGATGGTTTGCCGATGGCCGAGGTGCTGGAAAAGTTCAACGCCGCCATGGCGCAAACGAAATTTGTCGTGGGCCAGAACCTGGGGTTCGACCTGAATATTATGGGCGCGGAATTTCATCGGCTCGCCGTGGAAAATAGGCTGCAGGAGCTTCCCGTATTGGATACCTGTACCGAAGAGACCGCGAAGTTGTGCCAGATTCCCGGGGGACGCGGCGGCAAGTTCAAGCTTCCGACCCTGACCGAGCTCCATGAACACCTTTTTGAAGAGCCCTTTGCGGAGGCCCATAACGCCACCGCCGATGTCGAGGCAACCACGCGCTGCTTCCTGGAGTTGGTGCGGCGGGAATTCTATCCGTTGAAAAAACTAAATGTTCAACCGGACTACTTTAAGAACTTTTTCGAGGCCCATCCCCAGAAAATTCAACGGTTCGGCCTCAAGCACATCAACCTAAAAAAGGCATCCCAACAAATTGCCGATGCCTTGGGCACCCATGAAACAGCCGAGGTCTCAAAAGAGGAAATCCGGGAAAACGTGGCTACCATGGCCGATGTTCCCTTTAGCCATCTACACAACCACTCCCAGTTTTCGGTTTTGCAATCCACCATCGCTATAAAAGATCTGGTAGGGTCCGCCGCGGATAACCGTATGCCGGCCGTGGCGCTGACCGACCATGCCAACATGATGGGGGCCTTTCATTTCGTCAAGGAAATCGGCGCACACAACAAGGCGGTCAGGGAAAGGAACAAAGTGGCAATGGAAAGCGGTAAACCGGCAACAGGGCACGACGTACCAGTCGTTGAACGCGAAATTACGCCCATCATCGGCTGCGAATTCTACGTTTGCGAAGACCATACCAATAAAAATGTAAAGGATTACGGCTATCAGATCGTGCTGCTGGCCAAGAACAAAAGAGGCTATCACAACCTCTGTAAAATGTCGTCCATCGCCTATACGGACGGATTTTATTATGTGCCGCGTATCGATAGAAAGGTGGTCGAGCGTTATAAGGAGGATATTATCGTGCTGACCGGAAACCTCTACGGCGAGGTGCCCGGAAAAATCCTGAACGTGGGCGAAAACCAGGCCGAGGAAGCCCTGCTCTGGTGGAAGGAGCGTTTCGGCGAAGACCTTTATATCGAGATGATGCGCCACGGGCAAGAGGATGAGGACCGTGTCAACCAGGTGCTGTTACAGTTCGCTAAAAAACACAACGTAAAACCGGTCGCGACCAACAATACCTATTACTGCGCCAAGGAAGATGCCGAGGCACACGACATTTTGCTCTGCGTCAAGGATGGGGAAAAACAGGCCACTCCCATCGGCCGCGGCCGCGGCTACCGCTACGGATTGCCAAACCAGGAGTACTACTTTAAGTCCTCCGACGCAATGAAGTCCCTCTTCAAAGACGTGCCCGAGGCCATTTTGAACGTACAGGAAGTGGTCGAAAAAATCGAACCTTTCGAGCTGGCGCGCGACGTGCTATTGCCCAAATTTAGTATTCCGGGGGAATTCAAGGTACCCGAGGATGAGGCCGATGGCGGAAACCGGGGCGAAAATGCCTATTTGCGCCATATCACCTACGAA
>DASSWC010000351.1:0-3937 GCA_035705395.1 Pricia sp. | reverse complement strand
GCCATTCCGCAGTTGGAAATAAAGTCGGGAATCAAGCTGATTTTTTCATCGGTATACTCCATGACAGGGCCGAAAAAAATTTCCCTGTCCGCAAAGGGCACGTTTGCCCCGCAGGAAACAACTTCCAAACCAGCTTCGATCATGCTCGTAATTTGATTCTTGGTGACCAATCGGGAAGCTGCACATGGGGCGAAGATATCGGTGGGCAAATTCCAAATCCGCTCGTTGATATCTTCAAAGGGTATCTTGGCATTGGCGGGAGGCCGTAGTTGGTTGCCGTTTTTGTTGAGAAAGAACGACCGTATTTCCCCAAAGGTATAGCCTTCTTCGTTGATGACCCCACCTTCTTGATCAACAATGCCAACGATCTTGGCCCCCATTCGGGACAGGTAGAACGCCGCTGCACCACCCACATTACCGAAGCCTTGTACTACCGCCCGTTTACCCTTCACATTGCCGCCGAAAATATCGTAGTAATGCCGTACCGCCTCGGCCACGCCAAAGCCCGTAATCATATCCGCCACCGTATATTTTCGCGAAGGATCGGGCGAATAGGTATCGTTTTCCAGCGCCTTAACCACCCCCAATCGGAGCTGGCCGATACGGTTGATCTTATCAGCCTCCGAGGGTTTGAAATGTCCGTTAAAAACGCCTTCCTGTGGATGCCATACCCCGGCATCCTCGGTGATGGGGATCACCTCGAAGATTTCGTCGACGTTCAAGTCTCCTCCGGTACCGTAATAACTCTTTAGTAAAGGCGCCACGGCGTGGTACCACCTTTCGAGGACGCCTTTTTTTCGCGGATCGTGCGGATCGAAATTGATACCTGATTTTGCGCCGCCTATCGGGGGACCCGATACGGTAAATTTCACTTCCATAGTCTTCGCCAAGGAAAGTACCTCGTTCATATCCAAACCTTTGCGCATTCGGGTGCCCCCACCCGCGGCTCCACCACGTAAGGAGTTGATGACCGTCCAGCCCTCGGCTTCCGTTTCGGGATCCTGCCAATTAAAGACGATTTCCGGAGGTTTGTTTTCGTAGGCGTGGAGCAGTTCTTTCATAGGATGGGACAAATATAAAAATTTGAGATAGGATAAAAAGCGTTTTAAGCACTGAGCACTGTTTTATTTGCGGCAACAAACAAAAAGTCAAGGCGGTTCCAACTTCATGACCCTTATATTTGCGGGAAACCAAAAAATGGAGACGGGTTCAACATCATAGTCTTATATTTGCAAGAATCCAAAAAGACGGATACGACCATGGATTTTTCACTATCGGAGGAGCATCTTATGATACAACAGGCGGCACGCGATTTCGCCCATAATGAACTGCTTCCCGGTGTCATCGAAAGGGACGAAAAGCAGGAATTCCCCACCGAACAGATCCAAAAAATGGGGGAACTGGGTTTCCTGGGGATGATGACCGACCCAAAATACAAAGGCAGCGGTATGGATACCCTATCCTATGTAATCGCCATGGAAGAACTATCCAAAATCGATGCCTCGACATCGGTGGTGGTTTCCGTAAACAATTCCTTGGTATGTTGGGGACTGGAAACTTTTGGTACGGAGCAACAGAAGCAAAAATATTTGACCCGTTTGGCATCCGGGGAAATCCTTGGCGCCTTTTGCCTGTCGGAACCCGAAGCGGGCAGCGATGCAACTTCCCAAAAAACGACCGCGATCGACCAAGGGGATCACTACGTGGTGAGCGGTACGAAGAACTGGATCACCAACGGAAATTCCGCCGAAATCTATCTCGTAATCGCCCAAACGGACAAAGAAAAAGGCTCTAAGGGCATCAATGCGTTGATCCTCGAAAAGGGGATGCCCGGTTTTCAGGTCGGTCCGAAGGAAAACAAATTGGGCATCCGGGGCAGCGATACCCATTCCCTTAACTTTAACGATGTAAGGGTACCCAAGGAAAACCGGATCGGTGAAGACGGTTTCGGCTTTACCTTTGCCATGAAAACCTTGGCCGGCGGCCGCATCGGTATCGCTGCCCAAGCTTTGGGCATTGCCGCCGGCGCCTATGAACTGTCCTTAAAATATGCCAGGGAACGCAAGGCCTTCGGTACTGAAATCGCCAATCACCAGGCCATCGCCTTTAAATTGGCGGACATGCATACCCAGATTGAGGCGGCCCGCCATCTGGTCTACAAGGCCGCTTGGGAAAGGGACAACGGGCAAAACTACGACCTATCCGGGGCCATGGCCAAGCTCTATGCCTCACAAGTGGCTATGGACACTACGGTCGAGGCCGTACAAATACACGGGGGCAACGGTTATGTAAAGGAGTACCATGTCGAACGGCTGATGCGCGATGCCAAGATTACCCAAATCTACGAGGGCACTTCCGAAATCCTGAAAATCGTCATATCCCGGAGCGTTTTGAGGGCTTGAATGGGGCCTGTGACTGGTACCCCCACCTGACGATGGGTCTTTGCGCCTTGAATGTGGAAAAATTTATCGCATACAACTATAAATTGAGGGGGGGGGTAATGAAAAAATGGTGTTATATAACCGTTTGAACCCCAAAAAAGTCTTTCGTGAGCCGTCATCATTCCTTATCTTTATCAATCCGATAATTAACGGGGGTTCAAAATCCAAATTTGAATATTGTTCAGCGTTTAATTCCAAACGTTGAATTTTTATTCAATATTTCCGAAAAAGCTGCAAAAAGCGCATCGGAATCCCTATTTTTGAAGAAATACGACAACCAATGGCATTACAAAAACAAGGACTCTATCTCCCGGAATTCGAACACGAGAACTGTGGCGCAGGATTTATCTGTAGCCTGAAGGGAAAGAAGTCAAACGATATTATCCACAAAGCCCTGGAGATATTGCACAAACTGGAACATAGGGGTGCCGTCAGTGCCGATGGCAAGACCGGCGACGGGGCAGGTATCCTCATCGATATTCCCCATGATTTCTTCCAGGCCGTCTGCGATTTCGAGCTTCCGGAACCCGGTGAATACGCCGTAAGCAACGTGTTTTTACCCCAAAAGGAAAACCAGCGCAAATTTTGCATCGACCTGTTCGAGGAAAATATCGAAAAACAGGGCCTTCGCCTTTTGGGTTGGCGTGACGTACCGGTGAACCGTTCAATACCGGGCCGTATTGCCATGGAGACCGAACCTGTTGTAAGGCAGGTCTTTATTGCCAAGGAAAATGGGGAACAAGAGGCATTTGACTTTAACCTCAAACTCTTTATCGCCCGAAAGGTTACGGAACACAGTATTCTCGAATCAAAGCTATCGGAAAGACAATTTTTTTACGTTCCCAGCCTATCGACAAAAATCATCATTTTCAAAGGTTTGTTGATGCCCAAGGACATCAGCCTATATTACGAAGACTTGATGGATCCGCGCGTGGTCACCCGCCTGTCGTTGGTACACCAGCGGTTTTCGACCAATACCTTCCCGACCTGGGACTTGGCCCAACCGTTTCGGTATATGTGCCACAACGGGGAAATCAATACCCTGCGTGGCAATGTGACGCGCATGCGTTCCCGGGAGGAACTGATGAAAAGCGATTATTTCGGCGATGAAATCAAAAACATCCTCCCCATCATCCTACCCGGCAAATCGGATTCTGCGACTATGGATATGGTCGTCGAACTGTTGTTGATGACCGGCCGATCTCTTCCGGAAGTGATGATGATCCTGGTACCGGAGGCCTGGGAGAAAAATCCCTTTATGTCCGAAGCGAAAAGGGCGTTCTACGAATATCATTCCTGTATGATGGAACCCTGGGATGGTCCCGCATCGATTCCCTTTACCGACGGAAACTACATCGGGGCCGTTTTGGATCGAAACGGACTACGCCCCTCTCGGTATTCCGTCACCAAGGACGGTTACGTAATCATGTCATCCGAGACCGGGGTAATGGAAATCGCTCCGGAAAACGTCGAATTGCACGGTCGCCTGGAACCGG
>DASSWC010000350.1:0-2560 GCA_035705395.1 Pricia sp. | reverse complement strand
TTTATAGGTCAGTATCAATAGGTAGACTATTACAGGTGTGGAAAGCATCGATATCTGCTCGATAAGTGAATCAAGTTCCTTTCTTGCCCTTTTGGTGACGATATGGATATGGATGCACATTGCTATCCCCCATACGGCCATGATCGTTAATATTGTAGGTAGGTAGTCCATTATTTTTTCTTGACTAAAAACCTATATGCGGCCAATGCGCAAGCTGCGGACAGGATGGCCATTGCCGTTAATTTTTCTTGGGTACTGTAATCGTTTTTCATTTTTTCTTCTTTTTGAATGTTAATATCAACAGGTAGGCTATTAGCGGGGCGGACAGGATAAGTACCTGTTCTATCGTTTCGAAGGATGCCCACCAGTCGGTCATTGTCTACACTATTTTTATTCTTCAATTAATCAAGCACATAGGTATTGTTATTATGAGCCTGTTTGCCTTCCCATAATATTGCCCTTGTGCTATCGATTTCTGCCATTGTGTGCGGGTGTTGCTTTTCCGCCATCCACTTTATCATTACCTCCGAAATGTTTTCGAACGGTAGGTTGAAAATGTCATCCACGGCATCTGCTACGTCTACGTAAGGTGCTTTTTCGCATCTTTGGGAAATTATTTTAATTAGTTTTTCTTTAATAGATTCCTTGTTTTTCATTGTTTTGATTTTTAGATCAGGTTGTTCTTTATATGGTCTGCCAGTTCCTTTTTTTCACTGTCAGTCATTTCGGCGTAGGTCTTGCCCTTGAATTCCCATCTTCCGTTGTGTACCCCTATTATCGGGTAGCTTGGTTCGTTGAGTTCGAAGTCTATGTTCATGGTTTTTGGTTTTAGAAATTGTCAGGTTTCTCTATTTGCTCGAAAGAATAAGCGAAAACCCAAGGGTTTGCGTCGAGTGATTCCTTGCCGTTGATTGATCGCCAAAGTGAGAAAAAAGAATCAATGGCACTATTTAAGAACCTATACCCAATTTTGTTATAGTTTTCAAATTGTTCAAAGCCACTATATATTTTAATTCCCTCTGCCTTCGCATCTTCCTCCGATATATCATGCAACCGCTCGACCCTGACATTGGTGACCTCCAAAAACAACCTACAGGCTTCTTTGGGCATGAAGATGGATGGTTTCCATTTTCCAAAAGCTTTACTTTCTTTTGGCAATTCGTATTCATCAGCCCTATAAACATATTTTTTTGTAGCTATGTAGGCTTTGCCTTCTGGATAGTCGCCCTCATAGCACTCTTGCTGCCAAGTTTCGCGTACCCAAAAGATGTCGCCAACATTAGCCTCTGCCTTAGCATAAGTCCAAGTGTCCAATCCTGTTTTAAAATATGCGTAAAGGCTAGTGTCATTTTCTTTTTCCGGATTTGGACCAAGTGAAACAAATTTCCATTGATCAGGATTTTCATTAACCATTTTTAATCCTTTGGTACGGCGGGTCTGGTTTTTGATTAGTGCCTGAATAGCCTTGACCATTTCGGTATTGAACAATTTTGGTACGTATTTCATTTTATCTGTTAATTGGTTAAACTTCTTCCGCTTCGACCTCGGTGTCCAAGGCCCTTTCCATCTCGGATTTTGCTATCGATATCAGTTTCCCGAACGTCCGCACTATCTTTCTCGCCTTTGCCCTGTTTTCCTTCGTGTCCCGTACGCTCCGTGGGTTTCCCGCATCGTTGGGCTGCTCCTGCCATTCCTTGCGGAAATTGCTAAGGCTGAAATCCAGTTTCCGGGATGCCTCGGTGTATATGTGGTATCCCTTGTAGAATGGCTGTTCCGCCATGTCGAAAAGTTGGAAAACCTCTTTTTTCAATCCTTCAAAATCGCTCATATCCCCTTGAATTTATCCGTTTCGTAATCCATTCCCGTTATCGCCATGTACAGCGGATAGAATATTTTTTTTAGTTCCTTGGTGCGCTGCGTACCCGGCTCGTCCCCTATCTCCAAAAGGAACACCATCGTGACCTCGGAGAGTTCGCCTATGGTCCGGCATCCGTCCAGGACGTTCCTTATCTCCAGATACTTTAGAGGTATGTCGCACCAATCTATTTTAGGTATAGCTGTCATTGGGCCACTTTTTTTAGGGGTGTATGGGACTTGATATATCCACGGTACGTCCGGATTATCTCGATGGCGTTCTCGTAGTTGACTATTTCCTCTATAAGGCCGTCCACGGTGACCTGCTCCCAACACTCTAGATATGCGTAGGCATCGTAACGGGATTTGGCCTTTTTGGCCTCTCTTAGTTTTCCTTTCAAAAAGCTGATGGTATTTTGCATGGTACAAGTATTGATTGGTTAGTATAATTTTCCGTACAGCGCACCCGGCATCCCGAAGGTGTCTACCTCTTGGCTATATGCCCGGTTCGATTCCCGTTGCCGCCTTTGGTCCTGCTCGATGTCTTCGACGTGCATGTCGAGTTTTTCCTGTAATGCCTTTCTTTGAAGGTCGGTCGCCCTTGCCGGGATCCATTTTCCGTTCTTCTTTCGGCTTATCTCTACATAGGCCTCGTAGTTCTCGTCGCTATGCCCTGCGAACGTAAGGTGTATTCCCCCTAGGTTGG
>DASSWC010000349.1:0-7508 GCA_035705395.1 Pricia sp. | reverse complement strand
CAGGGCGAAATTACGGATGCCGAAAAACTGTTCCACAAAATTATCGGGATAGGCGAAAGAAGTCCCAAAATAATAGCCCCCGAATTCCAGAAAAGCCATGGCGATGAGCCCATAGGCGTATTGGGTGTGAAAAGGCAGCTGCCGCAGCAACAAAGAAACCGGCACCATATATAGTACATAGCAGGTAACGACCTGCCACCAATTTTCGAATTTGGCGATTTCCAACGCCGTACCGATCCAGTTCATACCCATCCCCCACAAAACGTATACAATACAATAGGTAGCGATCAGCCGGGTATCGACGGACACTTTCTTTTTGGCCCAAACGAAAAAATTTGCCATTGGCGGTTAAATTTATAATCCTAACCTATTTGCAATCCTAACCTAATTTTCCCCCGATAATCTGTAACGCATCCCTGACCGTATTCATCCGTTCCATCTCCTCGTTTTCCAACATGATGTCGAATTCGTCCTCGACATCGAGCACAATATCCACTAGATTCGCCGAGTTGATATTGAGTTCTTTGACAAAATGGCTGTCCATCGTAATATCTTCTACGGATACGTCCTCAGGAAGATAGATTTTGATGATATCCGTTAGTCTTGCGTAATTTTCTTCTTTCATGTGTTGCAATGGTAACGTTTTCAATCTTTTTTTCTGGAATTTTCCCTGCCATCCCCGCTGTGGTACCGCGCGAGAATGGCGTCGATGCTTTTTATGGATTTCTTCGTCCAGTCCAACCGCTTTTCCAGTTTCTCCTCTTCATTTAGGGCCCAAGATACTTCGGATTTTCGTAGTTTTTCTGTCATTTCGTACAAAATAAGTGCCGCGGAGACAGAAATGTTTAGGCTTTCGGTAAAACCAAGCATCGGTATTTTGAGAAAGCCATCGCTAAGGGCCATAGCTTCATCGCTAAGGCCTTTTTTCTCGGTACCAAAAAGAAACGCTGTTTTACCTTTGATCTCAAAATCCCCAAGCTGGCACGAATCGTTATGCGGCGTTGTCGCAATAATTCGGTAGCCTTCCTTTTTTAGGACGGATACGCAGTCGGAAATCCGGGCATGGCGACGGATATCAACCCAACGCTGTGCGCCCATGGCGATATTCTTGTCCAACCGCTTCCCAAACCGGTTCTCAACGACATGGACTTCCTGCATCCCAAAACTCTCACAACTGCGTATCACGGCACTTGTATTATGAAGTTGGAAGACATCCTCGACGGCCACCGTAATCGTTTTGGTACGCTGATCGAGAATGGACGTAAAGCGCGCCTTTCGTTCTTCGGATATAAAACCCTCCAAATATTCGAGAAGCTGTGTATCGATCATGGACCGAATATACTAAAATCCCTATTTTAAAGGATGTTTTTCTCCAGGCGTGTCCCGAGCCGCTTCGCTTTTGCGTCTTTTTTCAGTGAACTCAAGACGAGTTCAATTATAAACTTTCATTATTTTTAGGGGATGAAAAAAGTATGCGTTTTGACCGGTGCCGGGGTCAGTGCTGAGAGTGGTATCAACACCTTTAGGGATGCGGGGGGATTGTGGGAAGGACATGATGTGATGGAAGTCGCCTCCCCACAGGGATTTGCCCGAAACCCCCAACTGGTATTGGACTTCTATAACCTAAGACGGAAGCGACTGGCGGAGGTGAACCCCAACGGGGCCCATCTCGCCCTCGCGGAACTGGAAGATGGTTTTGACGTCACCATCGTCACCCAAAATGTGGATGACCTTCACGAACGGGCCGGCAGCTCCAAGATCTTGCACATTCACGGGGAGCTGTTGAAAATGCGAAGTTCGGGATTCGACCAAACGCTATTGGACTGTCCGGGAGATATTCTTCTGGGCGACCTTTGCGAAAAAGGGCATCAATTGCGCCCCCACGTCGTCTGGTTCGGCGAACCTGTTCCGGAACTGCAACGCGCAGCGGAAATTACCCATGCCGCGGATATTTTGATTATTATCGGTACCTCGATGCAGGTCTATCCCGCCGCCGCACTGATCGACTACGCGCAACCGGGCACCCCTATCTACTTTGTCGATCCCAACCCCAGTATTTCACAAAGCGATTTCGATACTTTGACTATTATTGCCAAAAAGGCCGTAAAGGGCGTGCCGGACTTGGTTTCAAAACTACTGGATTCCGCTTCATGAATCGGGAAGCACCAAAAGATCGCCGCGGCCTGTTTCGACTGGCTTATCGGTGAACACAAGGTGGCCGCCAAAGCCTATTCCATGCTCAGCCTTCTGTTGCTGGGCCAAAGTTTTGAGTGGACTCATCCGGGACTGAAGATGATTCTAGTGATTATTAAAATACCTGTAAATGCTTTCCTGAATGAGACGTGCCGCGTGCTGCATATTATAGGGAAGGGATTTTGAGGTATCCCGGATTTCCAAAACCTCTTCCAGACCAAAATTCCTTAAACTTTTAGGATCGACATCCAACATTCCACAAATGACGATGACAGGTACGCCATGGCACATCCCTACGTCCCTTACCCCTTTTATGAGTTTCCCGTGCAGGGTCTGTTGGTCGAATTTACCTTCGCCGGTGATAATAAAGTCGAAATTTTTTTCCGTTAACAGCTGTTCTACCTGGGCCAGCTGGAGAACGAACGTGACACCGGGAAGGAACTCGGCGTTGAGAAAAACCTGTAGCCCGTAGGCCGTACCCCCGGCCGCCCCGGCACCCGGCGTGTTGGCGGCGTTTTTACCCAAACCGCCGGTAACGATACGGTCCAAATGCCTCAAGCCAGCGTCCAATAGCTCCACCTCTTGGGGATTGGCTCCCTTTTGTTCGGCGTACACATAAGCCGCACCTTGCGGGCCGTAGAGGGGGTTGTCCACGTCATTGACTGCGAAAAATTGAATTTTATCCGTATCAAAGCGCACGGTATCGCCTTGGAATCCTACCTTGCCCCCAATTTTCACAACCCCCGGTTTTTCGATGGCCGCTATTTTACCCAGGTTGTCCCCTACCGGTGCGAGTTCATTTCCCGACGGATCTAAAAAACGATATCCCAAGGCTTTGGCGATTCCCATTCCCGCATCGTTGGTAGCACTTCCGCCCAATCCCAAATAAATTCGGGTCGCCCCCTTTTCGAGGGCGTCCCTGATTTGTAGGCCCGTTCCATAGGTAGAGGTGTGCATGACGTCGCGTTCCCCATCCTTTAACAACTCCAATCCCGATGCTTTGGCGAGTTCGATATAGGCGGTACGGGTGGAACGATTGAACAAATAAAGGGCCTGCAGCGCACGGCCGAGGGGGTCGACCGTATTCACACTAATTTCAGCTACATCCAATTTTTTGGATACCGCTCCTAAAAAGCCGTCCCCCCCGTCGGAGACCAATGCGGAATGGATCTCCGCATCGGGAAATACCCCATACAATCCATCCGAAATCGCCCGAATCACCTCTTCGGCATCCAAAGAACCCTTAAACTTATCGGGAATCAACAAAAATTTCATACTTCGTTATTCTCGCGCCGAAAGATAGGGTTTTATCGCTATTTTTGGCTGAAACATGCACCCAAATACCATGAGAACGGACAAAGAACTACTGGGCAAAGGCGTGAAATACCTGTTGTATACCACCGCCCTCATGTTTTCGGCCCCGATCGTCATCTATCAGGCTTTTAAGAATCCGGACAACATGCTGTATTGGCCGGTGCTAATCATAGGACTGCTCTTGGCCATTGCTGCCATTGCGATGGGGTTCTACAGTATCAAGATTCTATTGGATTCGCTTTTTGGGAAGAAGAAATAGAAAGTGGGGAAGCAGGGCTGAGCACCCCGGGATGGTGGTTTTACAAAAATTACCTTCGTATTTGGCTACGGGTAGTATGCGCCCTATCGCTTTCCGCCACTCGCTGGCCCCCATTTATCGGTAAGCTGGGCGTAGTCGTAATCCAAAACGGACTCCTGCCGCTCCAAACGATACGAGGCGAAGGCGCGTTGTAAAATGTCCTCGATCTGGTAATCCTCGTGCACTTTATCAGGGTGGAATTCCTCTTTCAGACTAATGCTGAACATACTGGCGGTGGTGTTATACCAAAAGGCACGCCAGCCACTTCGGAGTTCCTTTACCAAATCGAAAGCCGTGGTACCCGTTTGCCGGTAGATCAACTTGACCAAGATCTGGCCCTCGGTACGGGTCAATTTTTTCAGTTCTTCCGAGAATTCGTCCTCTATGAATCTCTGTACCTGCTTGGTGTAGCGCTTCTGTTGCCGCCTTGTTTTGATTTTGTCAATGCGCTGGTTGAGTTCAACGAGCCGTTCCGCCGCCAATTTAGCATAGGGATAGACCTTCAGTGTCTTCCGGCGAAGGATATAATACCGCAATTTGTCCTCATAGGAATCGAAGTCGAGTCTCCCGAATAGATAGACCTCGTCCAAATCAATGGATGACCGGAAGACGGAATCCCCCTCAATGATTATCATCTTTTCGGTTATGGAATCCAAAGGTTGTTCTTCGACCTGGGCGTATCCTTTCCCGTATAGGGCCAAAAATAACAGAATGAACTGACAATTTTTCATCGGGTTGGATTGATGAGCGGGCTGATTCAAACAAAAGTCCTGCCAAAATTAACGATAAAACCATGCGCTTATTATTAAAGATTCGTGAATATTGCCTTAAGCCCGCTTTCTGTTTGCCCGTTCGTGAAACATGGGCTAAGTTTGCGGACAAATACTAGAAACGCATGGCCAAAAAGATGGAAATCCTCAACAAAAAATCCCTTGAATTTTTCGAAAAATACCTCAATAATGCCGCTCCGACCGGGTATGAACGGGAGGGACAGAAAATATGGATGAAGTATCTCAAGCCTTATGTGGATACCTTTATTACCGATACCTACGGTTCCGTGGTGGGGGTCATTAACCCCGATGCGGACTATAAAGTGGTGATCGAAGGGCATTCCGACGAGATTTCGTGGTACGTCAACTACATCACTGACAATGGATTGCTTTATGTTATCCGCAACGGGGGCAGCGACCATCAGATCGCCCCTTCAAAATGGGTAAATATCCACACCAAGGACGGTCTCGTCAAAGGGGTCTTCGGATGGCCCGCGATCCATACCCGGGATAAATCCAAGGAAGAACCGCCCAAACTGGAGAACATTTTTATCGATATAGGTGCCAAGGATAAAAAGGAAGTAGAAAAAATGGGTGTGCATGTAGGATGCGTGATTACCTATCCCGATACATTCCAGGTCTTGAACAAAAACAAATTTGTCTGCCGTGCCATCGATAACCGGGCCGGGGGATTCATGGTAGCTGAGGTCGGGCGATTATTGCACGAAAACAAAAAGAAACTGCCCTTCGGTCTGTACATCACCAATTCCGTACAAGAAGAAGTGGGCCTGCGCGGTGCGGAGATGATTACGCACCGTATCAGGCCCAACGTGGCCATTATCACGGATGTCTGCCACGATACCACTACTCCCATGATCGAGAAAAAGACGCAGGGCCATACCGAGATCGGAGCGGGCCCCGTCATTTCATACGCCCCGGCGGTACAGAATAAACTGCGCGAGCGCATCCTGGAAACGGCCGAAACGAAAAAAATTCCATTTCAACGCATGGCGGCGTCCCGGGCCACGGGCACCGATACCGATGCCTTCGCCTATAGCAACGGCGGCGTGGCTTCGGCCCTGATATCGTTGCCCCTGCGCTATATGCATACCACGGTTGAGACCGTGCACCGCGATGACGTGGAGAATGTCATCCGGTTGATTTATGAAACCTTGTTAAATATTGAGGAGGGAGAGACTTTCAGTTATTTTGACGATTAAAGCGGCTATTTTGGATGAACTCGTGGACATACTCGATTCCGAAGGAAACCTTACTGGTAAGACCGCCTTAACATCCGAAGCGCACCGAAACGGCTGGTTTCATCCTACAATTCACGTTTGGTTCTACACTACGGATGGGCGAATCCTAATCCAACAACGGGCCAAAAACAAGGACACCCACCCCCTACTCTGGGATGTTTCGGTGGCGGGCCATGTCGGTGCGGGCGAAGAGGTAGAAAATGCGGCCGTTCGCGAAGTCCGTGAAGAGATAGGCATCGACATCGTTAAGGAGCAACTCCAAAAAATCGCTGTTTTCAAAGCGGTCCACAAACACTCGGAGAATTTGAGGGATTGCGAATTCCATCACGTATTTTTATGCGAACTAAAGCTGCCGTTGAAAGCACTTAAAAAGCAGGAAGGCGAAGTGGCCGACCTGGCCTTGGTTCCCCTAATCCAATTTTCGGAAGAAACCTGGGGTTTGGCGAAGCTACAAAACTATGTACCGCACGGAACAGATTATTACAAAACGATCGTTATGGCAATAAAGCAACAGGTGTAAGGATCAACCGGATGGGTCGCCACGCTTTTACCAGACCTTCTTCGCGTTACGTAGGTGACTCGTTTTTTAAGCTTTGCAGGTAATCTTCCGGATTTTGAAGGTCATAAGTTTTCTGCTCCCCCGTGGCCATATTTTTTACGGTAAATGCATTGTCCGCCAGTTCTTTTTCCCCGATTAGGATAACCTGTGGCACATTGCGATTGTTAGCGTATTTAAACTGTTTTTGGATTTTGGCGGTCGAGGGATATACATCTGCCCTAATACCGGATTTTCGCAGCCGAGTCACCAATTTCAATGCACCCTTTGCCTCGGTAGGGCCGAAATTCAAACAGAGTACTTGTAGACTTTGATCCAAGGTTTCGGGAAAGAGCCCCAGTTCTTCCAGCACCAAATAGATACGGTCCAATCCGAAGGAAATACCCACACCGCTGACATCCTTCAAGCCAAAGATTCCCGTGAGGTCGTCGTACCGGCCGCCTCCACCGATAGATCCCATATCGACATTTTTGGGTGCGGCGACCTCTATGATGGCACCGGTATAATAGTTCAGTCCCCTTGCCAAGGTGACGTCCGTGGTCAACTGTGCGGACTGAAGGCCCAAATCGGCGATGGTATCAAGTATAAAAGCCAGTTCTTCGACGCCTTTGGTTCCCTCTTCGGAGGTTTGTAACATTTTTGACAAACCGCTAAGTTGATCGGAATCGCTGCCCGAAAGGGAAAGTAGGGGTTCGACTTTGGCGATGGCCCCCGCAGATATGCCTTTTTCCGACATTTCCTTTTTAACCCCGCCGACCCCGATTTTATCCAACTTGTCGAGAGCGACGGTAAAATCGATCAGCTTCTCCTTCGCCCCGATGACCTCCGCAATTCCCGATAGCACCTTGCGATTGTTGATCTTGATGCTGACTCCTTCCAAACCGAGTTCCGTAAAAATGGTATCGTAAAGCTGGATGAATTCCACTTCCTGTAAGAGGGAACCTGCACCGACCACATCGGCATCACACTGGTAAAATTCGCGGAACCGCCCTTTTTGAGGGCGATCGGCACGCCAGACCGGCTGGATCTGGTAGCGCTTGAATGGAAAGTCGATCTCGTTTTGGTGCATGACGACGTAGCGGGCAAAAGGTACGGTCAGGTCGTACCGCAAGGCTTTT
>DASSWC010000348.1:0-6834 GCA_035705395.1 Pricia sp. | reverse complement strand
GTTGAGGTCATACCGCCGGCACCGATCAATCCGGCACTGATACAGACCTCTGTCCCTGCCTGCGGTAACGACGCGACGATGATGATCCGGGTAAATAATCCCCAGGGAGGTACCTATGAATACAGAAGAATTTATCCGATCGGGCATCCACTTTATCTACCTCCCGGAGATCCTAGTATTATATGGGAGTCCGTAGACGAGACCGATGCAAACAATTTACCTGTCAAGACAATGATTCCCGGTAATATTGGGGAGGCTTATCGCTATGAGGTACGCAACGTGGTTGGCATCGGTTCCTGCTTGGCACGTAAGACCAATGGCATTACTATTACCGATGCCGAACCGCTTTCGTTAGATCCGGATTCACCAACCTTCGATATTTCATGTGCTTATGAGGTCGATGGTAGAATTGAGGCCATTGCAGAGGGAGGTACGGGTATCTATGAATTTCGTATTTATGATTATGACCCCGATCCGGCAAATCCGGACGGCTTTAAAGACGCATTTTTGGCGGAAGCTTTGCCTACCTATCAAAACAGGCCTAGCCAAGATTTCGGCACTTTTGAAAACTTGGAAGAAGGCACGTATTACATTTCGGTCATCAGCAGACAGACTTGTGGGGTGGTATCGGAACCGTTTACAATAATTGCTCCAGATCCGGTAACTATACAGAGTAGTGCTACGCCAACCACCTGTTTCGGTGAAACCGATGGCAGCATAACGATGAACGTCACCAGTGCTACAGCCGGATTGGTAAAATTCGCCATCGAACCGAACCTGAGCGAGTTCTTTTCAGATCCCGATAATCCGATGACGTACACGTTCACCGATTTAGCGGCCAATACGCCGAGCAATCCTTCCTACACGGTGCTGGCACAGGATGCTGAAGGATGTCCGCAGACCTTTGAAATAGTCATCACCGAACCCGACGAACTCATAGTAACTGATGTAGCTACGACCCCCGAAACCTGTATCATGGCCGCCGATGGAACGGCACAGCTGACCATTACCGGAGGCACACCCTTTGTGGACAGGACCGACCCGATGAATCCGATCGAATATTACGAGACCCGATTGGTCGGTCCTGATACAGACGGCAGTGAAGTGTTCGTCAGGAACGACGACCTGTTCTTCGACAACCTGGCCGGGGGCATACCCTATATTGTCTTTGTGCGTGATGCCAATATGTGCGATACCTTTGTCGAGGTACCGGTTGAAATCGGGGTGGACCTGACCGCCGAGCCGATCGTGGAATACGGTTGTGAAGGCATTTTTCCCAACAGTACGGTCCGGGTGGCGTTAGAGGACGAAAGCAGGATTTCGGAAATCCTGTTCGCCCTTGATCCCGTCGATCCGACCGATGCGGTAACGGCGATGGCAACCGATGTACGCACCTGGGGCGAACTGCCCGCCGGTGTCCATACCGTATATATCTATCATGAAAACGGATGTACCAATAGGGTGGAGTTCTCCATTGAGCCTTACGACCCGTTAACGCTAAATGCCCAAAAGACCGGGCCCAATGAATTGACCGCTGTCGCCGCAGGGGGATTCGGAGGCTATGAATACTTCTTTAACGGGGAATCCTACGGAAGCGAAGGCGTCTATACGACCACGGAAAGCGGTGTCGTAGAGGTCCGTGTCGTCGACCGGAACGGTTGCGAGGCAATGGTTAGCGTCCCGTTCGAATTTACCGGGATGCTCGAACTCCCGAATTTCTTTACCCCCAACGGGGATAATGAAAACGATTTCTGGTCGCCCAAGAACAGGGAGTTCTTCCCCAACATCGAAGTAATCATCTACGATCGCTACGGTAGGGTAGTGGCAGAATTGGACCAGGTCAGCAAATGGGATGGCCTGTACGACAATAAAGAGCTCCCCACAGGGGACTATTGGTACGTCGTCAACCAAAACGATAAGCGCGAGACCCGCTATGTGGGGCATTTTACGCTCTACCGCTGATAATCGTTTGACCACGAACATGGATAATTGCGTTTCCCGTACTATCTTTTCAGCGAAAAGTGGCCCTTTACTTCCCGCCCGGTGAAGGTTGTGGCGCGGAACCAATAATCGGAGGAAGGCATGGGCCGGCCCCTGACCGTACCGTCCCATCCCTTTGATTTCGGGTCGATTCTGGCGAGAAGGGCCCCGTAACGATCAAATATTTCAATGGAATTCGGAACAATTTCATCTTCAATCCCAAGAACAATAAACTGCCAATAGTCGTTGACATTATCCCCATTAGGGGTAAAGAAGTTTGGAAAATTGTCAGAACCCAGATTGCGCGGTACCGAAGATTGGACAATACCACAGCCGTTTTTATCACGTACATAAACGGTGTGGGAATCGCTGGTAACGGCCTCGAAAACGGGACTATCCTGATAGGGCCCGTCAATATCGTCCAATGCAAATTCATAGGGCCCTTCTCCCAATACATACACTTCCAAATTTCTGCCCTGGAACGTTATCCCGTCATCGATCGAAGTTATTATGGCACTTTCGGAAGCGATGACGTCGAAGATCTTCGATTTGGCGCATTCGACCGTTCCTGCCCGTTGGGTAATCTCGTTGTAGGCCTCATAGCGATACTTGCCGATACTTGAAAGTACCACGGAATAGGTGGAGGATAAAAGGGTTTCGCTGCCATCCGGGTTTAGGGCATACCATCGATATCCATCGGCCTTGTCATGGCTTTCAGCGGTTATCGTCGTCTCTCCCCTGCACAGGCCGATTTTATCGGGAAAATCGATCTTGGGACCTTGGGATACCAATACTCCGGTTTTTACATCCTTATAGGGTCCACAATCTATAAGGGTCGAGGTGGTCGTAAAACCTTCCTCAGGGCAAGGTTCCGCTAGGCCGATTTCGTTGTAAGGGGTCAACGTTACGTAAATGGGTGCGTCCGCCGGAAGTCCCTCTGGAGGTTTGAATTCCAAAACGTTGCCCACATCCAAATTATCGAAAACATCCGATCCGCCCAAGGTCGTGCCTGCAGAAAGAAGATACCCGGTGGCCGTTGGGGCGTAGACCCATTTCAATTTTGTTTCCAGCGCTACATCGGACGTACCGTCTACAGGTTCGGACAAAGTAGTGCAGCCGGGCGCTGAGGTTACCGCCGCGGTGCGAAAGGTTTCTACCTCGCAGGTGACAAATTCCCGGCCTCCCTTAAAGTAACCTATCGTCATGTAAATTTGTGTATCAGCCGGCAGTCCCGTTTCGGGGACGTAATAGTTGCGCAGGCCGGAGCTTCTGTTGTTGATTATGTCAACGTCACCGGGCGAGGTTCCCAAAGAAATCACATAGCCCACAGCGTCGGACACTTGAGACCAATGAACCGGGGAATCTACGGGAACATCGACATCACCGTCCCGCGGTTCGATCAACATGGGACAGGTTTGCCCATACGCTTTCAGGCCCTGAAAAAGTACGATGAACAACAGAATTCTGTACATACCTTGCGCGACGGTTTAGTAAGATCACAATTATTTATATTCCCTTTGTTTTAGCGTAATTTAGTAAATTCATCCTCGAAGATAAATATACTTCATCACATACCCTAACACCATAAATTCCCATCCATGAAAAAATTCAACGTACTGATGCTTACCGCCTGTATGCTCTTTGCGGGCCAAATCCAAGCAAACCCCGATCCTGAAAAACCACCTAGCAAAAAACCCCGAAACGTGATCTTCATACTTACCGATGACCACCGTTACGATTATATGGGCTTTACCGGAAAGGTGCCGTGGCTCGAGACGCCGAATTTGGACAAGCTGGCAGCCGAAGGAGCTTATCTGCCGAACGCCTTTGTGACTACCTCGCTCTGTTCGCCGAGTCGCGCATCCATTTTGACCGGCCAATTTTCGCATACGCATACCATAGTCGACAATCAGGCCCCGAACCCCGGCGACCTGACCTTTTTTCCGGAATATCTGGAAAAAGCGGGCTACCAGACCGGATTTTTTGGCAAGTGGCATATGGGCGACCACGGCGATGCACCCCAACCGGGATTTACGCATTGGGAAAGTTTTGTAGGCCAGGGCGTATATTACAATCCCACCCTCAATATCAATGGCAAACGGACGACCTATAAGGATTCCACCTACATCACCGACCTGCTGACCGAGCATGCGGTGGACTGGTTGGACAATCGGGACCAGAAAAAACCGTTTTTTATGTATTTGTCCCATAAGGCCGTACATGCAGGATTTAAGCCTGCCCGCCGGCACAAGGGACGCTACAAAGGCAAAAAAATCGAACTTCCCAGTACCTATGGACAAACCCTGACCGGGGAGTGGCGCGACCTGAAATGGCCCGAATGGGTGGCCGACCAAAGAACAAGCTGGCATGGGGTGGACTACATGTACCACGATTTTCTGGACATCCATAAAATGGTGGTTGACTACTGTGAGACCTTGTTAGGGGTCGATGAAAGTGTTGGCACCATCATGGAATACCTTAAAGAGGAAGGTCTTGACGATTCGACACTGGTCATCTACATGGGGGATAACGGATTTAGTTGGGGCGAACACGGACTGATCGACAAACGTCATTTTTACGAAGAGTCGGTAAAGGTGCCCTTGTTGGTGCGCTGTCCCGACCTTTTCGAAGGCGGTAAAAAACCCACCGCTATGGTACAGAATATCGATATCGGGCCTACCGTTCTGGCCGAAGCGGGGATCGAAAAACCCAAAAACATGCCGGGCGTCTCGTTCATTCCCATTTTGACAGGGGACGAGGATGCCCCAAAAAGGGAAGAGATTTTCTACGAGTACTATTGGGAGTATGATTTTCCCATGACCCCCACAGTTTTTGGAATGCGTACGGAAAAGTACAAATACATCAAATATCACGGTATTTGGGACCGCAACGAACTCTACGACCTCGAGAACGATCCCGATGAAATGTACAACCTGATTGCCGACCCCGATAAGCAGGAAATCGCCAAAGAAATGTCCACTGCCATCTATGATTGGCTTGAAGAAACCGGTGGCATGCAGATTCCGTTAAAGCGGACGGTGAAATACCGGTATGGGGATTACAAGCATAAGGGGGAGTATTGAAGTGCCGTACCTCTGTTTTAAGAGCGTATCTTTAAGGTCTGCCATGATTCATAAATTGCTTGTTTTCTTTTTGATATTTTGCTTTCTTATAGGGACTTCTTGCTCCGATTCCGAGCATAAAAAGGGAAAGGCCTTGTTCGATACGCATTGTGCCAACTGCCATAGTGCACCTGATATCCAAGACTTACCAAAGTTTTTGTGGAAAGGCAAAGTACTTCCGGAAATGGGCGCTCGTATGGGAGTTCGGGATTCCGCCTATGACCCCTACGAAGGCTATACCTTCGAAGAGCAGTACGCCATGATCCAATCCGGTGTTTATACGGTTACGCCTGCCATCTCAAAAGAGGATTGGCAGCGTCTCGTCGACTACGTGGTTTCGAACGCGCCGGACAGCTTGCCGCACCTCGATGTCCCTCGCACTACCAAAAGTATAACCCAATTTTCAGTGATTCCCGTGGACATTGACAGTACGGCGGGGAGTTTAATCACCTATGCGGAATTTGATTCCGAAAACGACATTTTGGTCACCGCGGATATCCGAGGAAACGTTTTCGGGTACAATGCGGTGGAAAGAAAGCTGACAAAAAGGTACGCGTTGGGCAACCCGGTTACGGCATTCGACGAAACAGATACTACCGCATATATAGCGACGGTAGGTATTCTTGATCCCTCCGAGATTTCGTTGGGAAGCGTTACTATAGCACATAATGGCTCCGGTCTCCGGCTGCCTTTTGAATTTCATCGTCCCGTACATATTCTGGCGCATGATTTCAACGGGAACGGGGATACGGAAATCGTCGTTAGCGAATTTGGAAACCTGACGGGACAAGTATCGCTGTTGGTGAAAACGAAGGATTCCGTTTTCGAAAAAAGAACACTGCTCAACAGACCCGGAGCGGTGCGGGCCATCGCACGGGACATGGATGGAAACGGTAAGGACGACATCGTCGTAATGACCGCCCAGGGCGATGAGGGCATTAGTATTTTATATCAATCCGGCGATCTGGATTTTAAGTCGGAGCAGCCCATCCGTTTTAGTCCCCTTTACGGAAGCAGCTGGTTCGAACTACTGGATTATGATGGAGACGGTGATCAGGACATACTTACTGTGCACGGCGATAACGGGGATAAAACTAAGATTTTAAAGCCGTACCACGGCGTCCGTATTCATTTGAACGATGGGTCGAACCATTTTTCGGAAGCTTTTTTCTACCCCTTTTACGGGGCAACCCGGAGTGTCAGCAGGGACTTCGACCAGGACGGGGATATCGATATCGCCTTGATTTCTACCTTTCCCGATTACGGGTCCCGGCCTGTGCAGTCGTTTGTGTTTCTGGAAAATACAAACAGTTCCAAATTTAGCTTTGAGCCTCTCGGATTGCCTAAAGGCCTATCCGGTAGGTGGTTTTTAATGGATGCCGGGGATGTGGACAGCGATGGTGACGAAGACCTTATCCTTACCTGTTTTACCTATTCCTTCACTCCCTTGCCCCGAGATTTGGCCCGAACGTGGCAAAAATCCGATTTTGATGTGGTGATTTTGGAAAACAGGTTGTTGGATTGATTTCCTGATTACTTTGCCGATACACCGGTAGCGCCCGGCGTAATGCTTCTTGTTTCTTTACCCAAATTATTGAAGAACCGGATCTCCGAAGCGTGTCGTGGTATTGAAAGGGTACGTCCTACCTGGGATTGGAACGTGCTGCCCCAGTAAAACTCCCGGACTTGTTTTTTTTGATTCGGAAAGTGGATTACCGCTTTTACCTCATTA
>DASSWC010000347.1:0-2244 GCA_035705395.1 Pricia sp. | reverse complement strand
GCAGGATAAAAATTCAATTCCCGGTAATGCCAGTCCCGATGATGCCCGCATTTCTACGATCGTGATCGACCTGGATGATAAAAACGGGATGCATCCCGCACAGGTCGAGAAGTACAACGCGCTCAAAAAGGGCCAGTTCTTCAGGCTTAGGATCGAAGGCGTCAACACCTATCTCTATGAGGTCAGCATTGGTAATCATGATGTGGAAACGTCGGCGGACCTACCGGGCAACTTGTTGGATCTGGTCGATTTAGGGGGCCTCAACTCCGCTTTGGACAATTTGAGTTCGGTAGGCGGTGTTGTGAGGGAGTTCGTGACATTGGAAGCCAGCGAAGATGTGCAAGGTTTCAATGCCGGCGAAATCCGTACTGCTGAAAATTTGAAAAGCTATTTTGCCGGGGTCCAAAGTGCGTACCTTAGGTTTTTTTCGGAAATTAACGATCGCTATGCCGAAATCGACGCGCTTTTCGCAAGGTCGGAAAAGTATCGCAACACGATGACCACCGTTGAAAAGGGAATTTTGGGAAAAGTACCCTTGACCAGTGCCATTAAAGCGGATCTAGAGACCTTTGACGTAGCGAAAGCGGCCATTTTCGACAGTAAGGGGCGTTTGGCGGAGCAGAATGCCGAATATTCCGAAGTGGTGGGCACAAATCGAGAGACCATAGAACAGGACAGGGCGTTAAAGGTGTCGGCCGCAGAGATCAAAAAAGTCCATGATACCCTTGCCAAAGCTTGCGATAACCTTCTCGACCAACTTTCCGCGGAAAATTATGCCAAATTTTCCGACGCGATGATCGAAATCCTCAACAACCTCGATTTCAGTTATACCACATTGCCCATTCAAAGGTATAGCGATGTCAATGAGATTGAGATCAGCCTGAAACCGAGGGATAGGAACGCGAAATTATCGGGCTATTCCACCGTACTGCGCATTCCCGACATCGAGAAATCCTTTTGGGGCATTAGCACGGGTTTCTATGTGACCGGCAATCCCCAACGCAATTATTCCCTCATAGCCCGTGAGGAAAACGGACAAACGCTTTACGATTTTCTAGAAGAGGATGCGGCAGAGGTCGAATTGGGAATCAATACCATGGTCCGGTACGGACGACGGATCGGTGAAGTCTTTGATACCCCGTCGTTCTGGCATTTCGGTTTTGGGGCGGGTTTGGGCATCGATCAAAAATTTAAGCCCCGGTTAATGGCCGGAACGGGACTCGCCTTTGGCCACCAGAATAAACTTATCGTCGACATCGGGGCGATCCACATGTACTACGATACCTTGAGCCGCGCCTACAATTTAGAAGGGAACACCACGCTCCCCGAAGATTTTTTGGTCAATGCCACGAAAATCCAAGGCTATATTTCTTTGGGGTATTTGATCGGGTTATGAACCTCAATCCTCCAACAGATCCGTGATAATTAAACCTGCCGCTCCCCCCAAGTTTCAAGGGGGTAGACTATGAACCTCAATCCTCCAACAGATACGCGATATTCTCGATGTTTGCGGAGTGGTAGCCGATCAGCCGATTTAGTGAAGACATGTATGAAAGCTCCCGAACTTTTTTGCTCAATCCCTTTTCCATTACGATTTCGCGCAGGTTTTCGGTAATCCCGGTCACGATCGAATCGCTGGTATTGCCCGGGTTCACGCCCAGGGTGCGAAGGTTTTCGGAAGTCTGTTCCTCATTCGCAACACTGAATTCCACATAGTTTATTAAAAGTTGCTGCGCCCCCTCGGAAAGAAAGCTGATATCGCTGTCGTCAAAATAATGATTCACCTGCTTTGCGATGGCGTATAGGTTGCTGAGCTCTTTGCCCAATAGGTTTTCTTGTGTCATTTCTCGAAGGCTTATGAAATTAAAAAGGGTAAGATACCGGTTTTCAACCGTCATGGGTGTCGCATTCGGTAAAAATTGTAATGCTAAATTTATGGAATCCGCTGCTAAATGTGTAGGTAGCGACGCCCAACTATTCAAGGGCGTGTTCCGGTTAAATGCATATATTTGGTGCTATCAAGAACCGAAGCGAATGAGAACTTTTGCAATCTCCGTTAAAGACTTGATCGTTTTATGGACTTGTCTGGTCCTACTATCTGTCAGTTGTGTCCGGCAGAATTCCCAAGAATTGACAATAGCCACCGCAGCGAACATGCAGTTCGCCATGCAGGAACTGATTGGGGAATTCACTAAAAAGACCGGTATTGAATGCAATATGGTCGTCAGTTCATCGGGAAAACTG
>DASSWC010000346.1:0-6579 GCA_035705395.1 Pricia sp. | reverse complement strand
AAGCCTATTTTGGAAGTGGCACTCAAGAGTGTATTTTCGAACAAGCGGAATTTGCCAAACACCATGGTAATTCGGACACTTCCGAACGACCGTACGAAATTGACCCGACAGTATTCCGGCACCAACCCCCCCTATCTTTTGGAAGAGGCTGCCGCCTATCTTGTCGAAATCGGGGTCGAACACCTGCTGATCGATTTGCCCTCCGTCGATAAGGAAAATGACGAGGGTGCCTTGAGCGCCCATAAAGCCTTTTGGAACTTCGATGGCACCTTACGCAAGAAAGCTACGATTACCGAGCTGATTTACGTGCCAAGCGGTATAGAGGACGGAACCTATTTTTTAAACCTGCAGGTCGCCGCCTTCGAGAACGATGCCAGTTCGAGCCGACCTGTGCTGTATAGAATTATGGAATAACGGCCAGCTTTTCGCCTTTAATAACGATGAGGATATTAGCCGGCAGGGCCCTCTAAAATTATTGTAAAATGAAGACTTTGATAAAGTTGGAAGAAGGCGCGATGTTCGCCCTCGGCATCTGCCTTTTCAGCCTGTTGGATTATGGATGGTGGTGGTTTTTGATTTTGTTGCTCGCCCCGGATATCGGCATGATCGGCTATGTTTTCGGAAATAGGATCGGGGCGATTAGCTACAATATTTTTCATCACAAGGGGTTGGCCATCGCTATTTACCTGATCGGTATGTATCTTTCATTACCTTTATGCCAATTGGCGGGCATCATCCTGTTTTCGCATGCCGCCATGGATCGTATTTTTGGATATGGCCTGAAATACGAAAAGGGATTTAAGTTTACCCATTTGGGAAAAATATGAAATGCATATGGATAGTATTTTCGATACATTTCTGGGTCTCGCGCTAGGAGCGATTATGACCTACTGGATCTATACCGTTTTCCGTAAAAAGAAAAGTAAGGAAATCACTGAACACCAGTCCACCGTACTCTTGGAAAAGATCCGCAGCGTCTGTAAACTGGTCTCCGTAGAAGGCGAGTTTGCGGAAATCTACAAGTACGAAAATATCAAGGAATATTTTATGAGCCTTGTAGGCAGCAAGAAAAGGGCCCTGCTGGTCATCAACGCCAAAGTCAATATTGGTTACGACCTGAAAAAAGTGGCGCTGGAAGCGGATAACGACAGGAAAAGAATTATTATGAAAAACTTTCCGCTGCCCGAAGTCCTTTCCATCGAACCGGATATCCAGTTCTACGATATCCGCAGCGGGATGCTGAACTTTTTTTCCTCCGACGACCTGACGCTCTTGAACAAGGAGGCCAAGGAACACATCCGCCAGAAGATTCCCGAAAGCGGACTGATGGAAACGGCTGGGAGGGAGGCCTTACAGGCCGTACTCCTGATCGAAAAGATTGTCGAGACCATCGGCTGGAAACTGGATTATTCCGCCTTAAAGGTTTCGGAAAGGCAAAAGGAGCTCTTGGAGAAATGATTGCACCGACACTAGCAAGGTGTCGGCCTTTTATAATTTACAAATACACTATGATAATGTTAGCGATTGGTTCATTTTACAAATACACTATGCGAATTTTAGCGATTACTTCACTATTTTTGACCTTTGCCGTTAGTAGCTATGGCCAGGCAGAAATAGATTCCCACAATGAAATAACAACCCAGAACATGAAAGAATTCGATTCCAATTTTGCGCATACCGTATACTTCTGGCTCAAAAATCCCGATAACCAAGAAGATCGGGAAGCCTTTGAAAAGTCCCTGCAAACCTTTCTCGACAATTCCGCTTACGCCAAGACCCGATTTATCGGCAAGCCACCCAAGTCCAGCCGCGATGTGGTCGACGGATCGTTTACCTATTCGCTGATTGTCACCTTCGAATCCGCCGAGGCACAGCAGGAATACCAAGTTGAACCCCCGCATAAAAAGTTTATCGCTGAATCGGAGCAACTATGGGATAAGGTTATTGTGTACGATTCCCAGGGCATTGAATGAATTTTTTTAGGGGGGCGTTTATTTCGGCGGAACCGCAAACCTGTGTATCATGAATATAGAAGCTTTTAGAAAGTATTGCCTCGCCAAAAAAGGGGTAACCGAGGAAATGCCTTTTGGTCCTGATGCCTTGGTTTTTAAGGTCATGGGCAAGATGTTCGCATTATGTGCATTGGAACGGCTTCCGTCACAGGTGAACCTGAAATGCGATCCCGAACGGGCCATCGAACTCCGCGAGGAACACGACGGAGTGATCATCCCCGGATACCACATGAGCAAAACCCATTGGAATACGCTTTATTTGGAGCGTCTACCCCCCGAGCTGATTTCAGAATTGGTCGATCATTCGTACGATCTGGTAGTGGCAAAGTTGACCAACAAACTGAAAGAGGAGTTGAATTCCCTTAAAAATTAAAAAAGAAGCGTAATGGAAAATCAGCTGAAATATATCATGGCAAATCTGTCGGAATCTTTTGACGGGAGGCCGTGGTATGGTATTTCGGTAATGGAAAAACTAGATTCCATTGACTGGCTAAAAATCAACGCTAAAACCTATGGCTCCAAGTCCATCGCGGTTCTTGTTCGGCACATTATCAATTGGCGTATATTTTGTCTGAAAAAGCTAGAGGGCGATATGGAATATGATATTGAAATCGATGGCCAAAATGATTGGCCCGAAGTACATATCGACAATCAGCAAGAATGGGAAGAATTGAAGGCTGAACTTCGCCACACCCAAGAAAAATTATTGCGGAAGCTATCGGAGCAAACGGATGATTTACTTTTAGAAAAAGTTCCTGGCAAGAGCTATAGTTTTGGCCCCATGCTGAACGGTATCGCCCAACACGATATCTATCACCTGGGTCAGATTGCCATGCTTAAGGCCATATAAGTAAGTCGAAGCGGAATCTCTATCTTTGCCCCTCACTAAATTCGGATCCTTGGATGCAGGACCTCGTTTCCTTTTATCAAAATCAAATCCAAAAATATACGGACGACTTGGCCCAAATTAAAAAACGGCTTTTCGCTTCGAGCATGGTCCGTTTGGCTGTTTTCTGTTTGGCGGGTATCGGCATTTATTTGGCTTTCGGGAATATTAAATGGGTATTGGCCATTCTTTTGGTGGCCATTGCACTGTTTCTCTATTTGGTTTCGCGGCATCAAGACCTGCAATATGAACGCGACAGGCTTCGGACACTCATAACGATCAACGAAACCGAAATCAAGGTTTTGAAACGCGATTTTCACGGCCTTCCGGAAGGCGGCGAATTCAAGGATCCGGACCATTATTTCAGTCAGGATATCGACCTTTTCGGAAGGGGCTCCTTCTACCAATACGCCAATCGGACGGCCTTGCGGCAAGGCAGCGAAATCTTTGCGGGATTTCTGAAGGAAAATTCCATAGAAAACATACCCCAAAAACAGGAGGCCATAAAAGAATTGGCGCAAATGCCCGAATGGCGGCAGAACTTTTCGGCGGTTGCATCGTTGTCCAAAACGGAAACCGGTACGGTGGACATCGTCAAATGGCTGACCGGATACGCTTGCTTCATACCAAAAGCCATGCGATGGTTGCCTTGGGTTTTTTCAGGGATTTCCCTGCTTGTATTCTTTCTCTATTTTACCGATGTCATTCCGATTTCCGTTGTGATATTCTGGCTGGTCCTAGGTTTGGTAATTTCCGGTCTTTACCTCAAAAGGATCATCGCCTTTACCGCACACACCTCTAAAGTGCAAAGCACCTTTGAGCAGTATAATATACTTCTAAAGCTTATCGAGGAGACGGAATTCGAATCGGTCTATCTGCAGGAATGGAAACAAAAAATAATAGGTGAAACGGAAAAAACCTCAGTGATCATCAAGAAATTCGCGAAACGGTTGGATAGTCTGGACAAGAACAACAATATAATCTATCTGCTTTTTGCCAATGGATTTTTACTGCGCTCCCTATGGCATGGTTTTTTCGTTGAAAATTGGATCAAAACCCACGGCAACTCCGTCGAAAAATGGTTCGATACCATTGCCTTTTTCGACGCCTACAACAGCATGGGCAACTTTGCGTTCAACCATCCCCAGTACACCTTTCCCATCCTGACCGACGGAGAGGTGGTATTGAAATCCGAAGCCGCAGGGCATCCGTTATTGCACCCGGATATAAGCATACAAAACGACTTTCAGATAGACCGCGAACAGTTTTTTATTATCACGGGCGCAAATATGGCGGGAAAAAGCACTTTTTTGCGTACGGTTTCCCTGCAGATCATGATGGCCAATGTGGGACTTCCGGTCTGTGCTTCTTCCCTCAAATATTCTCCTATAAAGTTAATAACCAGTATGCGTACGACGGATTCGCTGACCGATGATGAATCTTATTTCTTTTCTGAATTGAAACGCTTGAAGTTCATTGTTGACGAAATTCAAAAGGACCGGTATTTTATCGTGTTGGATGAAATCCTAAAAGGCACAAACAGCACCGACAAGGCCGAGGGCTCCCGAAAATTCGTCGAGCGGCTGGTAGCGTCAAAATCCACCGGCATTATTGCGACCCACGATTTAAGCCTCTGCGAGGTCGCCCGGGAACTGCCCCAGATCGAAAACCATTATTTTGACGCCGAGATCATCGACAACGAGCTGCATTTCGACTATAAGTTCAAGGATGGTGTATGCCAAAATATGAACGCTTCATTTTTGTTGCGGAAAATGGAAATTGTCGATTAGAGACGAGAGGCACCGAACATCTAAACCCAGTATTTAGGCGTTTAGACTCAAAAAAGCAATGGATTCGTTAACACAAATTGTATTAGGCGCCTCCGTCGGCGAGGCGGTTCTCGGAAGAAAGGTTGGCAACAAGGCTATGCTTTACGGGGCGATTGCCGGCACCATTCCCGATCTCGACGTGTTGTCCGGCCACTTTGTCGATATTGTGACCGCAACGGAATGGCATCGGGGCTTTAGCCATTCCATCTTTTTCGCCCTGCTGTTCGCCCCGATTTTCGGATGGCTGATTTCCAAGATCGAAAGAAAAAGCCCGGCTACGTTTCAAGATTGGACCCTGTTGATGTTCTGGGGTCTTTTCACCCATCCCCTTTTGGATGCATTTACCACCTGGGGCACGCAGCTGTTCTGGCCGTTCGACACCCGCTTGGCCTTTCAGAGTATTTTCGTGATCGATCCGCTTTATACCGTACCGTTCTTGGTATTCCTGATATTGGCGATGCGGCAGAAACGCACATCCCCCAAACGCAAATATTACAACCAGCTCGGTATTATCGTGAGTAGTAGTTATTTGCTGCTGACCCTCGTTCTAAAAGGGGCCGCTTATCGACAGTTTATCGAAAGCCTCAAAGCCCAGGGAATCGAATATGAGGCCATCGAAACGCGGCCCGCGCCCTTCAATACCATTCTTTGGACGGCGAATGTCGATGTGGGAGATGCCTATCTGATCGGAAATTATTCCTTCTTTGATTCCGGTGATATCGATTTTTTGAGATATCCAAAGAATCGTCAGCTACTCGGGAAACTTAAAACCAATGGCAAGATCCTGCGCCTCGCCAAAATAGCTAAAGGTTGGTACACCATCACCAAGCAAAACGGACAACTGTATTTCAACGACCTGCGTTTCGGCCCGGTCAGTCTTGACCCGAACGAGACCCGCTTCACTTTCAGTTATAAATTGATGGAAACCAATGGTGGACTCCAAGTGCAGGAAACCGAAAAGTCCGCCCGCGACGCTCAAAAGTTGCTTTCGGCACTTTGGGGGCGGATATGGGGGGATTAAAATCGGCCTCTATGAGGAGTTTTATTTTTCGGTTCGCCACTTTTTTGGGATGTTACGCACAATGTTCTTGCGCAGGCCTAACTTCTATGGAAAGTTCCTATTCCGTAGAAAGTTCCATAACTGGGCGTTTTCCATTCTCCCGGTTGACTTTTACGTTGATACTGTTGTCCCCTTCCAACATCTCTTCCGCTTTTTCATAAGTGATTTCTTTCCCGTTGAGAATAATCTTGGCATTTTCCGTTTTGAGTTCTTTGAGTAGCTCTAGGGGCGCAGGCGCTTTTGGTTTTGAGGGCTGTGGAGGTTCGGGTGCTGTATCACTCATAGTATTGGTGCGCGTTTTGTTGGCTGCAAGAGGTCGAACAAAGTTTCCTTCTTCTTTGGCGAGAAGATGATAAGCGACGTACTTTTCCATGGCCTCATTATACATATTCCAAAGATTTTGCCTGGTACCTTTTCCTTTATTGCGATAGTCGGCCACCGCTTTCTCATACGTTTTGTTTGACTCCAGGTATTCGTTTATTGAACTTTTTAGTTTTTTTGAATACGTATCCGTTTTGGCATGCAGGGCAATGGTTGGGGCAACAGGTGGAATCGGAGCTGAATCTTGAACATTACGGGAATCACGATTGGCACCGGAGGATACGGTCCAAACACCGGCGTTTTTACTTTCCATGCGATTCGGGCTAGAACTTGGCGTTGGATTCGAATCATCATTTTCGTAGACCTCTTCTTCTAATACTTCCCGCTTACCGGTTTGAACATCAATGTTTTCTTCGACTTCCGCTTCATCAGGACCGACTTGTGTTTTTTGCCTTTCCATTTCAGTTTTTT
>DASSWC010000345.1:0-5579 GCA_035705395.1 Pricia sp. | reverse complement strand
AAGTTATCAACGTTCGAGCACTTCACGCATGGCTTTCGCCTTCAACAGGCACTCCTCGTACTCCCTTTCGGGAATGGACTTTGCGGTAATGGCACTACCCACGGCATACGACAGGTATTTTTTCGTGGCATTGTACAGTATACTACGGATGACCACATTGAAATCAAAATCCCCCTCAGGCGTGAAATAGCCTACGGCCCCACTGTACAATCCACGCTTGAAGGCTTCCAAATCCTCGATAATTTTTAGGGCCGATATCTTGGGAGCGCCGGTCATACTGCCCATGGGGAAGGTTTCCTTGATAATCTCCAAAGGATTTCTGTCATGTGGTACCTCGGCCGTTATGGTGGAAATCATCTGGTGCACCTGTTCGAAGGAGTAGACCTCGCACAGTGCCTCGACCCGGACACTCCCCTTGATCGCGCTTTTCGAAAGGTCGTTGCGCACCAGGTCTACAATCATGATATTCTCCGCGCGTTCCTTCGCATCCCTTTTCAAGGCGTTCTTGAGGTCGCTATCCGCATTGGGATCCAGAGAGCGCCTTGCCGTACCTTTGATCGGCTGGGAAACCAATTGGTTTCCTTTTTTACGCAAATAGCGCTCCGGGGATGCGGATAGCAGGAATTTGTCCCGCAGTTTCAAGAACACCGAAAAAGGCGCCTTTGAAATCGCATTCAACCTTTCAAAGGTTTGGATGGCATCGATTTGCGCATCTTCTGCGTAGAATTCCTGGCAAAAATTGGCCTCGTACACGTCACCGCGGTGAATATGCTGCTGTAGCTCCCTTATCCGTGTAAAATATTCATCCTTGAAAATACGCAGTTTTATTCGGATGTCCTTCAACGCCTGAATATTCTTGATTTGTGGGGATTCGCCTTGTGGGGATTCGCCTTGTGGGGATTCGCCTTGTGGGGATTCGCCTTGTGGGGATTCGCCCTGTGGGGATTCGCCCTGTGGGGATTCGCCCTGTGGGGATTCGCCTTGGGTTTCGTTTTGACTGGATTCGCCCAGTTGAGATTCGTTTTGTGGGGAGTTTTCCATACGGGGTTTTCGTTTCGCAATCTCGTCGAAATCCTTTTCCATATCCCCGGCCACATGATTCAAATACAAAAAATCAACGATTTCCCCGGTAATACGGATGATTTTCATCGGCTGAAAAAAATAAAGGTCGGGGAAAAGCAGTCCGTCGAAATTTCGGGATGACAGCTCTTCGATATCGTTTTTAAGGTCGTAGGATAGGTATCCGAAAATCCAGTCCCTTGTTTTTTTTTGATATTTCTCCAAATCTGCAAAGGCATCCTGAAAATCCGTGACAAGCGATGTGAATCCTTCTACCGCCAAAAGGGCATCGAAAGCGCCAAACGGATCTCGATGGCCATTGCCTTCCAACCAAACTGCCTCATCGAAGCCTTCGGCCCAATGCAGCAGATTACGCTTGAAATGATCAAGGTCGGTAACCGTAAAAGAGGCTTTTTTGCGCAAGTGGCTGTGGAATTTCGGCGAAAATATACCAAATACCCGCCAATTGCGCGAATTTTGGTTAATTTTACCGCTTGAGACATCTAAACTTGCTGCTTTACAAGTATATATGGTAGTAAACAATGTCTGTTGAGGCGGGAACACGGATGTTTTATTTCTAGAAATTAAGGTGGATAACAAAACCAAAAGACTCTACTTTATCGACGCCATGCGGGCATGGGCCATTCTCATGATGTTGCAAGGGCATTTTGTGGACGGACTCCTCGATATTGGGGTTCGGGACGCCTCTAATCCCGTTTTTGCCGTCTGGAAATATTTTAGGGGCATTACCGCCCCCGTCTTTTTTACCGTTTCAGGATTTATTTTTACCTATCTATTGGTACGTGGAGATGAAAAGGGACTTAAAAATCCACGGGTCAAAAAAGGAATCAAACGCGGGCTGGAACTCCTTTTTATTGGCTATCTATTGCGGATGAACGTTTTCGGACTGTTGCAGGGCGAAATCTATCCCTCTTTTTATCTCGTGGACGTGCTGCATTGCATCGGACTTTCCATTTTGGGGATCATCGGCATCTATCTCGTGTCGCAGAAACGTCAGGCGTTTCTCTTTCCCTTGGTTCTATTGGGGGCTACCCTATCGTTGTTCATTTTCGAACCGCTGTATAAGACATGGGGCTTTGCCTTTCTGCCGGATGCCATGGCAAATTATTTGACCAAGGGCAACGGATCGATATTCACAATCTTCCCATGGTTCGGATATGCGGCCTTTGGCGGCTTTACATCCCTACTTTTTACAAAATTCAAAAATTTCAAGTACCTATACCCGACCGCTATCGGGATGGCAGTCGTCGTGGGAACGGGTCTGATTTTTGGCTCTTCGGAACTTTTTCTCGGTTTCTCGAGGCTTACGGGAATACAATTGTTCGCCGATATATTTTTCAATAACTACCTTTTCATCCGTCTGGGCGATGTGCTTTTGGTATTTGCGATCTTTATGCTTTTCCGGAGGTGGATGCAGAACCGATCTGTGCTAAAAATAGGCCAGAGCACCTTGTCCATTTATGTAGTGCACTTTATCATTCTCTACGGAAGTTTTACGGGAGTGGGTCTGTACCGTTTTTTTCAGCATTCCCTCTCCCCCGCCTTGGCAGTATTGGGAGCGATTGCCTTTATGGGCTTCTGTACCTATGCGGCCCTACAATACGAAAAGCACAAGGTTTCGATCAAATTAAAGCTGGTCACGGCGGGAAGGTACGCCGAGGTGCAATCCGAGTTGTTTGCAATGCACACGATCGAAACCGCTAAAGACCGATTCTACCGCCTGCTACGCCGCTTCGGATTTATAAAGCAGTAGGAGTTTTTCACTTTGAAGGTTCCCCCTTGCGTAGCTAGACGTGCAGTGCCCGGTCTCCCGTCGCGGCGAGCGCGGCTTCCTTGACCGCCTCCGCATAGGTCGGATGCGAATGGCTCATACGGGAAATATCCTCCGCGGAGGCCCTGAATTCCATGGCGGTTACGGCCTCGGCAATCAGGTCGGCACATCGAGGTCCGATCATATGTACGCCCAACACCTCGTCCGTTTTTTTATCGGCAAGGATTTTTACGAATCCGTCAAGGTCCATGCTCGCCCGGGCACGGCCGAGGGCCCGCATAGGAAATTGTCCGGTTTTATATTCCACACCCGCTTCTTTAAGTTCTTCCTCGGTCTTACCTACCGCAGCCACTTCGGGCCAGGTGTAGACTACCCCGGGAATCAGGTTATAGTCCATATGTGGTTTTTGGCCGGCCAATTGTTCGGCGACCAACGTGCCTTCCTCCTCGGCTTTATGGGCCAACATGGCGCCACGGATGACATCGCCGATGGCGTAAATATTCGATGCGGCGGTCTGCAGGCGTTCATTAACCTCTACGCGGCCGTTCTCATCAATTTTGACCCCGGCCGCTTCAGCGTTCAATCCTTCCGTATACGGGCGCCGGCCGACGGAAACCAGGCAATAATCCCCTTTGAATTCCACTTCCTCGCCTTTTTTATTATCCGCTTTGACACTAATTTCGTCCTTTTTCCGTGTTACGGATTTGACCTTATGGGAAAGATGGAACTGCACCTTCTGCTTTTTCATCACTTTCATCAATTCCTTGGAAAGGGCGGCATCGAAAGTAGGAATAATCCGATCCATATATTCAATGACCGTTACCTCGGCACCTAGCCTTTTATATACCTGGCCCAGTTCGAGCCCGATGACCCCGCCCCCGATGATAATCATGTGCTTGGGCACCTTCTTTAACTTCAGGGCTTCCGTAGAGGTAATGACCCGTTCCTTATCCAATTCAATAAAGGGAAGGTTTGAAGGTTTACTTCCGGTGGCTATGATGATATTCTTGGCCTCAATTGTTTCTGTTTTATTATCCGTCCTTTTGATATCGATATGGGTCTCATCCTTAAAACTGCCTAATCCCTCAAAAACATCAATGTCGTTTTTTTTCATGAGGAACTTCACGCCGTCGCAGGTCTGATCAACAACCGATTGTTTTCGGGCGATCATTTTCTCCATATTGAGCTTGACTTCCCCGGGGATATCGATTCCGTGCTCCTCGAAATGCTTGATGGCATCCTCGTAATGGTGGGAGGAATCCAACAATGCCTTTGAGGGAATACATCCCACGTTCAGGCAAGTGCCGCCCAGGGTGCTGTACTTTTCGATAATTGCGGTCTTCATGCCCAACTGCGCACAGCGAATGGCCGCCACATATCCTCCCGGTCCCGAGCCAATAACAGCTACGTCGTATGAACTCATAGTTCTTGTTTTGTATTGTGGGACAAAATTAAGATTATTTTTCGGAGTTGCACAACCGTTTGCATTATCGTAATATTACGGGAAATCCAACCCTAACATCCCATCTTTATGAAAGGCCCCAACTCTGGCAAACATCGAGAAAGACAGGAAATCGTTGAAAATAGGGAGCTGAGTATCTGGGAAGCCTTAATTCCGGTTATCGCCTTGGTGGGCATGCTGGCCTACAACGTATACGTTTTCGGTGACGATGCCCTGAGCGGATCCAACCAGTTTATTCTTCTTATGGGCGGGGCGGTAGCGGCCGTTGTCGGCATCCTAAATAAAGTTTCATACCAACAAATGATGGCGGAAGTTGCCGAAAATGTTAAATCCACCACGGGGGCCATATTGATACTGTTGATGGTAGGTGCACTGGCGGGCACCTGGCTGATCAGCGGTATTATTCCCGCCATGATCTATTACGGTTTGCAAGTGCTGAATCCCACTATATTCTTGGGGGCATGCGTATTTATCTGCTCCGTCATCTCGTTAGCCACGGGAAGCAGCTGGACGACCTCCGCAACGGTAGGAATCGCCTTGATGGGTATTGGAAACGCCTTGGGCATATCGTTGGGCATGACGGCTGGGGCAGTACTATCCGGCGCCTATTTTGGGGATAAGCTCTCCCCTTTGAGCGACACCACCAATTTGGCACCGGCCATGACGGGTGGGGAACTTTTCGACCACATACAATATATGCTGTACACCACCGTACCTACGATTACGGTCACCTTGCTTGTATTCGTAATTATCGGGTTGAACCTCGATACCAATGGAACCGCGGATGTCGATTCCCTTTTAACGGCCATAGACGCCACTTTTATCATCAATGGATGGCTGTTCATCGTACCGGTCGTCGTCATATTCCTGATTGTAAAAAAGACCCCGCCCTTGGCCGCGCTGTTGATCGGCACCTTGCTAGGCGCTTTATTTGCCCTGATTTTTCAGCCCGATGTCGTGGCTGGGCTAACAGGGGCGGATAGCCTTTCGTTCGAATCCGGCTACCAGGGCGTACTGAACGCCATTACCGTTGAAACGGCCATACCTACCGATAATCCCATGCTTAATGACCTATTCTCCGCCAAGGGCATGGCGGGTATGCTAGGCACAATCTGGCTCATCATTTGCGCCATGGTATTTGGGGGCATCATGGAAGGTATCGGGGCTCTGGCCGTTATCACCAAATCCCTCCTGAAAATGGCGAAGACTACCTTCGGACTTTTCGCCAGCACCGTAGGAAGCTGTCTCGCGCTGAACATAACGGCC
>DASSWC010000344.1:0-3662 GCA_035705395.1 Pricia sp. | reverse complement strand
CAATCGGACAAAAAATGACTGATTTTCGCTTCAATCCAAAAAGTCTAAATGAGTTCATATCCCAAAGGTAGATTAAACTTTTTTCATTTAACAATTTGGCCAATAAGTGTTATATTTCGTCGCACCCTTTGGTAAAAATATTTCTGTATGAAACCCGACCTGTTCGAAGCCCCCGACTACTATAATGTAGACGACCTGCTTTCCGAAGAGCACAAGCTCGTTCGTGAGGCCGCCCGTCAATGGGTCAAACGCGATATTTCACCCATCATCGAGGAATATGCCCAAAAGGCGGATTTCCCGAAGCAAATTCTTGCGGGACTGGCCGAAATCGGGGCGTTCGGGCCCTACATTCCCGAGGAATATGGGGGTGCCGGACTCGACCAGATCAGCTACGGCCTCATCATGCAGGAAATCGAACGCGGTGACAGCGGGGTTCGATCCACCGCCTCGGTGCAATCTTCGTTGGTCATGTATCCCATTTTCACGTACGGCACCGAGGAACAGCGCAAAAAATACCTGCCCAAGCTCGCTACCGGCGAACTCATGGGCTGTTTCGGACTGACCGAACCCGACCACGGCTCCAACCCCGGCGGGATGACCACAAATTTTAAGGACAAAGGTGACCATTTTCTATTGAACGGTGCCAAGCTGTGGATTTCCAATTCCCCCTTTGCCGATATTGCCGTGGTCTGGGCGAAAAACCAGGAAGGTCGAATACACGGTCTGATCGTGGAACGGGGTATGGAAGGCTTTTCCACGCCCGAAACGCACAATAAATGGTCGTTACGTGCCTCCGCTACGGGAGAATTGATCTTCGATAACGTAAAAGTGCCGAAGGAAAACCTGCTACCGAACAAAAGCGGACTCGGGGCGCCCCTAGGCTGTCTGGACTCCGCCCGTTACGGAATTTCCTGGGGCGCCATCGGTGCCGCTATGGATTGTTACGATACGGCACTTCGCTATGCGAAGGAACGCGAGCAGTTCGGAAAACCTATTGCGGCCTTTCAATTGCAACAAAAGAAATTGGCCGAGATGATTACCGAAATCACAAAGGCGCAGTTATTGGCCTTCCGTCTGGGCCAGCTGAAAAACGAGGGGAAAGCGACCACGGCGCAGATTTCCATGGCCAAGCGCAATAATGTAGATATGGCCCTAAAGGTCGCACGTGAGGCCCGACAAATCTTGGGCGGTATGGGCATAACCGGTGAATTTAGCATTATGCGCCATATGATGAACCTCGAGAGCGTAATCACCTACGAAGGTACCCACGATATTCATCTTTTGATTACCGGTGCGGATATTACGGGGCATTCTGCCTTCCAATAAAAATGACCTTCCTACAAACAATAAAAATCATCCTACACCACAACTTTTGACCGTTTCACAACAAAGAATTGGCAGCGCACCCACCCCGAGCTATGTTTGTAATGTAATTAAAACGGAGTTAATTTTTCATTTTCATATAGTGTTCTCGATAAAAGGGCCCGGTCTTCATTGATTGGGCCCTTTTTGGTATTTGTCGACAGCTTGTATTGAATATCGGCAGGGGGTTAGGTTAAAACTGTACTGTCGCGGAGAGCGGGAATGGCGGATAATGGTTCATTTTAGGCTAGTTCTAACCGCTTGTTCCCGATTTCAACAAATTGGTGTCTACGGGCAACTCCCTGATTCGAACGCCTGTGGCATTGAAGATAGCGTTCACCACGGCCGCCGTGGCAGGTCCTTGTACAGCCTCCCCGGCTCCTTTAGGAGGTTGATCGACCCTATCGATTACCTCGACCTGCGTTTCCGGCGTCTCCGGAAACCGAAAAATGGGATACGATTCCCAATCGAGACTGGTAACGTGTTGTGCGCCAAAACGGACTTTTTCCTTAAGGGCCCAACTGGCCGATTGAACCATTCCCCCTTCCGTTTGGTTTCGCAGTCCATCCGGATTGATGGTTTCGCCGGCATCGATCACGGCCCACATTTTTTGGGTCCGTACGCGACCGTTCTCCCGATCCACGTTCACCAAGGCGGCCACGGCACAATAGGTACCACTATTTTTGTAACGGGTAAAGCCGAATCCGAGTCCATCACCCTTTTTTAGACGGATACCGGCAACGGTATCCCCCAGCTTTTGCAGACAGAATTTCGCCCGTGGGTCGGTTAGATGTTTTAAACGGAATTCAAGGGGATCCCTGCCCGCCTTATGAGCCAGTTCGTCCATAAAGGATTCAATGGCGAAAATGTTGGTATAGGCACCCAGTCCCCGTAAGGAAGATGTACGTAGCGGTCCCTTAAAAATATGGGATCGCACGCTAAGGTTTTCTATTGGATAGTACGGAACCGAATTGCGCACCGCCCCGCCTCTATACCCGATACCGGGGGCGCCATAGCCTTGGTCCAGGAACCGGGCCGGCAAGAGGCTGTCGGGACTTCCGCCCGGACGATTGCTGTGCCCATCGGACCATATCTCTTGCTGCCATCCGCGTATGATTCCGTCGGTATCCACGGCCGCCTTTAGCTCGATGGCCATCGCCGTTCCATAAGGCTCCCAACCGTGTTCATCTTCGCGCATCCATTGGTTGCGGACGTGTTTTCCCGGATAGGCGATGGCCATCAGGGCGGCTTCCACGGCGGAATCGTCGGAGCCATTATGCCCGTAGCAACCGGCACCGGGCACCCCAGTGATATGAATATCGTCTTCGGACATCGCAAGCAGTTCGGCCAGGCTCTTCCGCAACGGATAAATGCCCTGGCTATTGGTCCAAACGGATAGCTTGCCCCCTTTAAATAAAGCAATCCCGCACGAGGGGCCCATGGCGGCATGCATAATATAGGGCTTAAAGTACGACGCGCTATGCCCAATTGCGGCATTGTCGAAAACGGATTTTACATCGCCTTTTTGTTCGTGATTTTCCGTTTCTGCAGGAAGTGTCTTTATATACGTCTTTAGCGAACGGCTTCCGGGTAGTTTTTCCCCGGATTCCCATTGGGCGATCTTCTCCCCCGTTTCCTTTAACTGTATGGCCTGGTATTCCTCTTCGGCGATCACGCCCAAAAAACTGCCCCTGCGGACCAATTTTAAAAATCCGGGGCGCTTTTCGATTTCGGAAGCGTCAACAGAAATCAATCGGGAGGCATACCCGGTAGGCCGGATGACCCGGGCATGCACCATATCCGGAAAACGAAGATCTTGTACGAATACCGGATTACCACGGACCATATCCTCGATATCCGTTCTGGGGATGGGTTTGCCCACGAATTTGCGGACGGTTTTGGCCCTATATTCCGTCGGCTCGCTTACCGCCTGTTCGATTTGTTGACCTCCCAACAACTCGTTCAGGGACAATCTTGTATCGGCACCTATGATTATACCGTCCTTGAGCTGCAATTGGGATATGGGCGTCCCCCATTTTTCGGAAGCCATTTTCAAAACGATCTCGCGGGCCGAAGCGGCGGCATTGCGAATGGCCATTCCGCTGGTTTCTATAGATTGGCTACCGGCGGTATAGCCTTCATTTGGCGTCTTGCCCGTTTCGGCGAGTTGTACCTGTATCCGGGGTAAGGCCATATTCAGCTCTTCGGCAGCGATCTGCTTAAGTGCGGTGCGCAGGCCCTGCCCCAGTTCCACTTTCCCCGACAAAATAAGTACCTCGCCGTTTTCCAACAGTTGCAGC
>DASSWC010000343.1:0-8730 GCA_035705395.1 Pricia sp. | reverse complement strand
TACTGGGGTTCCCTCCGCAGGTGCGGAAAAGGGAAAAAGTTTAATGACACGTGCTCAAGAATAGCCAATGCATTTACCCTTATTACAAGACATTCTCATCCTTCTAGGCTTTTCTGTCGTAATCGTTTTTGCGTTGCAACGACTGAAATTACCTTCGATAGTCGGTTTTTTGCTAACGGGGGTAATCATCGGCCCTTATGGGTTAAGTCTTATCGATGCCGTAGGGCAAGTAGAGATTTTATCTGAAATTGGAGTTATCCTTTTGCTTTTCGTGATAGGTATGGAACTGTCCATAAAGCAATTGGCCTCTATTAAAAAAACCGTTTTTATTGGTGGTTTTTTTCAGGTAGGTACTACGGTGCTTGTAGCGGGACTTGTTTATTATTTTTTGGGGAATTCATGGAACGAATCTGTTTTTGTCGGTTTCCTTTTTTCTTTGTCAAGTACGGCAATTATACTAAAGACCTTACAGGACCAACAGGAAATTTCATCCCCTCACGCAAGAAACGCGTTGGCTATATTAATCTTTCAGGATATCATTGTAGTGCCAATGATGCTGGTAACCCCAATGTTAGCCGGTGAATCTACTGATCTTTGGGCAAGTATCCTCTCGCTGCTTTTAAAGTCGGTTGCCGTTCTTGTAATCACGTTTTTAAGTGCACGGTTTATCGTGCCAAGGTTGATGCACGCAGTGGCGAAAACCAACAGTAAGGAACTGTTTCTATTAGTTACGATTACCCTATGTTTTGCCGTTGCCTTTCTTACATCGGAAGCAGGATTGTCCTTAGCTTTGGGGGCTTTTATTGCAGGCCTGATCGTTTCGGAATCTGAATACAGTCATCAGGCTACAAGTATTATCCTGCCTTTCAGGGAGCTGTTCATAAGCTTCTTTTTTGTTTCGATAGGTATGCTGCTTGAGCTGAACTTTTTTCTAAGCAATATACCTCTCATCTTGTTGTTGGTTTTGGTGGTTTTTATTGTCAAATCAGCCATAGCCTCAATAGCGGTCGCTATCCTTAAATATCCCACGAGAACGGTGTTATTGACAGGGTTATCGCTTTTTCAAGTGGGGGAATTTGCATTCATTCTTTCAAAAGTGGGTATAGAATACAATTTGTTAAGTGAGCAAACCAATCAATATTTTCTTTCTGTTTCTATCCTGTCTATGTTGTTGACACCTTTTGTCATCATTTTTTCAGGGGGTATTGTCAACAGATTTATTGGCATGTCAAAAAAGTGGGGTTTGGACAGCACGTACAGTTCCGAAAAAGAAAAAACGGAAATGGCCGATTACGAACTGACAAACCATTTGGTCATTATTGGATATGGGGTAAATGGCAGTAACTTGGCAAAGGCAGCGTCCTCAAATAACATCCCATACATGGTTGTCGAGATGAATGCAGAAACGGTCAAACGTGAACGCCAAAAGGGATTGCCCATCATTTTTGGGGACGCGGCGAGGGACCACATTCTCGAAACCGTACATCTTTCAAAGGCCAGGGCGGCCGTTGTTGCCATATCTGACAAACTTGCCACCAAAACCATCATTAAAAATATCCGTTCCCAATCCGATTCGCTCTATTTGGTCGTTAGAACCAGGTATATAAAGGAAACGCCCGAACTGATCGCTTTAGGTGCCGATGAAGTAATTCCGGAAGAGTTTGAAACTTCAGTTCAAATATTCACCCACGTACTTCAAAATTTTCTTGTGCCGGAAGACGATATTGACCAACTTATCGAAAAGGTACGCGCAGACAATTATCAACTATTTAAAAGTGAGTTGAAGCGTCCGAAAACCTATAGACTGACAGAACTGGCAGATTTCAACATTACCTGTTTACGGATGAATTCCGACAGCAATAGATTTTTGGGAAAACCATTGTACGAATTGAACTTAAGGGCCGAATATGGAATAAACATCCTGAGCATCAAAAGAAAAAATGAAATGTTGGATAGCATTCGACCGGACGAGATTTTAAAACAGGGCGATATTATATATATAAAAGGGAATCCAAGTAATATTGAGCAATTCCATAAACTGATAAAATAAAAAAAAAGGGGACAGAACCATGTATTCGGTCCGCCGCACCCCCCACAGCAGGTTTCTAACCATCCAAAACCCACCCTATCCTAAACAAATAGTTTACCAAGGGATACGTTTTTTTATCGCCGTATTCGCTGCTTTTTGGATATGCTTCGAGTCCATAACAGCGATTTATCGATTTTCTGGCACAGTTCGCCCGAAGTGCTCCAATTGATATTCTTCGACGAAAAACATTTTTACCGGTTAAACACGTCCTTGTTTACCTTTCATCGGTTGTTTCCCGATACTTCGACGAAAACAATTGCCTGTGGGATCGATCCGCGCCACCTTTGTCCTGCAATTAAAAACAGATTTTATGAAAACATTTGTACTTTTAAGGGAAATCTACTCCGAAGGTTTCAAAAATATTGGCAGTTTTATGGTCAGGAACTATTTCAAGGCCTTTGCGTGGTTCAGTTTCTTAATGTTGGTGGTGGTCGTATACGCGTTTTTATACCGTTTGTCCACGGGTTTCGCTTTCGACTAGCTATAGGATCGTAGGCAGGATGTCTCATGCCCGAAACGATAAAACGATTTCGATACAAACCGAACATGGCACAACACAGTTCTTCCTTGATTGAGTTTGCAAAGCATTATAATGCAATTTCATTTAATGTTCGGTACTCGTACCGTCAAAATACACCTGTGAAATTGACCTTTGCCGCCCAACCCTTGGAATCCTATAATGAGCGCGGCCATGACCATGATTTTCTGTTCGGCCAGATCGATGGGAAAATGCAATTGCAGATCGGCTTCAAGGATCTTCTTTTTCCTATGACCAATGACTTTCATGAGCGTCTGGGTATCCTATACGATAAGATTCGGGAGGAATACGTTGAACATGCCAATTCACACTTATAGAGCGGACCCCCGGTACGGGATAGCCATACTATTCGTCCAATCCGGCAAACCCCTAGGTTACATTTTTATCGGGTACATACTGTAGAATTACCTCCGCAGCACCCTCAAATAGCACATACACTGAGATATACTCTGAAGCCGTTTCAATTCGGGCTATCACAACCTTGTCCATGGCTCCGTGGAAGACCATTCCTTGGGCGGTGGGTATACCCATTTCCAATTTTTCGTTAAGCCGCTTTAGCCTTGGGGCTATTATTTCGGTTACCTGTATCTCGGCTTTGTCGAGCACTTTGCGGTAATACACCCGATTGGCCAAAAATTCCAGGGCTTTGTCGAACAAAAAATTCCGGTTTTTCGAGGCGATTTTAAAGGTGCCGACGAAAAGCCTTCCCGTTTCTGGATCGTAGTCGAGGGAGCCATGGATAAAGACGGACAGCTCTTTAGGCAAGAACAGCTTCTTGGCCACCCCGATTTGAAGCTCCAATAGAATGTCATATTCCGGAGAGGGACTTGCCTCCAAGTCGAGAGCTATTATTTTGCCCCGTTTGCGCTTGCCCGAACCGATTTCCATTCCAATAAGCCGGATCTCCAGTAACTGCCGTAAGACCGGATAGGGAATCTTTATGGGGAGGGTCAAATGTATGTTTTGGGTTTCCAAGGGCTATAAATTACAATGGGGCTGTGAATCTATTACGTCAATACTATACTTTAAAGATACGTAGCAAGATGCAATACTTTTAGTCCCTCAAATCCAAAATACGGTCCAAGGATTCAAAGGTGTATCCCCTCTTTTCCAAGGCGGAGATAAGTTCGCCGAGCCTTGAATAAAAGGTATCCTTCCGGTCGGGATGGGCTCCGATATGCGAGAGAAGAAGAAAACCGTTTAAATTTTCCTTTTCCTCGTAGGATAGGATGGATTTAAAAATGGCTTCGGTACTCCTATAATTAGCCTTTTCAGGGGTGGTGTAGTCGGCATGCGACAAAGTCCCGCGCGTATGATTGATCAGGGTTAGGTCCATTTGATCGGTCCATTGGGTGATGATGTCGTTGTTCCATTCATAAGGAGGTAAAAAATAAGGGGCATCTTCTTTTTGGATACCGAATTTTTCCATTTCGGCGTAATTCGCGTTGACATCCTTCTTAAATTCCTGTTGGTCGACCAATAACTTCTTTTGACCGGTCCAATCGTTATACAGCAAGTGTTGATCGGAATGGGCGCCCAGATAGTGTCCCAATCGTTTTGCCCTTTCGATAAAAGCGGCGAACTTCTTGTTCCTATAAAAATTTCCGGTCAGGAAGAAAGAGGCTTTGATATCCTTTTTTTCGAGGATATCGAGAATTTCTTCGGCCCCATCGGCAAATTCATCCCCAGAGAACATCAAATTGATTGTTTTACGGGATGAATCACCGCGTACGATAGCACCGCTTTCATCATAGGTATACGTCCGTTTTTGATGTCCCTTGGCCCTGCTTTCACTTTCCAGGGAAGAGAGGTAGTAGACCAAGGAGGCCGTGCCGTCCATTGTGGGTTCGTTGGTCGAGTAGCTGCCGATATCGTCTTGATACACCACCAAATCGGATTGAAATTCGGCATATTCATCCTCGTCGTGAAGCGCGACCCCGATCAGGCTATTGGCTATGGAACCGTACACCGGCCCGTCGATCAGGCCCCCATCGGTTTGATAGTTCTCCAAAAGCCAAAGGGACGAATGGGGGTCGGTGGGATAATCCCCATTTTCGGGAAGCCCCACAATCATCGAAGTACCCCAAATATTACAGCCAAAAAGCCAATCCCGTAGGGCGGCTTCCATTTCAAGATACGTCTCATCACCGGTCAAGTGGTGGTACAACCTGCTTTGGGTCACCGCCGCGGTCACCAAGTTATTGGAGCACCAGACAAAGGGAACTCCCATATAAAAGGGATTACTTTCTCCCCGTTCATGTAGCATTTCCAGGCCCGAGGCATAGTAGGAGGCCACTTTTGTTCGTTTATCCGATTTCAATGCCGATGCCAGTTCGTAGTGCCCGGCATTCAAGAACGGATAATACTGATAATGCAGCACGGTATCGCGCCCAATCCAAGGCGTGGTCTTTTCTTCGGAGGCGTAGCGAAGGGCTTCGTTTTTGTATGCTTCGTTTTGGGTGAGTTGGAACAAACTGCTCGCGGCCAGTTCCATATCATCGACCCAATTTTCTTCCTCATAAAAATAAGGGGCGCCACCCGGGGCGGTCTGACTGACACCCGGATGTTGCTCCCCATAACGGTAGGCGTCCTTGGCGCGTTGCGGCAGATCTTCGGAATAGTCGGGATAGAAATCCTTTAAAACCGTGGCGCCCAAAGCAAAAGCGGAGGCATATTTGCCTGCGGTCGATGCCGCACCGGTCGAACGGTTTTTATACTTCACGGCCCCTTGCTTATCACCACTGGCCAAATATACTGGGCGACCCTTTCGGGCGGGATCATACACTACGGTGTCCTTATTGGGCAAACGATACCCGGCATGGTCCCGGTCGTCCGCGATCTGGTTATAATACTCAGTAGGCGACGGATTCATTCTTTTTAACCAGTCCATCCCCCACTTGGCCTCGTCAATGATATCCGGGATACCGTTCGGGCCCGGCAGTCCGTTGGTTTTATAGGCATCGCCGAACGCCTCGGGATTATCCCGATAGGCCATCAATAATTGAAAAACGGCATTGGCCGAAGTGGCCGTATACTGCAAATAATCGGAGGCATCGTGCCATCCTCCGGTAACATCGATTCGCTGGCCCTTTTTCTCGGGATTATAGAGAATGTAACCGTCATTAAGATGACAGGAAGCGGTCAAAAAGGGATTGTATCCGCAACGTTGCTGGCGCATGTATTCCAGTAAAAAATCCGCCGTTCGGTCATAGACATCCGGGGCTATCCGAAATGTCGGGGATTTGACACTGGAAGCCTGCACATAGTACTTTCCTGGGATATCAAAGTCGCTAAAATGTAACCGGTAGGTGGATTTAAAAGGACCATAGGCCCCTTTGGCCCTTGGGTTTTTGGAAGTGAACACCTCTTTTCCGGTGGCGGCATCGTGCAATGAAAATGACTCGATTTTCGAATCATTTTTAGAGCCGAACACCGCTACCTTGATACTTTCGGGCATATAGCCCAGTTGGTTGATCCGAATTACCCCAACCGCGGGCCCCTCGGGGTTCTGGGAAAACAATGTGTACGGGTTTCCCACTAATAACGCGCAAACGAAACCGATTAAATGATACAGATATTTCTTCATTGCCTGTTGGTATTGTGTGTTATTTCATTGGCGATCTATTCAATCTTATAAATGGTAGGGTTAAAACCCTTTGAGGCGACGATAACCTTATCGCCTAGGGCGAGCTTTTCGACATCCGATGCCTGGGCAATGATTTTGATCAAATGGCCCGAAACCAATAAGGTTACTATAAAAACTACATCTTCCTTTTTTATTGCTATCACTTCCCCCTCAAACTGAAACTTTCCGCTGAGCGCATTTGATGTGAAAAAAGAGGTAGACTTTTGAGGTTGGGAGGTCACACCCTTACGCAGTTCGTACAGCGTATCGGATAACCTGATGATTTCCCTTACGTCATGACTGATCAAAAAGATGGTCGGGCGGGACTCATCATGGCTTTGAAGGATGTAATTCTGCAATTTCATGCGCATTTTGATATCCAGCGCCGACAAGGGCTCGTCGAGCAACAGGATATCCGGGTCGGCCATTAAGGTTCTCGCAAAGGCCACTCTTTGTCGTTGGCCCCCGGATAGGGTATCGGGTGTCCTCTCCTGTAAATGTTCCAGTTCGATCAGTCGTACCAGCTTCTCCACCGTACTTTTGTCCTGCCCCTTCTTCAGGGCAAATTCCAGGTTGCCCCGTACTGACATGTTGGGAAACAGGGCATAGTCCTGGAACATGAACCCCGTATTTCTTTGTTGTGGCCTTAAATTGATTCCTCGATCGGAATCGAACCAGACTTTCCCGTTTACAACGATCCTGCCCGTATCGGGTACCATCAATCCTGCCAGCATGCGCAAGGTCGATGTTTTGCCCGCGCCCGATTCACCGTAAAGCGTGACGATCTCCCCTTTTTCGACATTAACCTCGACGGAAAGTGTCATCTCCCCATCCGCGGTATGTAGCTTTTTATGTACGGATATCTCGATCATGCGCGGTTGTAGTACTTCAGTTTTTTTAAATACCCGCCATTGAACAGATAGACTAATAGCAATAAAATAAACGTGATGACAAACAGTATCAGGGAATAGGTATTCGCAGCGGCATAGTTAAGGGCCTCGACCTCATCGTAAACGGCTATCGAGGCCACCCTTGTTTTTCCCGGAATGTTTCCACCGATCATGAGTACTACGCCAAATTCCCCAACCGTATGGGCAAAGGCAAGTACGGTGCCCGTGAGCAGCGACGATTTCATGTTCGGGAGCAAAACCTTGAAAAGCGTGGCGATCCTTGATTTTCCCAAAACGTAGGATGCTTCTTTCAGGGAAGCGGGAAGGTTGGAAAATCCCGATTGAATGGGCTGCACCATAAACGGGAAACTGTACACTACCGATGCGAATACCAGACCGGCGAACGAAAAAACGAACCGGATGCCCAGCCAATCTTCCAACCATCCACCAAAAGCATTGCCGGGACTAAAGGCGACAAGCAGATAAAACCCGAGTACTGTTGGGGGCAGCACGAGTGGCATACTGACCAAAGTTTCCATTATAGGGGTAATCCTAGATTTTGAATAGGCCAACCAATAGGCCACTGGAATCGATATGATCAGCAATATTCCGGTCGTTAAAGCGGCGAGTTTAAAAGTAACGATTAAAGGGCTCCAATCAATCATTCCGACAGCATAATTGCGTTCATTCCAATCATAGCCAGCACTTCGCTATTTTCTTTCAGGCCCATCCCATCGATAAAAGGGGTGCCGATCAAGGCCATAAGATTGCCAATATCCGTTTTTAAGGTCACCCGGCTTAGTAAAATACCTTGCTCGATTTCGGTTATTCGCCCCGGTATTTTGTTTTCGATGCCCAAGGCAGGCTCCATATCGGTTCCAAGGATCACTTCTGTTTCCTTGAACAACGCTTTCATACGATTCCCCGTTTTCAGATACTGTGCTGTTTCGGGGGTTTCGATGATGATGGTCTTCAGGCGCATCGTGCCATTAATTAGCAGGGTAACCACCGATAAGCTCCCGCTGGTAACAACCTTTTCTATTTTGCCTTCAATACGGTTCATTGTTCAGGTACCAGATAGCCGAAATCCTTAAGTACTTGGTGCGCATCGCCTGAAAACAGGAAATCGTAAAATTGTTTGGCGGCATCGGCATCGGCATTTTTGCGCTTGACCCTTACCACCCCTTGATCTATTCGGGAATATGTATGATCCGCTAACTCAATCCACCGCCCCTTTCCTCTCATTTTAGGGGAGAGAACGACCGATTTGGACGTAAATCCGATTTCAGCAGACCTTGAAACAATAAACTGGTTGGTCTGTGCAATACTTTCTCCATATACGAGCTTTTTCTTTGTCCTTTCGTAAAGGTCGTAGAATGCCAATACTTCCATTGCCGCCGCCCCGTAAGGTGCCGTTTTAGGGTTTGCCACGGCAATATGTTGTATGTTCCCGTTCACAAGGCTGTCCATCGAGGGAACAATACTTTCATCCATTGTCCATAATACAAGGGTTCCGTAAGCATATTCCATAGGATATCCATAGGCCAGACCGTTGTTGTAGACTTCGTTTGGATATTTCATGTTGGCC